>DATIRW010000033.1:0-1622 GCA_035469365.1 Thermoanaerobaculia bacterium
GATCCGGCCGACGGTTGCTCCGGCGGGCAGGCCGGCCGACAGGCGCTTCCAGGTCTTTCCGGCGTCGGCTGACTTCCAGATGCCGCTGCCCGGCCCGCTCTCCAGGAAGTTGGCGGCCGTGCGCGCGCGTTCCCACGTCGCCGCATAGAGAATGTCTGGGTTCTTCGGGTCCTGGGCCAGGTCGATGGCGCCCGTGCGTTCGTCCACGAATAGCGTTTTCGCCCAGGTCCTCCCGCCGTCGCGCGTCACGAAGACGCCGCGCTCGGGATTCTCCGTGTAGAGATGCCCGACCGCCGCGACGTACACGGTCTGCTGATCGCGCGGATCCACGAGCACCTTGCCGATGTGGTGGGTGTCGGCCAGGCCGATCGCCTGCCAGCTCTTCCCGCCGTCGGCCGTCTTGAACATCCCCGCGCCGGCGTAAGAAGTCCTGCTGGAGTTCGACTCGCCCGTTCCGACATAGATCGTCCTGCCGTCCGGGTCCCCGAGCGCGAAGGACCCGATCGTGAGCTCGTCGTCGAACAGGGGAGTCCACGCGCCGCCGCGGTCGTCGGTGCGCCAGAGGCCGCCGGAGGCGAAAGCGACGATCAGCGAGTCGGGATGGTTGGCCGGTGCCGCGATCTCCACCACGCGGCCGCCCTGGACCTCGGGCCCGACGTTGCGGAAGCGGATCCCGGAAAGGAGCGATGCCTTCTCCATCTCGAGCCGCTTCTGGTAGCCGGCCTGCCGAACCGCCGCATCCATGCCGAGGCGCCGCGGATGGAACTTCTGAAGCTCCTGCTCCTTCGTCAGCGGCGGCCTCTCGTCCGCTGCGAGCGGCGTGGAGACGGCGAGCGCGGCGGCGCAGAGAACCGCGAACGAGGCGATGCGGCAACAACGCACGGTGACCTCCCTGGAGATTAGCTGTTTCGGCGGGATGGGAGCGTATTTCGCCCGATACCGGCAGTCAACGAAAAGCCTGTCGTGCCGGGAAGCGCGACCGGAGCCGGGCCGGGAGGTTACTCCGGCGGTAATTCCGCGAGGAACCTTTTCAGGTGCTCCTGCCAGACAGCGGGCCAGGAGTGTGTTCCGTGGCCTCGCGTCTCGGGTCCGGTCGGGATCAGGACGTAGCGCCCGTGCTTGACCCGGGGCATGAGCTTCTCCATGAGACCGAGCTCCGGCGGGTTCACGACGTCGTCGGCAGAGTTGATGGCGAGAACAGGGGCGGTGATCTTCTCCAGATCCGGAGAGGGGTCGTAGTCGCGAGAGGCCTCGAACGCATACAGGAGATCGTTGGCATCGGCGCCGGACCCGCGCGAGCGCATCTGCTCCGCGAGGAACCTAGGAGGAGGAGCGCCGGAGCAATGAGCAGTTTCTTCATGAGCGGCATTCTCACCCGAGTTGCCCCTCGCCCCGCTCCTCTCCCCCCGGCTGTGCGGGGGGAGAGGAGGAGAGGCCCGACTAGAACTTCCAGGTCAATTCGGCGGAGTATCGGCGGGGAACGGCGACGTAGAACTGGCTGTCGCCGATCTCGCTGTCGGTCACGTAGTGGCGGCTGTCGCCGAGGTTCCGGCCGACGACCGCGATCCGGCCGAAGGAGAAATCCCAGGAGACGCCGGCGTCGGTCTCGTAGAACGGATCGG
>DATIRW010000034.1:0-4399 GCA_035469365.1 Thermoanaerobaculia bacterium
GCAGGAGCGGCCCCGTCAGGCCGCGCTCGATGCACTCCTCTCCGGAGATGACGCCGATGCCGACGGTGCGCTTCTTCCAGATCCGGTTGTCCGTCAGGAGCTGCTCGTAGTCGTCGATGCGGGCGGGCAGGTCGTCCACGAACTCCGACAGCCGTTCGATCCAGCCCGGGGTCAGGTCGAACGGCAGGCCCCCGATGCGCATGCAGTTCAGGGTCAGCCGCGCCCCACAGTACTCCTCGAAGAAATCGAGGATCTGTTCCCTCTCCCGGAACGTGTACCAGAAGGGAGTCACCGCCCCCAGGTCGATCCCGGAAGTCCCGAGCCAGACCAGGTGCGACGAGAGCCGCTGCAGCTCGTCCAGGATGACGCGAATCAACTGCGCGCGGCGCGGGACCTCGAGGTTCAAGAGCTTCTCGACGGTCAGGCAGAACGCGTGGTTGTTCGTGGCGGCCGCGACGTAATCCAGCCGGTCCGTGTGCGGGAGCCCCATCGGATACGTCTCGGTCTCGAAGAGCTTCTCCGTGCCCCGATGGAGGTAACCCACGTCCGGCTTCGCCTCCAGGATCTTCTCGCCGTCCACCTTCAGCACGAGACGCAGGACGCCGTGCGTCGAGGGGTGCTGAGGCCCGAAGTTCAACTCCATCTCCTGGACGTCGAACAGGGTCGGTACCTCAGGATGTTCGAGCGCTTTGTCGGTCATTGTGCCGTAACGTCGTGCCTCTGCGTCGAGTCGAAATCAGGTGGCCGGGTGATCGAGCCATCGGGTGATTGAAAGCCACGGTCAATCACCCGATCACCCGATCGCAGATCACCCGATCTCACGAGATGACCTTCCGGTTCGGATCGTTCAGCCCGGGCCCCGCCCCTTCCGGCCACTCCTCGGGATAGATGGCCGCGCCCGTGTCAATCCCCTCGAGGGGGAAATCCTTGCGGAGCGGATGGCCGTTGAACCCCTCCCAGGTGAGGATCCGCCGCAGGTCGGGGTGCCCGGCGAAGCGGATGCCGAACATGTCGTACGTCTCTCTCTCCGACCAGTTGGCCGCGAGAAAGACCTCGGCGATCGAAGGAACTTCCTGGCCGTCCGCGACGCCGCACTTGACGCGGATCCGGTCGTTCTTCGAGAAGGAGTAGAAGTGGTAGACGACGTCGAAGCGCGGCTCGCGCTTCTTCCAGTCCACGGCGGTCACATCCACGCAGTAGCGGAAGTCCTCTTTTTCCTTGAGGTGCCGCGCGACCTCGGCGACCTTCTCCCGTTCGACCACGACCGTGACCTGGCGGGCGTACTCCCGCGCGGAGAGGACGGAGCCGGGGATGCCCGCGCGCACGGACTCGACCCAGGGATGCGCGGAGGCGTCCTTGCCCTCCAGTTTGGCGGGCGGCGCTTCCTTTTTCGGCTCGCCCGGTGGGGCCGTGGGGGGCGGCGGGGCCTCGGCCACTACGACGCCTTCCGGATGACCTTCATCCGGTCGATCTTCTTCTGGAGGGCCATGATGCCGTAGATCAGGGCTTCGGGCCGGGGCGGGCAGCCCGGCACGTAGACGTCCACCGGCACGATCCGGTCCACGCCCTGAGTCACCGCGTATGTCCGGTACGGGCCGCCGCAGGTCGCGCAGGAGCCCATCGCGAGGACCCACTTGGGCTCCGGCATCTGGTCGTAGAGGCGTTTGACGATCGGGGCCATCTTCTCGACGACCGTGCCGGCCACGATCATGAGGTCCGACTGCCGCGGGGTCCCCCGGAAGACTTCCGCGCCGAACCGCGCCAGGTCGAAACGGGCGTCCATGACGGCCATCATCTCGATCGCGCAGCAGGCCAGCCCGAACTGCATCGGCCAGATCGAGGAGCGCCGCGCCCAGTTGATGACGGAGTCCACGCTCGTCGTCAGGACGTTGTCTTCGAACCGGTTGTCAACGAGTCCCATGAGGTCAGGCCCAGTCCAGGGCCTTGCGCTTCCAGACGTAGAAGTAGCCGATGACGAGGATCACGAGGAAGACGAGCATCTCGATCAGACCGAAGAGGCCCAGCCGGTGGAACATCACCGCCCAGGGGAAGAGGAAGATTGTCTCGACGTCGAAGACGACGAAGAGGACGGCGATCAGGAAGTACCGGACCGAGAACCGCGTGTCGAAGGCGGTCGTCGGTGAGTCGACGCCG
Source organism: Thermoanaerobaculia bacterium (assembly GCA_035469365.1). Taxonomy (GTDB): domain Bacteria; phylum Acidobacteriota; class Thermoanaerobaculia; order UBA5066; family Gp7-AA6; genus JAWOLE01. The sequence goes on from DATIRW010000034.1 coordinate 2,155, forward strand.
CACTCGTACGGCTCCGCCTTGGCCGGGTTCGGGCGGATCGTCTGGATGGCCCGGGCAACGATGATCACACTGAGCGGGAGAGCCGCCGCGAGCACACCCATGACAAGAATCGGGAGGTAACTGGCCATCGGCGGCCATTTTATCGGAGGGGGGCGGGGAGTCAAACCGAGGAAACGGGCGATCGGGTGATCGAGCCATCGGGTGATCGACCGGGGCCTCTCAATCACCCGATCACCCGATCGCAGGTCACCCGGTTCTAGATGCCCCGCGTCTGGACGAGGACGGAGAGCTCGTCTCCCATCCCCTCCGGATCGACGATCCGGTAGGCGCGCCACCTCGCGGCGTCGTCCTTCACGAAGTCGAAGAGATCCGCTTCGACCAGATAGCGGCCCTGCCGCGTGATTGGCCGCGTGGCGAGTCCTTCCTCCTCGCCAGCGCGGATCAGGTCATCCCAGTTGACGTGGGCGGTCAGATCCACCTCGCCCGGGCGCCACAGAGGGTCCAGCCGGCGCCGTCCCGCGCTGTGCACCGCGATCGTTCCGTTGCGGCGCGCCAGCGAGTGGTAGAGAACCGGCGCTCGGTGCCCGTAGTCGAACGCCACGAGGAACCCTCGCGCCAGGGCCCGCGCCAGCCGCCGGTGGAGGGGAGCCGCGTCGAGCGAGATCTCGGCGGCCTGACCCGGCTCGAGGGTCACTCCGAAGCGGGCAAGATACTCGCCGTACTCGTCGGGAGCCGGGCAACGCACCCAGGTGAAGCCCTGGCTGTCGATGGCGACGCGCAGCTCGCGGAGACCCTCGGTGGTTCCGCAGACCCGCGCGACGGGCAGCGCGTCGTAGAGCTCGTTGGAGAAGATCCATCCGGTGACGGAGGCCTCCGCCAGGTCCCCGGCCGAGTCGAGGATCCTGGGCTTCACCGCGCGGACCGCGAGCTTCTGCCGGGCCCCGGCGGCGCGCTCCACGGCCGTGAGACGGACCCGCCCGGCGAAAGACGCATCCTCGCGCGCGAGCGCGGCGGCGAAGTCTTCGAGGAACCGCCCCTCCCCCGCTCCGACCTCCACGAAGTCCACCGGTCCCTCGAACCGCTCCGTGTCGCGGCGGAACCGGTGCGCGATCGCCGCCGCGAAGGCGGGCGTCACGTACGGCGAAGTCACGAAGTCTCCCCGCTCGCCGATGCGCGCCCCTCCCGCGTAGTAGCCCTCCCGCGAATCGTAGAGAGCCCACTCCATGAACGTCCTGAAAGAGAGGGGGCCTTCGAGGCGGATCCGTTCGGCGAGACGCTCGGAAAGCGACAAGAGGGCTTCGATTATATTTTCCTCAATGCGAAGAAGCGTTTCCTCCTCTCCCCCCGGGAGAGGGCGGGGTGAGGACGCTGCTCTTCGCCGATACTTCCAGTCAATCCGGGTCTCGCTCGCCATGAGCATCCCGCTTCTCTTTGGCTGCGCGTCCCACCGCGAGCCTCCCCTCCCGACCTTCGAGGACTATTCCGATCGCGTCTCCGTCTTCACCGAACAGTACCTGGAAGATTGGGAATCCGGTGCGACGGACCAGAGCTTCTACGCGCCCGGGTTTTCCTGGAGCGGACCTCTGCCCGGAGACGAGATGACCCGGGTCGTTGCGCGGCCGCCGTTGGAGATCGCCCTTCATGGAGGGACCTCGGCGAAACGAGCGCCCTCACCCCAACCCTCTCCCGGGGAGAGAGGGAGTGGCGACCTCCGCAGGCGGCTCGGCGATATCCGGGAGGGTTTCGCTTCTCTCGGCCGGACGGAGCAGGTGATCTTCGATTTTCGCCGGCGCGGCGACCGGCGTGAGATCGTTCTCGGCCTGTTCCTTAGCGGGAAGGGGAAGCGGGGGGAGCTTCGCCAGCAAGGGGGCAAGCTGCGCGCGGTGCTGGAGCCATTGGCCGCCGGCGCGCGCTCCTGGCGGTTCGAATCGGCGTCTCTTCTCGAGTGGATGGAAGCCTCCGCCTCGGAGCCGCTCTTCGAGGAGGTCGCGGAGAAGGCGGGCCTGTCCCGCGTGCACCGGGCATTTCTCCCGAACGCTGCGCGCAACGTCCCCATCCCGGGCGAGCACATGCCGCCGGGCGCCGCCGTCCTCGACTTCGACGGGGACGGCCGGGAAGACCTCTTTGTCCCCGGCGGCGACGGCAACCGGCTTTACAGAAACCGGGGGGACGGAACCTACGAGGACGTGGCCGCGAAGGCGGGTGTGGCGGGACAGGAGGGGGAAGGCACCGGCGCGCTTGCCTT
>DATIRW010000035.1:0-2651 GCA_035469365.1 Thermoanaerobaculia bacterium
ACTCGTCTTCGAGAACGACCGCTTCTACTACCGCATCCTGCACAACGAGACCGCTTTCGCCATTCAGCGGCGCCTGCAATTCGCGGGGTTGCAGGCCATCGTCCTGCCGATCCGGGTTCTGCAGTCCAAGCAGAGTTTGAAGCAGGCCTCCTGATGCGCGGCGCACCGCCGCGGCGCCAGGAAACTGTCTTGCTCCTCGCCCGGCTCTTTGCGCGAGGGCGGGTCACGGAGAGAATCGAGATTCTCCAGGATCTCGGCCTCCCCTCTCCCGACCCGGACGTCTTCGTTCCCCTGGGCTACCGCGCCGCCGCCAGCCCCGGCCCGATGGCGCCTTCCTACCCGCCCGGTCTGCCGCTCCACATGGCGGCGGCAGGCGAGGCCGCGGGGTGGGACACCGCTCCGTTCCTGGCCGGACCACTCACGGCGATCGCCGCACTCCTTCTCCTCTTCCTCGCGCGCGAGCTCGGCCTGTCCCCGGGTCTTTCCGCCGCCGGAGTCGCGCTGCTGGCTTCGTGCCCGATCTTCTTCGGCATGGCCGTCAGAGACATCGGCCTCTGGCGACTCGACTAGCCAAGAGCGTCTCAGGCCGTTGTCTCGACCTCGTAGACGTCCACCCCGGTGCCGAGCTTCGCGAAGACCTCGATCGGGCTCTTCTGGACCAGGCGACGGGCTCTCGAGAGCCGGCTCTTGCCGAAGATCGCGAGCGTGACGCCCTGCTCGCGGGCGAACCGGAGAAGCTCGCCAGCGATGTCCTCGCTCGCGAGCCAAACGACCTTGGCCCCGAGCTCCATCGCGAGGGTCACGTTCTCTGAGAGGAGCCGGTGGTCGCGGGCGGAGATCCTTTCCGGGCTCTCTTTCTTCGTGCGCACGTACACGGCGAACCAGTTCGTGTTGAGCCGCCCGGCGATCGCCGAGCCCCGACGCAGGAGCAGACGCGTGGTTTCCGGATTGGAGGACATGGCGACCATGACCTTTGCGCCGACCGGCTCGGCCACGGCGGACCGGTCCGGACCCCGGCGTTCGGCCTCGAGGCGGTCGGCGATCTGCCTCATGGCCAGCTCCCGCAACGAGGCGAGGTTCTCCTCCTTGAAGAAGTTCTCGAGCGCGGAGTTGATCCGGTCCGCCGGATAGATCTTGCCGGCCTGGAGACGAGCCCGCAGCTCGTCGGAGGGCAGGTCCACGTTGACAATGGCGTCGGCTTGGCGCAGCAGACGGTCGGGCACGCGCTCGCGCACGTCCACGCCCGTCACGCGCGAGACGATCTCCTGGACCGACTCGAAGTGCTGGATGTTCACGGTTGTCATGACCGAGATCCCCGCCTCGAGGATGTCCTCGACATCCTGGTAACGCTTCTCGTTCTCGAGGCCGGGTACATTGGTGTGGGCGAGCTCGTCCACGAGGACGATCTCCGGTTTCCTCTTCAGGATCGCGGGGAGGTCCGTCTCCTCGAGCTCCTTGTCTTTGTAGACGATCCGCCGCCGAGGGATGACCTCGAGCCCCTCCGTCTTCGCGGCGGTCTCGGCCCGCCCGTGCGTCTCGATGACGCCCGCGACGATGTCGGCCCCCTGGGCTTTCAGCGCGTGGGCGTCCTCCAGCATCTGGTAGGTCTTGCCGACCCCGGCGGCATGCCCGATGTAGATCTTGAGCTTCCCGCGACGCGATTTCTCGATCAGCCGCAGGAAGACATCGGGCGAGGTTCGGCGGGGCCCTTCCTGCGGCACGGCGAGATCCTATGGGCGAATCCGTTCGCCGTCGAGGTCCAGGTTGGTCAGGAGCACGTTGACGCGGGGCTCGCCCAGCAAACCGAGCGTCCGCGGCTCGACGTGCCGCCGGATGACCGCGAGCACCTGCTCCTCCGTCATCCCGCGCGCCTTCGCGATTCGAGCCGCCTGCCATTCTGCGGCGTCGGGCGACAGGTGCGGATCGAGGCCGGAGGCGGAGGACGTCACGAGGTCTGCCGGAACGGGACGGGGATCGCCGGGCCGGTCCCTACGCGCCTCCTCGACCGCCGAACGGACGGATTTCGCGAGGTCCGCATCCGTCGAGCCCTTGTTGGTACCGCCCGAGGCGGTCGCGTCGTAGCCGTCCTTGCCCGCCGCTGAGGGGCGCGGGTGGAGATACTTCTCTCCGCGAAAATTCTGGCCGATCAGCTCCGATCCGACGACGCGGCCTCCGCTCTGGACGAAAGACCCGTCGGCGCGATCCCGCCAGAACGTCTTCGCCAGGAGTGTCACCGCCGCGGGATAGACGCCCCCGAGAAGGACCGTCAGGACGGCGACATAGAGGGTTGAGCGGATGATGAGTTTCATGGACGCCCTCAAGCCAGGTGCATCGCGACGACGATCCAGTCGATCAGCTTGATCCCGATGAACGGGACGATGATCCCGCCGACCCCGTAGATCCACAGGTTGCGCGCGAGGATCCGCGCGGCGCCGAGCGGACGGTAGCGGACGCCGCGCAGCGCGAGGGGAACGAGCGCGATGATGATGAGCGCGTTAAAGATCACGGCGGACAGGATCGCCGACTTCGGGTTGGCCAGGCGCATCACGTTCAAGGCGTTCAGAGCCGGATAGGTCGCCGCGAACATGGCCGGCAGGATCGCGAAGTACTTCGCGACGTCATTGGCGATCGAGAAGGTCGTCAGCGCGCCC
>DATIRW010000036.1:0-2082 GCA_035469365.1 Thermoanaerobaculia bacterium
CTCGAGCTCGCCCACGGCGACCGCGGGAACGGAAGCGGGCGTGATCCTCGGCACCGCCTCGTACATGTCGCCCGAGCAGGCCCGCGGCAAGCAGTTGGACCGGCGGACGGACATCTGGGCGTTCGGCGCCGTGCTCTACGAGATGCTGACGGGAAAGCGCGCCTTCCCCGGCGAGACGGTATCCGACGTGCTGGCGGCGATCCTGAAGACCGAGCCGGACTGGAGCGCTCTGCCGCCCGCGGCGACTCCGGCGATCCGCGAGCTCCTCCGGCGTTGCCTGGAGAAGGATCCATGGCACCGGCTCCGCGACATCGGCGATGCGCGGATCACGCTCGAGGAGTCGGCGAGCGGCACCGTCCGCGATGCGCCCGCGGCGCTCCCGGCTCCGCAAGCCGTCCGGCGCTCCGTCGTTCCGGCCGCGCTCGCGGGAGTGGCGGCGGGGGCCGCCGCCACGGCTCTGATCGTCTTCGGAATCCCGAGGCCGGCACCGGCTCCGATGCGTTTCGTCACCGTCACGAATTTCTCGGGCGTCGAGGCCCAGCCTTCGCTTTCCCCCGACGGCCGCTCCGTCGCCTTCGTATCCAACAGCGACGGTTCCTACGACCTCTGGGTGGGGCTCGCCGCGGGAGGGCGCCTGGTGCGCGTCACGAACGACCCGATCGTGGAGTCGCACCCGACCTGGTCTCCCGACGGAACGAAGATCGCCTACGCGAAGCTGAAGGAGTCCGGCCTCTGGGACATCTGGGAGATTCCGGCCCTCGGAGGCGCTCCCCGGCGCGTCATCGTGGACGCCACCGAGCCCGCCTGGTCTCCCGACGGGCGCTCCCTCGCGTATTGCAACCTGGCGACCGGCACGATCTGGTCCTGCGACGCTTCCGGCGGCAATCCCCGAGCCGTCACGCAACCGGACCCGATGTATCGGTTTCACCGCCAGCCGGCTTTTTCCCGCGATGGCCGGAGAATCTTCTTTGTCCAGCGTCAGGGCGGCCCGTACGGAGAGATCGCGGTGGCCGAGCTTGCCGGCGGACAGGTCCGGGTTGTCACGCACGACGGTGCTCTCGTTTATTCGCCCGTCTGGTCGGCGGACGACAGGTTCCTCTACTTCGCTTCCGGCCGCGGCGGGTCGGTCAACATCTGGAAGATCCCTTCGGGCGGCGGCGAGCCGGAGCAGATCACCGCGGGCCAGGGGGACGATGCGGATCTCTCCCTCTCGGCCGACGGCAAGCGGATGGTGTTCTCGACGTACCGGCAGAACATCAACATCGGCGTCGCGGACCTGGACTCGAAGGAACCGAGCCCGACTCTCAAGTGGCTGACCTCCGACGCCGCGCGCGGGGAGCTGGGCCCCGCCTACTCTCCCGACGGCAAACACATCGCCTACTTCTCCAATCGCAAGGGGGTCGAACGGGAGGGCATCTGGATTATGGACGCGGATGGCTCGAACCCGACGCCGCTCGTCGTGGATGAATATCAGAACGTCTTCCCGCGCTGGTATGCCGACGGACACGCCCTCCTGTTCCGCTCCAGCCTTGCCCGGTTCGGCCTCCCGGGCGACCAGTTCCGGCGCGTGACGATTTCGGGCGGACCTCCGGAGGTCGTCGTGCCGGAGCAACTGGGTCTCACGGCGGACGTCGATTCGAAGGGACTCATTTTGAGCAACGACGCGCAGGGCCGCGGGGCCATCTACGATCCGAAGACGAAGCGGACGCGAGTGCTCGAGGCCTGCGCCGGCAGCGCGTTTCGCTGGTCTCCGGACGGCGGCAGGATCGCCTACCTCGGCCGGCCGGGAGGCGCCCAGGCGGGCCTCTGGGTCTACGACTTCCAGAAAACACCCCGCCAGATCTTCGCCGGCTGGTTGGTGAGCTTTACCTGGAAGGGCCCGGACGAGCTCGTCTGCGAGGAGGGAAGACCGGACCTGACGGGCGTCTTCTGGCGGGTCCGGGCGGACGGATCCGGCCGGGAGAAGATCCCCTTCACGATCTCCCTGTCCTCCACGTTCTTTCAGCTCTTCCCGAACAACGCGCTCGACGTCAGTCCCGACGGCCGCCGCCTCGCGGTCCACGCCATGGAGCAGCAGGAGGC
>DATIRW010000037.1:0-13506 GCA_035469365.1 Thermoanaerobaculia bacterium
CGGGCGGGAGCAGGAGTCACAGTCGTGGCCGGAGGCGGCGCCGCCGATTGAGACGCACAGCCGACCGCGAGCAGGGCGACCATCAGGACGGGGCGCATCGTGCGCCGCGGAGTATATCGGCCGGCTTGGTCCGTCCTCCGCGTAGAATCGGCTTCCCTTCCGAGACAGGAGGATCGGTCATGACGCCGACGGCCCCTTCCCTCGCGCTGTTGGTCCTCCTCGCCGCGCCGGTCGGTCTTGCCCAGCAGGCGCCGGCGCCGAAACCCATCGAGACCATCCGGCCGGAGATCACCGCGGCGCGCGGGATCGTCGCCGGCGGGCGCAACTTCTCCGTCGCGGCGGGGCTCCGGATGCTCGAGCGCGGCGGCAACGCCGTGGACGCGGGGGTCGCGGCGGTCTTCGCGGCGTCGGTCGTCGAGATCTCGCACTTCGGTTTCGGCGGCGAGTGCCCGCTGATGATCTATGACGCGAAGACGAAGAAGGTCGTCGTCGTCAACGGGCAGGGGCCGGCGCCGAAGGCCGCGTCGCCGGATCTCTTCAAGGAGAAGGGGAAGGTGGACGGCAACGGCCCGCTCGCCGCGACCGTCCCCGCCGTGATGGACGCGCTCGCGATCGCGCTCGCCGAATACGGAACGATGCGCCTGGAAGAGGTCATGGCACCGGCGATCGCGTACGCGGACGGATTCCCGATGTACGCGTTCCTGCGCGGCTATCTCGTCCGCGAGCGCAAGGCCACGGAAAAGTGGGAGTGGTCGAAGAAGACCTACTACCCCGACGGGCGGATCCCGGAGGTCGGCGAGACCTTCCGTCAGCCGAACCTCGCGAAGACGTTGCGGGAGATCGTGGCGGCCGAGCGCGCGGCGTTCGAGAAGACGCGTGACAGGAAGGCCGCCATCCTGGCCGGCCGCGACGCCTTCTACAAGGGTTCGATCGCTTGGCGCATCGCCGAGGCCGACCGCGCCGCGGGCGGCGTCCTCGCCTACGACGACCTCGCGGGCTTTCGCGGCCGGGTCGAGGAGCCGGTGAAGACGACGTTCCACGGCTACGATGTTTTCAAGGCGGGACCGTGGGACCAGGGCCCGGTGCTCCTCCAGACATTCAACATCCTCGAGGGGATCGACCTCGCGGCCATGGGCCCCGGATCCGCGGACGCTATCCACGCGGTGCACGAGGCGATCAAGCTGGCCTATGACGACCGCAACGCGTACTACGGCGATCCCGACTTCGTGAAGGTCCCGTTGAAGGGTCTCCTCTCGGCCGACTACGCCGCCGCTCGGCGCAAGCTCATCGGTCCCGAGGCCTTCCTCGAGCACCGTCCCGGCGATCCGTTCGCGTTCGATCCGGACGTGAAGGCACCGGCGGTGCGCTACGCGCCGCACTCGCAGGGAGAGGCTCCGCGCGCGGAGAAGGGCGACACCACGTGCGTGGACGCGGTGGACGGGGCCGGGAACCTCTTCTCCGCGACGCCGAGCAGCGGATGGCTCCTGGGCGGCGCCTTCATCGCGGGGGACACGGGAGTGCCGCTCTCCAACCGCATGCAAATCTTCGATCTCGACCCGGCGAGCCCCAACGTGCTCGCCGGAGGCAAGCGTCCTCGCACGACGCTGACGCCGACGATCCTCGTCAAAGACGGCAAGCCGTATCTGGCAATCTCGACGCCCGGCGGCGACAGCCAGGACCAGCAGATCGCCAACGTCCTGCTGAACCTGATCGTCTTCAGGATGGGACTCCAGGAGGCGATCGAGTTTCCGCGGATCAACTCTCTCCACCCGTTCAGCTCCTTCGACGATCACAAGAGCGAGCCCTGCGTCCTCGAGATCGAGAGCCGGATCCCCGCCGCCACTCTCGAGGAGTTGAAACGCCGCGGCCACAAGCTCAAGGTGCTCGCTCCATATGGCATGCCGACCGGCGTCGTGGCGGTCGGCGTGGATCCGCAGACCGGCACCCTCCGAGGCGGCGCGGACGTGCGCCGCGAGCGTACGATCTTCGGCTGGTGACACGACTGCGTAACCCCCTCTCCCCCGAGAGTCGGGTGAGGGGACAGGTTGCACCGAAGCGCTCAATGAAGCCCCGACTCCTCACCGCCCTCTTTCTCCTCCTCGCCGCTCTAACAGCCGCCGCCGCGGGCCAGGCCATCCCGAAGCTCTCGAAGAAGGAGCGCGCGGAGCGCCTGCGGCTCCTGCCGGAGGAGGAGCGCCGGTGGCTCGAGGACTTCGTTCGACCGATCATCCTGCCCGACGAGGAGAACTTCTTCCTGCTTCTCTCGCAGCCGCACGAGCGCGAGATCTTCAAGGAGGAGTTCTGGAAGCGTCGCGAGAGGGACGGGCTCGTTCCCCCGCTCGGTCCGGGTTACCGCTACCGCTACGAGGAACTGCTCCGCATCGCCGACCGGACCTACGACGGCCGCCGGGAGGATGCGGGGATGATGGTCATCGCGCACGGCGAGCCGGGCTCGATCGAGACGCTGGAAGACTGCCGCGACATGTTCCGGGACCTCGAGATCTGGACTTACACGGAACCGTCGCCGGGAATCAGCGGCGCGAAGCGCTATTTCTTCTACAGGCGCTCGGCAGGCGAAGCGCGCAAGCTCTGGACCGTCGCCGATCCCGATAGCGACGTCTTCCAACCGGGCTCCTGCCGCAAGAACTTCTCCGACCTCAGTTGGGACTGCAGACAGTCGAAGGACGATCCCTGTCAGATAGGACACTTCCACCTCTTGAGCTGCTCTGCGGCCTGCCGCGTTTTCGGGATCTATAACGAGATCCGCGCGCGGCAGGGATCGAGCCTGGGAGGCAGGACGGAGTCCGCGACGACCCTCGCCCCGCGCACGATCCCTCTGGAAGACCTCGAGACGCTCGCAAGCCGCTTCCCGTCCATCCGGAATCCACAGTCCCGGACGATCGCCATCGAGGGCCAGGCGACGGGCTCCGCGTCCTCGCCGGAAACGGCCTCCACCACGCCGCGGCGCCACCTCTCCTTCGAGGAGGCGCGGGAGAGGATCCTGCGGCTCGACCCCAAGTACAGGGAATGGCTCGACATGGCGATCCCGCTCCTGAGCGAGGAGGACCTGATGTCGTTTCTCCAGATGACCGAGAAGGAGAAAGACGAGTTCATCCAGGGATTCTGGAGACGGCGGTCGCGGTGAGGGCGCCGTCCGTTTCGACGCCCGTGATATCTCTTGAACAACTTTCGACGGAGGAGACGATGAGGCGACGCGCCGCGAGCACGGAGACCGGAGTCATGGACCGGAGAACGCTCTTTCGGTACGCCGGAGCGGGCGGTGTCATGGCCCTGCTCCCGGTGGGCGCCGGCCGGTCCGCGGCGGCTCCCGCGGCGCAGGCGGCGAAGGCCGAAACGTTCGAGCTCGAGGAGGTATCGATCCTGGACCTGCAGAAGCGCATGGTCTCCGGCGAAGAGTCGGCCCTGTCGCTGACGGAGAAGTACCTCGCCCGCATCGAGGCGCTGGACAGGCGCGGGCCGGACCTGCGTTCGGTGATCGAGATCAACCCGGACGCGCCGGCGATCGCGGAGAAGCTCGACCAGGAACGCAAGGCCGGACGGGTAAGGGGGCCGCTCCACGGTGTCCCGATCCTGATCAAGGACAACATCGGGACCGCGGACCGCATGACGACCACGGCGGGGTCGCTCGCGCTGGAGGGATCCATTCCCTCCTCCGATTCCTTCGTCGCGAAGATGCTGCGCGAATCGGGAGCGGTGATCCTGGGCAAGACGAACCTCTCGGAGTGGGCGAACTTCCGCTCCACGCATTCCAGCTCCGGATGGAGCGGGCGCGGCGGACAGTGCCGGAATCCCTATGCCCTCGACCGCAACCCGTCGGGCTCGAGCTCCGGTTCGGGAGCCGCCACGGCGGCGAACCTCTGCGCGGCCTCGATCGGCACCGAGACGGACGGCTCGATCGTCTCGCCGTCGAACAACTGCTCGCTCGTCGGAATCAAGCCGACTCTCGGCTTCGCCAGCCGCGCCGGCATCATCCCGATCGCGCACAGCCAGGACACGCCGGGCCCCATGTGCCGCACCGTCACCGACGCCGCGATTCTCCTCGGCGCGATTTCGGGAACGGATCCCGCCGACCCGGCGACGAAGGAGAGCACCGCGAAGGCCTTCCGGAATTTCGCGAAGCTCCTCGACCCGAAGGGGCTCGAGGGAGCGCGCATCGGCGTTCCCCGCAAGGTCTTCTTCGGGCAGAGCGCGCCCGCGGACCGCGCCGTCGAGAGGGCCATCGAGGAGATGAAGCGCCTCGGCGCGGTGGTCGTGGATCCCGCCGACGTCGAGAACGCCAGCGCGTTCGAGAAGACCGAGCTCGAGGTCCTGCTCTATGAGTTCAAGGCCGACCTGAACGCCTACCTCGCCGGCCTGCCCGGGGCGCGCCCGCGCACACTCGCGGCCTTGATCGAGTTCAACGAGAAGAACCGGGATCGGGAGATGCCCTACTTCGGCCAGGAGATCTTCGTGATGGCCGAAAAAAAGGGCCCGCTCACGGAGAAGGCCTACCGGGAGGCGCTGGAGAAGGACCTCAAGCTCTCGCAGAAGGAGGGGATCGACAAGACGATGGACAAACACAGGCTCGATGCCCTCGTGGCTCCCACGAGCGGCACCCCGTCGCTGATCGACCTCGTCAACGGCGATTACGGCGTCAACGGCTCCTCGACCGTGCCCGCCATCGCCGGATATCCGCACATCACGGTTCCCGCCGGCTACGACTTCGGTCTGCCCGTCGGCATCTCCTTCTTCGGACGCCCCTGGACCGAGCCGACTCTGATCAGGATCGCCTACGCCTACGAACAGGCCACCAAGCACCGCCGCCCGCCCCGATTTCTTCCCACCGCGGACCTCTCGTCGCGTTAGTCAAGGAAGCCTCGGCTCAGACCGACGTCGGGGCGGGTTGTTGCAGAAGCCGCTGAAGAGCCTCCCTTCGCGCCGACCTAGGGTTTGTCGGCGCCCAGTTCCTTCAGCTTCGCGGTCGCGCTGGCGCGGACGCCTTCCTTGACGCCTTCGGGGGACTTGTCTCGTGGGAGCGTCTCGAGGGCCTTGCGGTAGAGCGCGATCGCCTGCTTGCGGTCTCCGGCCTTCATGTGGGCTTCCGCGAGGCTGTCGTAGGTGTTCGCGGAATCCGGATAGAGCTTCGTGTTCATCAGGAGAATCGCGATGGCTCCCTTGAACTCGTTGCGGGAGAGGAGCGCGTAGCCGAGCGCGTTCAATCTCCCCTCTTCCACTGAAGGGTCCGAAGGATTCGCGTCGCGGAGCCTCTGGTAACCCGCGGTCGCGGCATCGAACTTGCCCGCTTCCAGTTCCTCAGCCGGCACCCGGACGGTCTCCGCGACACGCTTGCCGGTCCGCGTCTTGCCCTGCTGCGGCGCGATGACGATCTCGTCGCGCCCCGAAGCGTCTTTTGCGAACCGATATTCGACTTCCGCGTCGGCGCAGAGGAACGTGTCGGCCGAGATCGGGATGAGCTCGAAGCCTTGCTGAAGGGACACGCGCGCGTCCATCCGCTCCTTGTTGGGCGTGAGCGTGAGGACCTCGTCGGAGGAAAGCTGGTAGCGCCCGGCCCGCGATGCGAGCGCCGCCGCGTCGAGCTTCGCCGGCTCGACCGGCTCTTTGCGGTAACCCTCCCACTGGTAGGCGGCGGCGATCGAGCGCAGGATCTCCGGCAGAATCTCGTTGCCGCTCTCCGAATTGGTCATGACGGCGGCGCCGTAACCTTTCTCCTTGTTCGCGAGCATCTGGCAGCGGAAGCCCTCGTTCGAGCCGCCGTGAGCAAAGTAGGAAGCCGCGCCGCGCTTCTCGATCCCGAGACCCAGACCGTAATCGCCGAGAACCGGCGTGACCATCCTCGCCGCCAGGTCCTTTGGCAGCACGCTTCCGGGTTTTCCTTCGAGAGCGCGCTCGAGTCCGAGCGCGAACCGCGCGAGATCCGACGGCGTCGTCCAGAGTCCCGCGGCCGCCATTTCGGGATACGTGTGCCGCTTGCTCGGGATCGTCCGGCCCTGCCCGTCGTGCCCGGCAGCGGCGGCCTTGAGCCGTTCTGGAGACAGAGGCTGATCGTAAGTGCTCTCGGTCATGCCGAGCGGGCCGAGCACTGTCTCGGCCAGGATCTGCGGGTAGGGCTTTCCCTCGACGTCGATCAGGGCCTGCTGAACGATCGTGTAGCCGCCCCCGGAGTAGCGATACTCCGTTCCCGGAGAGATATCCACGCGGATCGGCGCCGTGTTGGCGTGGGCGACGCCGTCGAGGACCTGCGTCAGCTGCGGCACCGGGCGGCCCGCGGGGTAGCCGGGAAACCCGTGAACCGTGACACCGGCGCTGTGGGAAAGCAGCATCGCGAGTGTCACCGGCTTCTTGCGAGTCCAGTCGTTTTCCGGGAGCTTCCAGGACCTGAGGTAATCGTTGATGTTCCGGTCGAGCGCGATCTTGCCCCGGGCAACCTCCGCGAGCGCCGCCATCGCCGAGACGGGCTCGCTGATCGAAGCCGCCTGGAAGAGCGTCGCGTCTGTGGCCGCGGACAGCGCGTCGGCGTCGGCCATGCCATAGGCCTTCGCCCAGAGGATCTTGCCGGAGCCGAAGACCGCGATCGAGACGGCGGGCACTTTGTAGAGCCGCATCCGCTCCTCGAGCGTCCACGTCTTCTCCCCCTTGAGAAGGACCGCGGGCCTCAGTCCGCGCTCGACCTGCTGGATCTCCGGCGGCGGCGCCGCCGGACCCGCGCCCAGAGCTCCCACCGCTATCAGCAAGACGAGGGCCGGAAAACGGAAGACGGGGGACGGAAGACGGTCGGTCATGAAGGACGGTACGCTCAGGCTCTCCGCGGGTTTCGTGTCAGCGTCCCACCGGTCGTGTCACGACGGGTTCGAAGCGGTCGTTGTCCGGCCCGAAATTCGCGACGAGGTAGGCGATGAGGGCGTCTCTCCCGGATTCCGGCACTTCCGCACCCCAGCCGACCATCTTGGTGACGCTGGCCGCCCACTGTTTCTCGTTCAGGCGCTGCTGCCGGATCATGTCGGTCGAATGACAGTTCACGCACCCCTGATCAGCCAGGGCCTTCCCTTCGCCCGGTGGGAACGGCGTCAGGCGCGTGCTCAAGACGGGCAGGTTCTTGTCGAAGTTGACGGGCGTCTCCTTTGCCTTCGCGGGTTTCTTCTTCTTCTTCGAAGCCGCTTCCGTGCCGTCCGGCAGGCACGTGAGGAAGGCGAGCAGCAACAGGAGGAGGATTCCAGCCCGCCCGCGTCTCACCCCGTCACCTCGATCTGTGCGGAGTGCCATCCATTGTAGAGATAACCGCTCTGGTTCCACACGGCTTCCCTGGGCTGTTCGCTCCCCCGGCTGTCGGTCGCGCGCGCGAGGAGCGTGACGCGCCCGGCGGCCGCCGGCGTATATCGGAAGGACCAGAGCCGCCAGGCGTAGGGATCGTGCTGCGGGTCGAGAGACGCCGGCCGCCACGACGCTCCGCCGTCTTCGGAGAGCTCCACTTTCGCGATGTCCGGCGCGCCGGAGAAGGCGAAGCCTCGAATCGCGACCGTCCCTCCGACCTTTGCGCGCGCGGGCGCCTCCGTGATGTTCGACTTGACGAAGAGCTCGGTCACCGGCCGCATCTCGTCGGGCTTGAAGGCTACGCCGGCCGCGCCGGGCTCCTTCGGATACTTGTAGGCGGTCTCCATGTAGAAGCCTTTTTGCGGCTCCGGCTGCGCCGAGAGACTGGTGATCCACTTCATCCAGTGGTCCCCGGCCCAGCCGGGAACGACCAGCCGCGCCGGCGCGCCGTGGAGCGCCGCGAGGGGCTCGCCGTTCATCTCGTAGGCGACGAGGCCGTCTTCGAGCGCCTTTTCGATCTCGATACTGCGGTTAAATGGCGGGACCTTGCCGGGGGGCTTGTCGGCGCCGGAGGTATGCAGGTGGCGCGTGGAGGCCTTGAGGCCGGCGCGGTCCAGCAGCTCCCTGACGCGCACGCCTGTCCAGCGCGCGTTTCCGACGGCGCCGTATTTCCATTGCACGCCCGGCACGACCGGCTTGTAGAGACCGCGGCCGTTGCCCGCGCACTGGAGCACGCAGGTCGCGCTCGCGCGCGGCATCTTCTTCAAGTCGGCGAGCGTCAGACGCATAGGACGCTCGACCTCGCCGTCCACCGTCAGGGCCCAGCGCCGGGCATCCTGATACGTCGGGTTCCAGTGATGGCGCACGAAGAAGAGGTCGTTCGGCGTGATGTAGGTCGTCAGCGCGTCGAGCGGAGTCTCCGCGTCGGTCGCGTAGCCGTTGACCTGGAGCATCCGGCGCCGGGAATCCGGAACCGCCGGCGATCGGACCTTTGGGGCCGCGGGCAGGAGAACCGCCGCCCCGGCCAGGAAGAGGAACTTCCGGCGATCCAGTCCCGACAGCAATTCCAGCGGCGCCCCCACCCTATTCATTGCTTGGACAAAATCCTACCGCGATCGAGGCATTCGGCGCCGTGTCATCGCGAAAAAGAATCTTCATTGTCGTTCTGGAAAGGACGAGAGCAGATCCTTCACTTCGCTCAGGATGACAGGGAACCCGGGCTTCCCTGACACCTGACACCTACATTTTCCCCTGACACCTTCCCTCAATTGAATTCGGCGACAACCGGCGCGTGGTCGCTCGTGCCGACGTCGGCGAGAACGGTGCAGCGTGTGACCTTCCCGGCCAGGGGCTCGCTCGCGAGGATGTAGTCGATGCGCCAGCCGATGTTGCGCTGGCGGAGATTGCGCCACGGCGCCCACCACGTAAAGAGCTGGTCGTTGTCGGGATCGAGGGCGCGGGCGACGTCCACGACTCCCGCCGACAGGATCCGCTCGAAGATCTCGCGCTCGTCGGGCCGCTGCCCGATCGCTCCGGGCTTGCGCTCCTTGGGGTGGACGTCCCTGTCGGTGCGCGCTACGTTCAGGTCGCCGCAGAGGACGAGCTGCCCGCCCGACGCTCGGATCTCCGCGACGTAACCGGCCATCGCCTCGAGGAAACGCATCTTCGCGGGAAAGTCCTTGCCGCCGTTGGGAACGTAGATGGACGCGACGGTCAGGTCGGCGATCCTCGCCGCCACGATCCGATTCTCGTGATCGAAAGCGGGGTGGGAGAACTCCGGCCTCTCGGGGAACGCATCCTTGCGGACGTGCAATCCCACGCCGGAGTAGGCCTTTTCTCCGTGCCAGTAACACCAGTACCCATCCATCTCGCAGAGCGCGGCCGGAACCTGCGCGGAGGGCGCCTTGATCTCCTGGAGACAGACGACGTCGGGGCGGTCCCGCTCGACCCATTCCCGAAACTGCGCCTCGCGCGCGCGAATGCCGTTGACGTTCCAGGTGGCGATCTTCATCCGGGGGGCAATCGGGCGAGGATCTCGGACCTCGCCGTTTCCAGGGCCTGCCGGCGAACGGGGCTCGGGTCCCTGGCGAGCTGGTCGTCGATGCGCGCCAGCGTCATCTCCAGTCTCCGGCGCGCCGCGGTCGCCTCGGCGTCGGGCCGGCGGATGCCCGATGCGGCGCCCTTCTCTTCAACAGCCTGCTCTTTCTCGGCTCCCAGGTCCTCTTCGTTTCGGCCCCACCCCCTGGCCATGAGGAGATGAGCTTACCTCCTCTTGCGCGGACTGATTCGCTCTTGCAAGATCTCTTTCTGGAGGTGAGGACGTGCCGACACTCAACCTGAGCTCCGAGCAGGCGGAAACCCTCGCGCAAGTGCTGGAGGACTACATCTCGGATCTGCGGATGGAAATCGCCGATACCGACAGCCAGGAGTTCCGCGACGACCTCAAGAAGAAGGAGCTCTTCCTGAAGGATCTCCTCCGCCAGCTCGGAAGGACCGCGACTTCGGTGCCGTAGGGGCGGGGGGCGCGATCGAGGAAAGGAATTCCTGGACGCGAGCGATGGCCTCCGCGAGGGTCTGTGACTCGGTGCGGCCGGAGCTCGCTCTCGGTTTGAAGGAATGGTCTCCGTCTTCGATCCAGGCGATCCGAATCGACGGAGAGAGTCGGTAGCCTTCGACGTCCTCGCGCGAGCCGAGTGCGTCACGGGTCCCCTGTACGATGAGTGTCGGCGTGCGAAGGGTCTCGAGGTGTTTCGTCCGGAGGCGCTCGGGCTTGCCCGGTGGGTGGAATGGGTAGCCCAGGCACACGAGGCCGGCAACATCCGCTTCGTCCGCCGCCATGCTGGCGATGCGCCCGCCGAGCGACTTGCCCCCGATCGCCAGGCGCGCCGCTCCGCCCAGATGCGAAATCGCCGCGAGCCAGCTCTCCTTGAGAACCGGCCCGGGATCAGGTGCGCGCCGGGGGCCACCCTCCCGCCGCGCCCGCATGTAGGGGAATTCGAACCGCGCCACCCGGAACCCGCGCTTCGCGACACCACGCGCGACGATATTCATGAACGTGGAATTCATCGGAGCGCCTGCCCCGTGGGCCAGGACGAGAGTGATCGGCGCTCCGTCGGGACCGTCGAAGAGGAACTCCGGACGTTCCATCGTCGCTTGAAAACCCTTGCCGCCGGCCCCGCCGGCGCTTTTTCAGCCCTCTCCTTCGTCCTGGCCACCCCGATCAGACAGGTAGTCGAGAATGCTGTTCCGGGACCGCTCCGCGCGCCGATCTCCACGCCGCCGGTCGGTCGAGCGCCGGTCGCCTGAAAGAAGCTCCGAGGCGGAAGATGGCGCCCGGTCTCCCCCGGCCACGAGCGCGCCCGGCGCCTCGCCGATCACGTTGACGAACCACGCCTCCAGCGCGTCGGTTGGTATGCCCTGAACGGCGTTGATCGCGGCGACGATGCGCCGCGCGTCGGCCGGGAAGCGCGCTCTCCCGAGCGTCCAGCCGGTCGCGTCGAGGATTTCATTGCCGTGCTGCGCCCAGGGCTCCGGTTGATGATCCTGCCTCGCCTGTCTTCCCATGTCCCCCTCCGCCCCCCAGGGACTCCCCCTCGAAATTATTCAGAAGCTTTTCGTGACATTCTGCCTGATCCGCTCTCCTTTGTCTCTAGGACGTTGGTCTTGATGCAGACGGTTCATCGGCGACCCCGCGGTCGCGCCGTCGCGCGTTGAATTCCTCCGACTTGCCCCGCGGGATGGAGAGCGATTCCCACCGGCTCCCCGCGAAGTGCTTCGCCAGGAACACGAGCTGCCCGACATGGTAGGCATAGTGCGCGATCTGGCGGTTGATCGCCCGGAGCACCGAATGGGGCTCGCCCCGGATCGTCACGGTCCGGCGCAGGTCCTCTGCCGCGAGAGGCTCGATCGCCGAGTACAGAAGACCCCACGCCTCGTTCCAGCGGCGCTCGAGGTCCTCCCGCGTGTCACCGGGCTCGATCACAAACTCGGAGTCCCGGTGCCGGTCCTTCTTCTCTCCGTCGCTCGTCAGGAAGTCGGACCAGCGGGAACGCATGTTGCCCGCGAGGTGCTTCACGATGAGCGCGATGCTGTTGGACTCTTCGTCGAGCTTGGCGAAGAAGTCCTTCTCCGAAGTCCGGGCCAGGGCCCTGTCCGCTAATTTCTTCAAGCCACGGAACTGGTGGATGGCTTCTCCGAGATACCCGACTTCTTCCATGTCAGCCGCCTCCTCTTGCATCGGTCATAATGCGTCGAGCGCGCCTTAATAGGAAGGCCCGATTTGCGTGAAAGGAAACCGTACCGATGAAGAGGACAGCATCGTTTCTGCTGGCGGCCATCGCGGCGATCGCCCTCGTGGCGCTTCCCGTGTCCGGCGACGAAAAGGAAAAGAAAGGCGAATCGAAAATGCAGAAGACGCCGAGCGGCCTCCAGTACGAGGACATCAAGGTGGGCACGGGAGCCGAGCCCAAGAAGGGCCAGACCTGCGTGATGCACTACACCGGCTGGCTCTGGGAGAACGGCGCGAAGGGCGCCAAGTTCGACAGTTCCGTCGACCGGGGGCAGCCCTTCGAGTTCGCAATCGGTCAGGGGATGGTCATCAAGGGGTGGGACGAGGGCGTTGCGACTATGAAGGTCGGCGGGAAACGTACCCTGCTCATCCCGCCCGCGCTCGGCTATGGCTCTCGCGGAGCCGGCAAGGTCATTCCGCCCAACGCGACGCTCCTGTTCGACGTCGAGCTGCTCGGCATCAAGTAAACGCAGAGGCGGGGCGGTCCGCCGCCCCGCCTGTCCGTCCGAAAGGAAATCTCCGGCCCCGCCCATCCGTATGAGAGTCTGATGACGCGGTTCCCGACGGCCGTCCTGGCCCTGCCGCTGGCGGCGCTCCTCCAGACGCGGGACTGCGCGAGAACCCAGGCGGCCGCGCCAACGCCGGTCGCGCCCGCTCCGACCGCGATTCCCTCCCCGCCACCCCCGCCGGTCCCCACGGAGGCCCCCGACTTATGGCTCAGCGCGGTCCGCCCGGCGCTGAAGGAGCACTGCGCTCCCTGCCACGAGCCCGGCGGAAAGATGTACGCCCGGCTCCCGTTCGACGATCCGAAGGTTCCCTCGTCCCACTCCGCGGGCGTCCTCCGCCGCCTGAAAGGAGAGGACAAGGAGGCGTTCGAGCGCTGGCTCGCCACCCTCAAGCCGGAAGAGGCCAAACCGAAGAGTTGAGAGCCGGCAGCTAGGCCAGCGTCCTGGCGGGGCCGATCTTTCCCTTGAGCTTCTTGAGCACTCGGCCCAGCCGGACGTTGACCGCGTTTTCGCGAGGCAGAAACGGGACGAGTCGACTCTGGCGGACACCGAGACCCAACCGCAGCGCCTTCAAGCCCCGATGGTCTGCCCGAACGCGCAATCCCTGCGCGATGACATCGACGGCGCTCCTCTTCGAGCCGGCGAGGACATAGAGCCGGGCCAGGCACAAATAGATCATCGGATCACGCCGGTCGGCCGAAAGCGCCTCGAGGCAAATCCTCAGGCCTTCACGAACGTTCTGGGAGTGACCGAGAGCGAGGCCGTAATAAGCAAGAACCGTCGGAGGAATCTTCGTCTGATGGTGACTCAATCGGTCGCAGTATTCGCGAAACGCCTCACAGGCGACCTGATAATGCTCGAGCCAGAGGGCATTGCGTCCCAGGCGGAGTAGGTGCTCGTCGGAGAGATTCCCGGCCGTCGGCTCATCCATGGCAATGCCTTTCCCAAGGATACTCGCTTCCCCTTCCCGATGCCCGGAACGTGAAAGCCCGGTCGCCGGTGCGCCCTAAGGGCGCATTTCCCGCCCGAGCGCGGAGCGACGGTTCCCAGCTCCGGTCGCGGCGCGCGTAGTCTCCCGAAGTAACCAAGGGAGGAGGCGCGCGCCGCGGGAGCGCAGCGCTTGCGCGGGAAAAGGCGAGCGGTCGAGGGCGCATCCGGCCGAGCCGCTCGCCGGTGCGCCCTAAGGGCGCATTTCCCACCCGAGCGCGGAGCGACGGTTTATGGCATCGCCTCGAGCTTCTTCTTGAGCGACGCTACCGTCTTCTCCGAGCGTTGTCCCGGCGGAAGTCCCTCGGCGTAGCGGATGGTTTCTTCCATCGTCCGGCGCGCGGCGCCCGGATCTCCCATTGCCGCGTAGATATCGGCCCGCGTCTGGAGGATCCC
>DATIRW010000038.1:0-2833 GCA_035469365.1 Thermoanaerobaculia bacterium
CGATCATCTCCGAGAAGGGCTTCTCGTCGGCGAGGGACGTCGGGCAGCTCATGAAGGAGCTGATGGCGAGACACCACGGGCGGGTGGACGGAAAACGAGCCCAGGAGATCGCCCGCAAACTGCTGCCGTGATTCCGGACGAGGGCGGTCCGGCTCGTCGGCGAGAGGAGGTCGAGGTCAAGCTCCCGTGTGAAGACCTCGACCGGGCGCGCGGAAAACTTCGCGATCTCGGCGCCACGCTTCGGACGCCCCTTCACTTCGAATCCAACGACCTTTACGACGACCCGGGGGGCCGCCTCGCGGCGTCCGGGCGCGTCCTGCGCCTGCGGCGCGCGGGAGACACCGCGCTGCTGACATACAAGGGGTCGGCCCGTTTTGCCAGCGGCATCAAGACGCGGGAGGAGCGCGAGACGCGGGTCTCCGATCCGGAAGAAGCCGAAGCGATCCTGATCGCGTTGGGACTGGCCCGCCGTTTCCGATATGAGAAGAAGCGTGAAGAGTGGACGCTCGAGGGCTGCGCCGTTGCCCTTGACCAGACGCCGATCGGGAACTTCGTCGAAGTCGAAGGAGACCCGCCAGGCATTCGCCGCGCCGTTGTCGCGCTCGGCCTCGACTTCGCGGATGCGGTTCCCTACACCTACGCCCGTCTCTACGCCGAGCGCCGAAAGGAAGACCCGAATCTTCCCTCCGACATGATCTTCCGATGAAGGCCTTTCTCCTCGCGGCGGGGAGAGGCGTGCGTTTCCGGCCGGTCACGGAGTCCATTCCGAAGCCCCTCTTCCCGTACCTAAACGTCCCCTTGATCCGGTCGCACCTCAGAAGATTGGCGCGGAGCGGCATCCTTGAAGCGGGCGTCAATCTTCATCATCTTGGCGAAAAGATCGAAGGCCATCTGCGCGACGGCGCGGCGGATCTCCCGAAGTTGAGCTTCTTCCCGGAGCCGGAGATCCTCGGCACTGCGGGCGCTCTCCGAAACGCCGCCGGATGGCTCGCCGACGGAGACTTCCTGGTCGTCAACACGGACACGGTGATCGAGCCCGACATCGCGGCGCTTGTCGCCCGCCACCGCGAGACCGGGCGCCCGGCCACGCTCCTCGTCGTGGAGAATCGGAATCCCGATCGGTACACGCCGCTTCAGGCCGAAGGGGACCGTATCACGGCATTCGGAAAGCCGGTCTCCCGCCCGCTCCTGTACACGGGCGTCTGCGTCCTGTCCCCGACGCTCCTCCGCCGGATCCCGCCCGGGCCGGCGGCGCTCGTCGCCGATCTCTGGGCGCTTCTCCTGCGAGAGACGCACAACGAGATCGGCTGGCTCCTGCACCGCGGCCTCTTCGAGGATCTGGGCCGCCCGAGCGATTTCCTCCGCGCGTCGCTCGAAGCTCTGGACCGCGGCGGACCGTTTCCCGAAGGAGGAGGAAGTTTCGACGCCGGCAGCCGGGTCCTGTCCTACGAGCGCCTCTCGACCTTCCAGGTCTCCCGCAGCGTCCTCGGCCGGGCGCGGATCGGCGCTCGAGCGCGCATCGCCGACAGCGCCGTCTGGGACGGCGTCGAGATCGGCGACGGCGCTTCGATCCGAGGATGCCTCGCGGCCGGCGGAAGGGTCCTTCCGGGCGCACGTCACGACGGGGTTCTCCTCTGGCCGGGCGAAGACGGCCTCGCCGCCGAGCATCCGCTCTCCTGATCGTTTCACTGCTTCCACTCCCTGTCTCCGCGCCCGTAGTAGAGCGCGCGCACCTTGGCCGTGCGGCCGAAGACGCGCACGACGGCCATCCGGTCGTGCCCATCCCACAGGTAGACCGAGCCCGGCGTGCTTTCGCCCATCGGAGAGAACGAGCAGATGTCCGACGAGTTGAAACGGATGGGATCGTCCAGACGGTCGAGCGCTTGTCCCGGATCGCCGGGATCGGGGACACGGCTGCCTTTCAGGATCCCGGGCATCACGTCGTTGCGGTCCCATGGAAACGCGATGCCCAGAGGCCGGTCCACGCCACTCTCGATGTCGGCGGTGCGGATGCCGTTGCCGTTGCCGTCCACGTAGAGGGCCCATTCGTAGCGATCCCCGTTCTTACGGAACTTGATTCCCACGTGGCGCCCCCGGGCGATCGCGTACGCGCGGGCCCGCAGAAACGCGGCGCTCGTTTGAGCGGCGCCGGATCTGACCGAAAGGGCGGCACGCAAGCGCATCGCCCCCGGCGCGGCCACGGCGGTTGCCGCCGCCAGCATGGCCAGAACGGCGACGAGCTCTACGGCGGAGAAGCCGGCTCGGCAGGGAAGGGGCCCGGAGCCGCGGATGCGGCTCCGGGCGGGCGGAGAGATCACCGTCCTTTGCCCACCGGGACGGAGTTGCGGGCGGATTTGGACTCCGCGGAGTGCCCGCGGGTGCCCTTTGAAGAGACCTTCTCGGAGAGCGTCGTCGGGCCGGACAGCGTCAGGTAGGGCTTGAGCGAGGTGAAGAGCTTTTCGCCGATCCCCTTGACCTCCATCAGATCCTCGACCCTGGCGAACGAGCCGTGAGCCTGGCGGTACTCGACGATGCGCTCCGCGACTTTGGCGCCGATGCGAGGAAGGTTCGCGAGCTCCTTGGCGGAAGCCTGGTTGATGTTGACCTTCTTGCCGGCTGCCATGTCGGCCGCGTCGGCAGCGAAGAGACCCGACGCGCCGAGGATCGCCACGAGGGCGAGCGCGAGGCGGCGGGACGTTCGAGAATTCATCGTTGACTCACTTTCGAAGAAAAGTTGCATGTCATCGGTTTCTTGTGACCATTGGCTTTTTGTCCTCATCGGGTCCCTGCGATCAGGCGTTCTCCATCGGCACCTCCTTTCGTCTTGGAGCGC
>DATIRW010000039.1:0-8373 GCA_035469365.1 Thermoanaerobaculia bacterium
CCTTTCGACTCTCGCCAGGGGCCTCGATTCCGTGGACCTGGAGACCGGCAAACCGGCCCGCTCCGCCTACGAGAGAAGCGACGTTACTGCCGTTCCCGCCTGCGGCGTCATCGCGGAGGCGATGCTCGCCTTCGTCCTCGCCGACGCGCTGCTTGAGTCCACCGGTGGCGACCGGATGGACGACGTCCGGAGCCGCCTCTCAGCCCACCGCAAGCGGGTTTCACGGTACCCGCGCTGAAGCCTCAAAGAGCCTTCCGCAGGATCCGCTCCGAGGTTTTCCGGGATCAAACGCCCCGGCGGCGCTTCGAGCCGCGGACACCGCGGGAACCGGGATCCGCCCCATCCGGTCGCTCCGTGGCCGAGCCCAGGCCGGGGAGGGGGTCGAGCCGGCCGGGGGCGGAGGTCGCCTCCATCTGCTCGAGCGAGAGGGGCTTCGCGCCGAGGCGGCGGTCGAGCGCCGCGAAAAAGGGATCGGTCGGACGCAGCGTCCCGCGTTCCGGACGCCAGAACTCGTAGTGGAGCTGAGGCGAAATCGCCCAGCCCGTCGCGCCGACGCCGTCGATCCTCTGCCCGCGCGCGACGCGCTGCCCGCGGCGCACGTCGATTCGCGAAAGGTGCCCGAAGACAGTGGCGCCGCTGCCGCCGTGGGAGAGCACGATCAAGTTGCCGAGCCGCCAGAACCAGCCGGCCGGCGAGCGCCGGACCTTCCCCGCGAACATCACGGTGGCGCCTCCCGGCGCGAGAACGGCCGAGCCTTCCGGCGCCGCGATGTCCACGCCCGGGAAGAACTCCTCTTCTCCCGTCCAGGGAGAAACGCGGGGCCCGAAGAAGGAAGAAGGCTCGCAGAGGGCCGCGGCGCACGGAAAAAGCGACGGCGAACGGGACGCCAGATCCGGATCGCCTTTCTCGCGCTCCTCCAGGATAGCCCGAGCCCTCTCGAGCGCTCGAAGGAGGACCTCGATCTGCGCGGCGAGCTTTTCCGGCTGCGCCGAAGAGAGGGCGGCCGGCCCCGAGCTCAGTGCCTGGGGCCACCGCGCGGCGGGGATGCCATAGACGAGGGCGATCCGGTTTAGATAGTCCGCGCGGTCGAGCGTTCGATCCAGGATCGCCCGCGTCAGCTGCGCGGCCTGCTGCTGTCCCGCTGTCGCTTCCCCGATCTCTCCAGAAGAACGCCCATGGTCTTGCCGCCGGTTCGCGCGGGCGACGGCCAAGGGCACGGTGAAAGCGAGCGACATCGATATCAACACTCCCGCAACCGCAAGGGACGCAAGCCAGCGCCCTCCCGTGCGGCCGATCCGCAGCGTCCTGACCCTCGCGCCGCCCGAGGCGGGATGAAACTGGATCTCGATGCCTCCCCCTATCCGCCTGGTCTCAACCGCGTTCGCCTGAGCGCGCCAACAGGAGCGCCGACGCGAGAGCCAGCAGCCAGAGTCCCACGACCGAGGCGAGCACGAGGGCCGGGGCTCCCGCGAGTCCGACTCTCGAATAGACCCGCAGAACCTCATCCGGCCGCCCGAGATACGTGCCGTACACGGAAAAGCGAGCGTTCGCGCCGTTGAAGGCCGTCCGGCCTCCATAGACTCCGGGCAGGACTCCAAAGCTCGTCCACCACTCCGCAAGGAGGAAGACCGCGCCGGCGGCGACGAAGGAGCCCGCCGCCACTCGCCGGCCGAGGGCGCAACCGGCGGAGAGGATTACGGGAAAGAGGATCAGCAGGTACCAACCGTCGGGGCCCGCCGAAGGCCGGTGTCCACGAACCCTGCCGACAGCGGCGTACGTCGACGCGTACGCGATCTGCCCGACGAGGAAGATGGCGACGGCAAGCCCCCCCGCCTGCCAGGTCTGCTGCCGCCGCCGAGACCGCCCGCCTCCGCGGAGATTTGGCCCGAGGATGAGGAACAGGAGAACGCCTGTCAGTAGAACCGCGAGCGCGGCGGGCGCCCCCGCGCCGCTCCACGTGCCGGGCCAGAGAAAGGTCCGGCCGAAAACGATCGCGAAGCGTCGTGTCATCAGTTCGGGGAGAGCATCAAGCCGGCCGACCAATCCGATGCGGAGGGCCGTCGCCTGCCTCGAGGAAAGAAGCCCGAACCAGTCTCCCGTCTGGGATCGCTCGTGGACCATCCAGGGAACGAAAAAGAGGAAGGCGAGAGCGCAACCGAGGAGCGCTCTTCGCCAGGAGCCGGAGCGCCGGCCGCGCGCTGTGAGGAACGCTGCCATAGGCGCTACCGGCAGGAGAAGGACGAAGTAGAGCTTCGTCCAGCAGCCGGCAGCGAGAAGCGCCAGGAGCCCCACCGTCTTGCCGCGCGAGAGCCGCCCGCGTCCCGCCTCGACGAAGAAGAGGAGCAGCGCCGCGGCGATCGGCAGGGCCAGAGCGTCGTTGGTAAAGCGTCCGACGAAGGAACCGACTCCGGGAAAAGCGACGAACGCCGCCGTCGCCGCCATCGCGGCTCCCTTCAAAAGGAGGCGCCGAAAGAAGAGATATGCCACAGGCACGGCCGCGGCTGCGATGACGGTCGAGAACAACCGGAGCACGAGAAGCCGCGTCGAGAACCGGGCTTCGGGAAGAAGCCTGAGCGGCGCCGACGCGAGCAGGTAGAAGAGAGGCGGCTGCTGCGCTTCGTAGTTGGGGTCGAGCCACAGCCGGCGCTCCGCGGGACGGTGCTCGTAAGCCTCGCGCCTCAGCTCGCGACTGGTCTCTCCCGGCGCGCCGGAATACTCCTTCCAGGAGATCCTCCGCCCGGAAACCGGGGTGGACGCCGGAAGCAGCTGAGCAGGGCGCAGGAACTCGGCCGCGATGGACGGCTCGCCCGGTTTCGGGATGCGCCCCGTCTCCGCCACGAAGTGCGCGTAGGCGAAATGAAACGTCTCGTCGAGCGGATCGCCTCCTGGAAGGGCCAGCGAGAGAAACACGCCGCGGGCGAGGAAAGCGAAAGTCAGGAGAAGCAGCGGCATCCCGCCCGCGCGGCGCGATCGGGCCACGGTCATCGTGGCTCGATGGAAAGCAGCCCGATCTCGCGCCTGTCCTCCGAGAGACCCAGCCGCCTGGGGACAAAGGAGCGCGAGACCTCGAAAAGAAACGCCCGCGGCCGCAGTGTGGAACCGTTCAACCGCAGCGTGGCCGATTCCCCGGCCTTGAGCGCGCGCCGGAAAACCGTCCGGCCTCCGAGCGTCACGTCGATCTCCACCGGCCTCGGGCTCGGCGAGTAGTGCGCGAGGAGGATTCTTCGCGTCTGCCCCCGCTCGACCCACAGCGCGAACCTGCGGCGCGTCCACCGGAAGGGGCCGCCGGGACCGACCTCCTCATCGTGAAAGCCGATTCGGGGGGAGTGGCGGAAGGCTTCCTCGGGACGCGCTGTCGCCAGCACGGCGGCCCCGGCGGCGACAGCGTAGAGGAGGACAACGACGAGAAGAGACCTTCTCAGCCACGGAGTCGCCTCTTCCGTCTTCGGATCTTCCGAAGCCCTCTTGGGAGGCGGGCCTGCCACCAGGGACGCGAGCAGGAAAAAGAGGAGAGACACGTCGGCTGCAAACCAATGCGAGCCCACGGCGAGAGCGGCGAGGAACGCGGCCGCGGCCACTCCGGAGCCGGCCGCGATGGAGTCTTTCTCGCGCGCCCGCCGCAGGGCCAGCGCGCCCAGCGAGACAGCGAAGAAGGCCGTCAGCAGGAATCCGACCGCTCCGGTCTCCGCAAGGGCCTGCACGTAGGCGCTGCCCGGATTGTCGCGCATCAGGAAGCGGCGGTTCTCTTCTTTCATCAGATCCGGGAACTGCCAGGCGAAGACTCCCATGCCTCCGCCTTCTACGGGATGACGCAGGAAAAGGCGCGCGGCGGCGCGCCAGAGGAGCGGGCGTTCCGACACGCGATACGCGATCGGCAGCTTCGGGTCGAAGCTCTGGGCGAGGCGAATGCCGAGAGTCCCCGCCGAGCCCCGCAGGAGAAAGAGGCCGGCCCCGAGGGCCGCGGCCGCCAGCAGAACCAGGGTCGCCAGCCGCGCGCGGGAGGGAAGCCCGCCAGCAAGAAACAGAATCAGGACGCCGAAGAGGAGCAGAAGGAAACCGGCGCGCGATCCGGAGAGCAGCAGGCCGGCCGCGAGGAGGATCGCGGCGATCGGCCCGAAGCGGTCGCGCGCGGCCGCGCGAAGCAACCCGGCCGCGACGAGGACCAGGGCCAGAGCGCACAGGAGGCCGAGCGAATTCGGATCGGCCGACGCGCCCGTGATTCTTCCCGTCAGCTTCCAGTACGGCCTCGTCTCCGGCGGCAACAGGCCCAGTCCTTGAAGGCAGGCGGCGAGCGCCGAGACGCAAACGCCCAGAAGCGCAGCGCGCAGCGCTTTCAACCGCACGGCCGGACCCTGGCGCCGCAGGAGGAGGAAGAAAGCCGCTCCGGCGAACAGCGCCGAGAAGGCCAGGAGACTCTCGCGGATGGCTGCCGTCTCCGGCAGCCCGTCTCCATTGACGGCGCGGCCTGTCAAGCCTCGGAGCGCGGCCCAGAGCGTGGATGCTCTCGCCACGGCCAGGACGGTCGCGAGAATCCAGAGGAGAACCAGGGCGCGGAGAGGGCGATCGAGCGGCGAAGGCTCGGGCATGCTGTCGAAGTCGTAGATGAAACGGAAGGACCATCCCGCGGCGAGACCTCCGAAGAGGAGCACCGGCCAGGCGACCGGGTCCGTGCCGCCGGAGAGCCGCGTGAGCAGACCCGCGCACGGAAAGAGAAACGCGAAGACAACGATAGCCCGCGCCGGACTCCACGCGGCCGCCAGCGCCAGACCGACGGCGATCACCAGGACAGGAAGGCGGTCCGGAGCCGCCGGCGCGAACCCCACCCCAAACAGCAACCCCGATCCGATGATCGAGAGAAGGAACAGGAGGATTCTGACGCCGGTTCCCGGCGATCGGTTCATCGGTTCATCGGCCCATCGGTCGATCGCCACGGAACTTCCGATCATCCGATCACCCGATCACCCGATGAATCAACTCCCGGTCCTCAATCACCAATCACAAATCGCAGATCACAATCAACCCCGGTGGTATTCCTGCAGCGAGGCGATCCCCGTTCTTCCTTCCTGGCGGGCGCGGATCGCCTCGACGGCGGCGGCGGAAGCCGAGAGGGTCGTCAGGCAGGGTATCCGGAGGCGCAGCGCCGCGGCTCGAATCGCCGCTTCATCCTGGTGAGACTGGCCGCCCAACGGCGTGTTGATGACGAGTTGGATCCCCCCCGATTCCATCCACTCGACCGCATTGGGATACCCCTCGTTGACCTTGAAGACCCGCTCCGCCGGAAGCCCCGCCTCCGCAAGCGCGGCCCGCGTTCCCTCCGTCGCGCACAGCGCGAATTTCAGGTCCGCCAGCTCCCGAGCGATCGGAATCACGCTCTTCTTGTCATACGGATTGACCGTCAGGAACGCCCGGCCCTCGACCGGCAGCCGGATCCCGACGGCTTCGCAGGCCTTCGCGAACGCGTCGCCGAAGCGCGGGGAGATCGCCATCACCTCGCCCGTGGACTTCATCTCCGGGCCGAGAAGACTGTCTTCGCCCGGAAACTTCTTGAACGGGAAGACCGGGGCCTTGATGAAGAAGTCCACGGGATCCCGCTCCAGCGGCAGACCAAGGGAGGCGAGCGGCTGCCCCACCGCGAGAAGCGCCGCGGCCCGCGCCATCGCGACGCCGATCGCCTTGGATACGAAGGGAACCGTGCGGGACGCCCTTGGATTGACCTCCAGGACGTAGAGGAGATCGCCCTGGGTGGCGAACTGGATGTTGACGAGACCGCGCACGGAGAGAGCCCGGGCGAGGAGGCGCGTCGCCTCCCGGATCTCGGCCAGCCGGGGGGGCGCCACCTTCCAGGCCGGCAGGACCGAGAACGAGTCGCCCGAGTGGATCCCCGCTTCCTCGATGTGCTGCTGGATGCCCCCGATCCAGGTCTCCCGGCCGTCGGAGAGCGCGTCCACGTCGTATTCGAAGGCGTCGTCCAGGAACCTGTCGATCAGAACGGGATGTTCCGGCGAGCTTTCGAGCGCCTGCGCCATGTAGCCGAGAAGATGTTGATCCTCGAACACGACGGCCATCGCCCGCCCGCCCAGAACGTAGGAGGGGCGCACCATGAGGGGATAGCCGATGCGCCGGGCCGCCGCCAGTGCTTCCCCCTCGGTGCGCGCCTCCGCGTGCTCGGGGGCGCGCAGCCCGAGCTCCTCCACGAGCCTGCCGAACCGGCCGCGGTCTTCCGCGAGGTCGATGGACTCGGGGGAGGTCCCGAGGATCGGGTATCCGGCCGCCTCCAGCGGCCGGGCGAGCTTCAACGGGGTCTGGCCGCCGAACTGGACGAGCACGCCGTCCGGACGCTCGTTGTCGAGCACGGCCGAGACGTCTTCGAAGGTCAAAGGCTCGAAGTAGAGGCGGTCGGACGTGTCGTAGTCGGTCGAAACCGTCTCCGGGTTGCAGTTGATCATCACCGTCTCGTAACCCGCCTCGGAGAGCGCGTAGCAGGCGTGGACGCAGCAGTAGTCGAACTCGATCCCCTGCCCGATCCGGTTGGGTCCGCCTCCGAGGATCACGATCTTTTTGCGCGCCGTGCGCACGGACTCGTTCTCGTCCTCGTAAGTCGAATAGAAGTACGGAGTCTCCGCCTCGAATTCCGCCGCGCACGTGTCGATCGTCTTGAAGACGGGCTCGATGCCGAGCTCGCGGCGGCGCTCGCGCACGCTCGATTCGTCGGTAACGAGACAGCGGGCCAGCGACCGATCGGAAAGGCCGAGTCTCTTGGCCTCGCGCCACTGTTCGCGCGAGACCTCCACGAGCTTCCTGCCGGCGAAGGCCTCCTCGCCCGCGACCATCCTGGCAATCGGGTCCAGGAACCACGGATCGATCGAGGTCCGCGCCGCGATCTCCTCGACGGACATGCCGGAGACGATCGCCCGGCGCAGATGGAAGATCCGCTCCCAGGTGGGGACGGAGAGCTTCTCGAGCAGCTCCCCGCGCGGCAGCGGCTTCCCGCCGTCGTCCAGACCGTCGCGCCCGATTTCCAGGGACCGGATCGCCTTGCCCAGCGCCTCGGCGAAGGTGCGGCCGATGGCCATCGCCTCCCCGACGGACTTCATCTGGATGGTCAGGCGCGGGTCGGCCTTCGGAAACTTCTCGAAGGCCCAGCGCGGGATCTTGACAACGACGTAGTCGAGCGACGGCTCGAAACAGGCCGGCGTCTTCTTCGTGATGTCGTTGGGGATCTCGTCCAGGCGGTAACCCACGGCGAGCAGCGCCGCGATTTTCGCGATCGGGAACCCCGTGGCCTTCGACGCGAGCGCCGAGGAGCGCGAGACCCGGGGGTTCATCTCGATGACGACCCGACGGCCGGTCTTCGGCTCGACGGCGAACTGGATGTTGGAGCCCCCGGTGTCCACGCCGACTTTCCGGATGACGGCCTTGGCCTCGTCGCGCATCTGCTGGTATTGCCGGTCGGAGAGGGTCATCTGGGGCGCGACCGTAATCGAGTCGCCCGTGTGCACTCCCATCGCGTCGAAGTTCTCGATCGAGCAAATGATGATGACGTTGTCCGCGAGATCGCGCATCACCTCGAGCTCGAACTCCTTCCACCCTTCGACCGACTCCTCGATCAGGACCTCGTGGGCCGGCGACTCGGAGAGGCCGTGGGCCACCACGCCGGCGAGCTCCTGCGCCGTCCGCGCCGCGCCACCCCCGGATCCGCCCAGGGTGAAGGAGGGGCGCACGACAACGGGAAGGCCGATCCTCCGAACGATGTCCTGCGCCTCCTCGAGCGAGCGGGCGCGGCCCGAGCGGGGAACCTCGGCGCCGATCTCGAGCATCGCCTCCTTGAAGAGCTCCCGGTCCTCGGCCAGGCGCATGGCACGCTCGTTGGCCCCGATCAAGCGGACGCTCCACTTGTCCAGGATCCCGCGGTCCGCGAGCGCGAGGGCGAGGTTCAAGCCCGTCTGGCCTCCGACGGTGGGCAGGAGCGCATCCGGCCGCTCCTTCTCGATGATCTTCTCCAGGAATTCCGGGGTCAGCGGCTCGACATAGGTCGCGTCGGCCAGCTCCGGGTCCGTCATGATCGTGGCCGGGTTGGAATTGACCAGCACGACCCGGAACCCTTCGCGTTTCAGTGCGCGCACGGCCTGTGTACCCGAATAGTCGAACTCGCAGGCCTGGCCAATCACGATCGGCCCCGACCCGATCACGAGGATCGAGTGAATGTCTCTTCTCCTGGGCACGCCGGTGCATCTTAAGCGAGAGCCCGGTGCCGCTCGATGAAGAGACTGGGGGACTGGGAGACTGGGAGACTGAGTGACCGGGAGAAAATGCGAATCTGGGTTTCCCCCAGTCCTCCCTTCCCCCAGTCTCCCAGTCGGCTGGAGTCGCTAG
>DATIRW010000040.1:0-4573 GCA_035469365.1 Thermoanaerobaculia bacterium
TTCAGGTCCAGCATCGGCGTCCAGGTGTCGATGTACTTCAAGTCGAGGGCCATCCAGCGGTCGAAGTCGAGGTTGTTGCGGCCCGAGACCTGCCAGAGGCACGTGAGACCGGGTTTCATCGAGAGACGCCGGCGTTGCCAGGGTTCGTAGCGCGCCACCTCCTCCGGCAAGGGGGGCCGCGGGCCGACCAGGCTCATGTCCCCCAGGATCACGTTCCAGAGCTGCGGCAGCTCGTCGATCGAGAGCCGGCGCAGCAGCCGGCCCACGGGAGTCAGGCGCGGGTCCTTCGAGACCTTGAAGACTGGACCCGACATCTCGTTCAAGTGAGAGACCTCGTGCAGTCGCTCTTCCGCTCCCGCGTACATCGTGCGGAACTTCAGCAGGGTGAAATGGCGGCCGTTCAAGCCGCAGCGGACCTGGCGGAAGAAGACCGGGCCATGCGACGTGATCCGGATGAGCAGAGCCGCGAGGGCCTGTATCGGCAGCGTCACCAGGACGCACCCCAGCGATAACGCGAAATCAATCCCTCTCTTGGCGACGAGCTGGATGGGGTTGGCGGGAGTCGTCGTGAAGGACAGCAGGGCGATGCCGTCCAGCTCTTCCAGGACAGGGCGCGCGAGAACGTGCGGGAAGATATCGAGCGAGACGTGCGCGCGCACCCCGTGACGCTCGGCCACCAGGAGCGCGTCCTCGTATTCCGCGAGCCTCCCCTTTTCGATGACGAAGATCACCTCGTCGATCACCTCGCGAATCAGGACAGTCTCGAGGTCGGTGATCTTCCCCAGGCACGGCCATCGACCGGCGCGTTGGATCTCCCCGCCGTTGTCGTCGTCCAGGTAGCCGATGACTCGGAATCCCCAGTAGGGATGCGCCTCGACGAAGTCGCCCAGCTGGGCGGATTTCTGACCTGTCCCCACCAGCAGCACGGTGCGGAAGTTCAGACCCCGCGCGCGCACCCACCTCGAAAGAAGGCGGAGGAAGATCTTCTCGGTGCCGAGGAGCGTGAAGTTGACGATCCCGAACACCGCCAGGAAGAAACGGCTGACGAACTCGAGGCGCAGGCCGTAGACGAGAAGGGCCAGCATCGCGGTGCCGCCGAAGGCAACCTTCATCGCCCCCCAGATCTCTTCCACGAGCGGCGTCGTGCGGTGGCTGCGATAGAAGCCGGCGGCGAACAGCAGCAGGCCCCACAGCGGAAGAATGAGGACGAGCAGGAAGAGATACTCATTGATCGGAGAGACCGGCGTTCGAAAAACCGCCGGGAAGAACGACGGCAGCACGCCGAGCCGCAGCACGTAGGCCACGGGCAGGGACAACGCCGTCAGGACGAGGTCCCAGATCAGTACGCCCAGGGCGATTGCGCGCGCTTTCTGCTTCAGCATGGAGTCCGGCGCAGCCAGGAGAACCGGAAAGCCGCCGCGATGTTACGGGATGACGGGCCTTCCTTCAAGAAGCGCCTCGTAACGGTCGGCGACGTCCTCCCAGCGGTATCGCTCCCGGACGCGCGCCCTCGCACGATCCTTCCATACGGAGTAACCGGCCGGATCGTCCAAAATGGCCGCCAGCAGGCGAGTGAGCGTCTCGGGCCGCCGGACGTCGAATGGCAATGCGGCGCCCTCCGCCACCTCCTCGTTCTCCGGCGACCGGTTGTAGCAAACGATGCGCCCGAAGCCGAGGGCCTCGACCAGGGCGGGATGGGTCCCGCCGACCTCGGTTGCCTGGATGTAGACCGCGGCGCCGGCGAGCAACTGCCGGTATGGCTCGCCGTAGAGCGCCCCGGGAAAGAGAACGCGCGGACCGGCCTGCCGGTGGAGCGCGGCGATGTAATCGCGGGCGTAGGGCGCGTCGCCCACAATGACGAGAGGAGCGTCCCCCGGCACATCGCGATAGGCGCGCACGACGGCGTCCGCGTTGTTCTCCGGCTCGAGACGCGAAACGTAGAGCGCGTAACGCTCGGGCGCGAGCCCGAGCTTTTCGAGCGCTTCGATTCCCTCAGGCTCGGGCAGGTCTCCTCCGTAGGGAATGAAAACGGAGGAAAAGCCGTACCGCTCGCGGTAATAGTTCTCGATGACCCGGGCGTCGGAGACGACCGCGTCCGGCACGATGATCGAGAGTCTCTCGGAGAGGCGATAGGCGAGCTTCCCGAGCGCGTTCCACTTCCGGCGGTTCCGCTCGAGGCCATCCACGTTGAGGACGACCCGCGTCCTGCCTCCGAGCCGAGGAAGGAACGCGAACGCCGCGTTGATGGCGTTGCAGACGAGCACCGCGTCGAACCTTTCGAGCGCCGCGTCGAATCCGGAGAGAATTCCGTGAGCCACCGTGTCGAGATACTTTGTCGGGATCGTCGGCAGGACGCGGATCTTCACGCCGCGATGAGACGAGAGCCCCGGCTCGGCATAGCGAGCGCGCGTGTACACCGTGACGTCGTGACCCCGCGACGCCAGGCGCGCCGACAGCTCCTCGGCCAGCGTCTCGAAGCCGCCGTAGCGCGCGGGGATCCCGCGGGTCCCGAGGATGGCCAGGCGCATCAGGAAGAAAGCTATCAGCTGTCCGCTTTCAGCTCTCGGGTCTCCCGGTCTTCATCTGCCTCCGCGCCGCGCGCGGATCTTCTCCTGAATTTCTCGCCGTTTGGCCAGGAGGCGTTTCCTGTTGCGCCAGAGCCAGGTGAAGGCGGGCAACGACGACCGCTCGATCGTCAGGCAGGCGGCGAGGACGACGATGTCCCGCGCCAGGGTCGGCAGGAGGGTGACCGCGAAGTCGCGCGGCGTCTGGTTGTTGATGCGCAGGAGGAACCGGTTCTTCACGGAGTGGTAGTTGACCAGCGGCGACATGCGGCGCCTCCGGTCGGGCAGATTGCGGCGGCGATGGTAGGCGACGGCTTCGGGAACGTAGAGGCACTTCCATCCGAGGCTCTGAAGCCTCCAGGAGAGATCGGCGTCTTCCCGGTAGAGGAAGAAGTCAGAATCGAAGACGCCCGTCATGATCCTCGCGGTTTCGAGCGCCTCGCGCCGGTAGAAGCCGGCCGCGCCGGTGGCGCCGAAGACCTCTTCCTCCACCAGATACCGGCCGGCCGCCTCCTCCCCCGAGCCCCGGTCGAAGTGCCGCCCGCTTGCCGTCCGGTAGATCCCCGTCGAGTCGAGCCTCCCGGTCGGATGGAGGTCGGCCCCCTCAGCGCGGAGTAGCTTTCCCGAAGCGGAACCGACATCGGGCCGGCCGTCGAGACGCTCCGTGAGGATCGCCGCGAAGCGGGGCTCGAGGCGGCAATCCGGGTTCAGCGCGAGGACGTACCGGCCGGAGGAAAGCCCGATGCCGAGGTTCATCGCCGCGGCGAAGCCCACGTTTTCCGGCGACTCCACCAGACGCACGCTGTCGCCTCCGACGCTCCGCACCGCCTCGGACGAGCCGTCGGAGGACTTGTTGTCCACGACGATTGTCTCGACGCGGACGCCGCGCTGGGCGAGCGCCGATGAAACGGAGTGAGGCAGATCGGCCTCGTCGTTGTGAGCGACGACGATGATGGAGACGTCAATCATGCGTGTTGTGAGTTGTGAGTTGCGAGCCGTGAGTTGTGAGTTGGAGAGACGCCGAGAGCGAGCGCGAGGGTTGCCAGGTAGGCGCGGGCGGCCTCGCCGCGGGGGCGCGGGACGGCCGGACGAAAAGGGAGCAGGAAGAGACGCAGGAGCATCCCGGCGACGAGCAGGGGACGGTAGAGAAGACGGGCCGCAAGGCCGTAGTGGAGGCGCCGGTAGCGAAGGGCGTTGCGGTAGTAGGTCGGGAGAAAGCGCGCGTAGCCGAGCGACACCGAGGAGACGCCTCCGCGGTGCCGGAATCGCGCCTCCGGCCAGTACAGGAGTCTTCCCGCGCGAGGAAGGCGGACGCAGAGGTCCACGTCCTCGAACCAGGCCGGCACGAAACCTTCGTCGAAGCCCCGGAGCGTTTCGAACGCGCTCTTTCGGATCGCCAGGGCCGCGGCGGCGGCCTGCTCGACCTCGAATGGCCTGTTCCTGTCGCAATCCGCGTAGCGCGAGCGGCGGCGCCGCGGGTTGTTCGGTAAGAGCGCGTCCACGAGCAGGAGCTCGCGGGCGTCGGACGCGAGGCGCGGAAGCCGGCGCAGTTGGAAAGTGAACTGGTCCTCCAGACCGGGAGGAGAGAGAAGGCGAGGATTTGTGGTTGGCGATTTGGGATTCGTGATTGCCGGGGCGGCGGGATCGTCGAAGTCGAGCAGGCGCGGGGCGAGGGCGGCAGCTTCGGGGTGGGTCTCGAAGCCGCGGGCGATCGCCGTGAAGGGATCGTCCTCGGCGCGGGTGTCGGGATTCAGGAACAGGAACACGTCACCCGCCGCGGCGTCCGCTCCCTGATTGGCGGCCGGACCGAACCCGCGGTTCTCTTCGTTGACGAGAACCGACGCGCCCGGCCACAGAGGGAGGATCTCCGCACCGCCAGCGCCGTTCTCCACGACGACGAGAGAGACCCGCGGGCCGCCGGCGGGCATTCGCCCGCGGGCCCGTGCGAGCGACTCGACGCACGCGCGCAGATCCTCCGCGTCGTTCCAGGACACGAGGATCACCGTGAT
>DATIRW010000041.1:0-4927 GCA_035469365.1 Thermoanaerobaculia bacterium
CGATTCCTGGAGCCGAACACCGCCCCGGCAACGCTGGGAGAAGCTGCTGGAGATCGCCTCGATCCTGCGCAACCGCAAGCACGAGTTCTCCGCGATGATGGTGCTCGAGGAATCCAAGTCCTGGGTCGAAGCGGACGCGGACACCGCGGAGGCGATCGACTTCTGCGAGTACTACGCGCGGGAAATGGAGCGCCTCGCCAATCCGCCTCCGCTGGTTCCATACCCCGGGGAGAGGACGGAGATCGAGTACCTGCCGCTCGGCGTGTGCGCCGTCATACCGCCCTGGAACTTCCCGCTCGCCATCCTGACCGGGATGACCGCCGCGGCCCTCGTGACCGGCAACACCGTGGTCCTGAAGCCCTCGTCCGACGCCCCGGGGATCGCGACGATGTTCGTCGAGGCCGCGGAAGAGGCGGGACTGCCGCGGGGAGTCTTGAACTTCGTCACGGGCGGCGGCTCGACGGTGGGCAACGCCCTCGTCGAGAACCCGAAGACGCGCATGGTCGCGTTCACCGGCTCCCGCGATGTCGGCGTCGAGATCAGCGAGAAAGCGGGCAGGGTCCCGCGCGGCCAGATCTGGATCAAGCGCGCGGTGCTCGAGATGGGCGGGAAGGACTTCATCCTGGTGGACGAGACGGCGGACCTGGAGGAGGCCGCAAAGGGGGTCGTTGCCTCCGCCTTCGGCTTCCAGGGGCAGAAGTGCTCGGCGTGCTCGCGGCTGATCGTGCACGAGAAGGTGCACGGGCCCCTGCTGGAGAAAGTCGTCGAGAGGACGAAGGCCCTGAAGGTCGGCGACGTCCGCGATCCCGAGAACACCGTCGGGGCGGTCATCAACGGGAGCGCGCAGAGAAAGATCCTGGAGTACGTCGAGATCGGCCGGCGCGAGGGAAGGATCGTCGCGGGAGGCGGGCCGGGCCCGGCGGAGGGCTTCTTCGTGATGCCGACGGTCGTGGATGAGATCGAACCCACGGACCGCCTCGCGCGGGAAGAGATCTTCGGCCCGGTACTGGCCGTGCTCAAGGTCAAGGACTTCGACGAAGGGATCGCGGTCGCCAACGACACCGAGTACGGCCTGACCGGCTCGCTCTACTCCCGGGACCGGGAGCGCCTCGAGCGCGGCAAGCGGGAACTCTTCTGCGGCAATCTGTACCTGAACCGCAAGTGCACCGGAGCGCTCGTGGGCGTGCATCCCTTCGGCGGCTTCAACATGTCGGGGACGGACTCGAAGGCCGGCGGCCGCGAGTACCTCTACCTCTTCACGCAGGCCAAGGCGATCTCGGAGAAGGTTTCTTAGGGAAAAGGAGGACCCATGTTTCGGCTCCTGAGCCTGGCCGTCCTGGTTCTCGACGTCATCGCGCTCGTCTCGCTGCTCCAGAGCTCCGCGGATACAGCGACCAAGATCCTGTGGGCGGTGCTGATCATTTTCCTGCCTGTCCTCGGGATGATCCTGTACTTCCTCATGGGCCCGGGCCGGCGGAGGATCGTCTGAGGTCCTGGTGACGGAAGGCTCGTTTCCGTCCGCGGCGCGCCGGTTCGAGGCGGTCGGTTTCTCGGAAATCGTCAAGGTCAGGAACCGCGTTCTCGAGCTGCTGGCCGCCGGTCACAGGGTCTGGCGGTTCGAGGGGGGCGAGCCCTACATGCCCACGCCGCAGCCGATCAAGGAGGCCATGGCGGTTGCGCTGGCGCGCAACGAGACCCGTTACGCGCCCTCTTCGGGCGTCCCCGAGCTGCGGCAGGCGATCGTCGAGAAGGTGCGGGGCAAGAACGGGATTCCCGCCGACAACGACAGCGCGATCGTCGTCAACGGCGGGATGCACGGCCTCTTCTCGGCCTTCGCGACGCTTCTCGACCCGGGAGACGAAGTCGTGATGTTCTCCCCCTACTGGACGCCGATCAGGGACGTCGTGACCTATCATGGCGCTTCCGTCAGGCTCGTTCCCGCCGCGCGCGCCCGCCGCGAGGGGCTGACGGCCGCGCTCGCCGCGGCGGCGACGCCGCGCACGAAGCTCCTCTACTGGAATTCGCCGGTCAACCCCACGGGCGAGGTCTTCTCGCGCCCCGAGGTGGAGGAAGTCTGCGCGTTCGTCCGCGAGAACGGCCTGGCGATGATCTCCGACGAGGCCTACGAGGACCTGATCTACGAAGAGGTGGAGCACGTCTCTCCCGCCTCTCTTCCCGGGATGTTCGAGCGGACGATCTCCGTTTTCACGCTGTCGAAGACGTACTCCATGACCGGCTGGCGCGCGGGCTATGTCCTCGTTCCCGAGCGATGGCGCGTGGCGATGAAGACGATCGTCCTCTACTCGATCAACGGCGTCTCGACGCCGACGCAGTGGGCCGCGCTCGAGGCCCTGCGCCTGCCGGACGCGTTTCTCGCCGAGGCGAGGGAGGGCTACCGCCGCCGCCGGGACGCCCTCGTCGCGGGACTCCGCGTCTCGGGCTTCGAGATCGACACGCCGCCGGCCGCTCTCTATCTCTTCCCGAAGGTCCCGGACTCGCTCGGTTCGGATTCACGCGCCGCCGCGCGCGCGCTGCTCGACGGCGCCCGGGTGGCCACCGTGCCCGGGCTCGCCTTCGGCCCGGAAGGAGAAGGCCATCTGCGCTTCTCCTTCTCCGTCGCCGAAGACACCATCGCCGGTGGAGTCGAAGCGCTGAGAACCTTCGCGGCCGCGCCGGCCTCGACCCGCTAGCGCCGATAAGCGTCGGGCCGGCGATCAACCAGGAAGGGAAACCGCTGGCGGGTCTCGGCGACTTTCTTCACATCGACCTCGCAGAGAAGGAGCTGTTCCCGGTCGTCGCCTTCGGCGAGGGTCTCTCCGGAAGGTGAGATGAGGGCGGAGTCGCCGGCGTAGTGGAGGCGTCCCCCGTCGCCGACGCGATTGACGCCCGCGACGTAGGCCTGGTTCTCGACGGCGCGGGCGCGCAGAAGAAGGCGCCAGTGCTCGCGGCGCTCCTCCGGCCAGTTGGCGACGACCACGAACAGATCCGTATCGGCCGCGGCGAGCCGGAAGGGCTCGGGGAAGCGCAGGTCGTAACAGACGAGAGGAGTCAAGCGGACGCCCTCGACATCGGCCGTGACGACACGGTCGCCGGCGGTGTACTCACGGTGCTCGCCCGCGAAAGAGAAGGGATGGATCTTCGCGTAACGGGTGACGGCGCCTCGCGGCGAGACGAGGAGAGCCATGTTGCGTGGCGAGGGCTCGCCCGACTCGGGGATCGACGCGAGGATCCAGAGGTTCAGAGACTTCGCCTGTTCGAGCAGGAACGATTCCGAAGGGCCTCCCGGCGGCTGCGCGACGCGTTGAGCGTTCATCGAGAAACCGGTCGAGAACATCTCCGGCAGGATCGCGAGGCGCGCGCTGCCCGCGGCAGCCTCGGCGAGCATCTTCGCCGCACGCCGGTGGTTCTCGGCAACGTCTTCCC
This sequence comes from Thermoanaerobaculia bacterium, assembly GCA_035469365.1. Taxonomy (GTDB): domain Bacteria; phylum Acidobacteriota; class Thermoanaerobaculia; order UBA5066; family Gp7-AA6; genus JAWOLE01. The sequence continues at coordinate 3,424 of DATIRW010000041.1, forward strand.
AGGCGATGTCCGTCTGGAGAAGGGCGATCTTCACGACTCAGCCTCCCGAGGATTGCGACTGGAGGCGGTAGGGGCAAGCCCCTCCCCTGCGGCCCGGAGCGCGCTCAGACGGCGGACGGCCTCTCTCAGAGTCTCGTCTTTCTTGCAGAAGGCGAAGCGGGCGTAGGTCTTGCCGTGTTGCGTGTTCTCGTAGAAGACGCTCGGAGGAATCGCCGCCACGCCGATTTCTTCGATCAGGTGGCGGCAGAAGGAGACGTCGTCGTCGAACCCGAGCGGGCGGAAGTCGGCGCAGACGTAATAGGTTCCGGCGGGCGGATCGGCTCGGAACCCGATGCGAGACAGTTCCGCGACCAGGTAGTCGCGTTTGCGCCGATACGAGGCGGCGAGGCCCCGGTAATAGTCCGGCCCGATGGAGAGGGCGGCGGCGGCGGCGTGCTGGAGCGGGGTCGCGGTCGCGAAGGTGATGAACTGGTGCGCGGCCCGGACCGCGGCCGTCAGGGGCGGAGGCGCGGCGGCCCAGCCGATCTTCCATCCGGTCAGCGAGAAGGTCTTGCCGAAACTTGAGATCGTGATCGTGCGCTCGCGCATCCCCGGCAGCGCCGCCATCGGGACATGCTCGCCGTCGTAGAGGATGTGCTCGTAGACCTCGTCGGTGACGCAGAGGACGTCGCGCTCGCGGCAGAGCCCCGCGACGAGCTCCATCTCCCCGCGCGAGAAGACCTTTCCAGTAGGGTTGTGCGGCGTGTTGAGCAGGATCGCCCGCGTCCTGCCGGTGAACGCGCGGGCGAGCTCCTCCGGGTCGAAGCGCCAGTCCGGCGTGGAGAGCGTCACGAAGCGCGGGACGGCGTTCGCCATCACGACGCTCGCCCGGTAGGAGTCGTAGTACGGCTCGAAGAGAACGACCTCGTCGCCTGGCTCGCAGGTTCCCTGGATGGCCGCGAAGATCGCCTCGGTTGCTCCGGATGTCACGGTGAATTCCGTCTCCGCGGCGTAGTCAAGCCCGTAGTCGCGTTTGTACTTGGCGGCCAGCGCGGCGTGGATCTCCGGGATGCCACTCATCCGCGCGTACTGTCCGCGGCCCTGGCGGATCGCCTCGACGGCGGCCTCCTTGACGAAGTCCGGGCCGTCGAAGTCCGGAAACCCCTGCGCGAGGTTGACGGCCCCGTGCTCGTTGGCCAGGCGCGTCATCTCCGTGAAGATCGTCGTGCCGAACCCTTCCAGGCGGCGGGCCATGACGGGGCGCATCGGGGAGAAAGCTATCAGCTATCCGTGGTCCCCTGTCATCCCGAGCGTGGCCCCCTGTCATCCCGAGCGCATGTCCTTTGTCATCCTGAGCGAAGCGAAGGATCTGCCCTTTCGGTGAACAGGACCGAGCAGACCCTTCGTCGCTTCGCTCCTCAGGATGACAGGGCGAGGCGGGAACCCCGGATGCGTGCGAGCGCGTAGTTAGCTGATGCCAAATCCGAAAAGCTGATAATTTTCCACCATGCCAACAAAGACCCAT
>DATIRW010000042.1:0-23633 GCA_035469365.1 Thermoanaerobaculia bacterium
CGCCGGCTTCGTGTCGGTGTCGGCCATGGTGCCGCAGTGGGCCGTTGCCGGAACGAAGATGTTCGAGGAGTCCGTCGGAGCGGGCGCCGCCAACCGCACCCTCGTCGTCCTGGAGCTGATGGGCGGCAACGACGGGTTGAACACGGTCGTTCCCTACACCGATTCGGCATACCCGCTGGTGCGGTCGCGGATCGGCATCCCTCAGAACACGGTGCTCGCACTCGACGGCCGCCTGGGGTTGAATCCCGTGATGACGGGACTCAAGGCTCTCTGGGACAAGAATCGGGTCGCAGTTCTGGAGAACGTCGGCTATCCGAATTCGAGCCTCTCCCACTTCTCCTCGCGCGACATCTGGCACACGGCCGATCCCACGCTCGCGCAGCGGCGGGGCTGGCTCGGTCGCTGGGCGGACGCCGCGATCGGCAACAACGGCAATCGGCTCGCGTGCGCGGCAATCTCACAATCCCTCCCCCGGACGCTGCTGGCCGACAGCGTCAGCGTCCCCTCCTTCGTCAACATCGCGACCTATTCGTATTCGACTGATGGGGCCTATCCGGGCGACCGCAACAACCAGCTCGGCGCGTTTCTCGCGCAGGGCGCGGACCAGTATGAAATCGAGAACACGGTCTCGGAGGTCACCGGTCTGGGCAATGCCGCGATCTCCTCGTCCAACATCCTGCAGACGGTCAGCAGCGGGTACGTGCCGGCCGGCGCGTACCCCGCCGGGAGCCTCGGTGCTGGCCTTCTTCTCATCGCGCAGATCATCAACGCCAACGTGGGCGCCCGCATCCTCTACGTCACCTATGGAGGCTTCGACAACCACGCCAACGAGGACCAGGATCACGACACGCTCGTCAAGACCGTTTCGGACGCGATCAGGGCGTTCTTCGACGACCTGGACGGTCACGGAAAGTCCCACGACGTCGTCCTGATGACGTGGTCCGAATTCGGCCGCCGGGTCCAGGACAACGCCTCCCGCGGAACCGACCACGGGACTTCCGCCCCGCATTTCGTCGTCGGCGACGCCATCGCGCCGGGCATCTACGGAAATCCGCCGAGCCTGACGAGCCTGGACTCGAACGGAAACCTGAAGATCGAGAACGATTTCCGTTCCTACTACGGGACGATCCTGTCAGACTGGCTCCAGGCCGACTCCTCCGCGATTCTCGGCGCGGGCTGGCCCAACCTGGGGTTCGTCAACAAGGCCTACATCTAGGCTGATCCAGGCCGCGAACGGCCTGGTTTCTCCCCTCGAACCCAGATCCCGAACCCGGGGTTCATCAACAAGAGTTACGTCCGAGAAGCAGTTGTGAATTGGGAACGACAGGGGCCTGGCTCCGGGACTCACAACTCACAACTTCTTGATAGCCTCGGCCCGTGATTGCGGGTAAGGCCACCCTCGAAGGAACAGCGCGGTTCCGGAAGCGTTCTTCGACGGCGCCGGGCCACTTCCGTTCCGCAATGGGAGTCTTGCTCTCCTCGATCGGGCTCGGCACCTATCTGGGGAATGAGGACTCGGCGACCGACCGGGGGTTCGAGGAATCCATCGGCGTGGCCCTCCGCTGCGGCGTCAACGTCTTCGATTCCGCCATCAATTACAGGGGACAGAGGAGCGAGCGCGCGATCGGACGCGCGCTCGCTCGCGCCATCCGCGAAGGCGGGGCTGCGCGCGACGAGATCTTCGTCTCGACCAAGGGAGGCTACCTTCCTCACGACGCGGAGGACCCGCGCGACCCGCGCCGCTACATTCTCGAGACCTTCGTCGAGTCCGGCCTCGCGCCCCGGAGCGAGATCGCTCCCGGTGGCAATTGCGTGGCGCCGGGTTATCTGCGCGACCAGATCGACCGCAGCCGCGAGAACCTGGGACTCGAGACGATCGACCTTTATTACCTCCACAACGTCGAGGCGCAGAGGACGTCGGTCGACCCGGCGGCCTTCCGGCAGCGCCTGAGGGTCGCCGCCGAGGTCCTGGAAGAAGCCGCGGCGGAAGGAAAGATCGGCTCATGGGGTCTCGCCACCTGGGACGGGCTGCGCGTTCCGCCCGAGCATCCGGAGCATCTCTCGATGAAGGCCACGCTCGAAATTGCCGGAGAGGCCGGCGGCGGAAGGCACCATTTCGCGGCCGTCCAGATGCCGTTCAATCTCGCGATGGCACAAGCCGTCGCGTTTTCGTCGCAGGAGGCGGAAGGGGGAAGGATCTCGGCCCTCGCCGCCGCGGGGAGTCATGACCTCGCCGTTTTCGGTTCCGCGTCGCTCCTGCAGGGCCGACTCTCCGGAGACTTGCCCGAGGAGATCGTCGAGGCTTTTCCGGAGGCCCTTTCGGGCAGCCAGAGAGCGCTCCAGTTCTCGCGCTCCGCGCCGGGGATGACCACGAGCCTCGTCGGCGTGTCCGACCCTGGTCACGCGCGTGACGATTTCGCGCTGTCGGCTGTCGAACCGGCCGATCCCGCCAGGGTCCTGGCGCTCTTCGGCTGAAAAGGCGGACTCCGGGCTTTCCGGGCTCTTTTCCGGTCCCGCACGATTTTCCTTCCATTTGACCTGATCTCGGATAGAATCATGCTTTCCCGCCCGGACATCGTGTCAGCGCGGCGGGCGTTTGGGAGTTCATGTCCGAAGACCCCTTGTCATCGCAAGGTTCCGTGTTTGCTTCCGTTCAGACGGAAGCTCCGTCCCCGGGCGAAGGTCCGGCGCGGCCCCATCGCCGGCGCCGCCGCCGCCGGCGGCGCGGGGGCGGACGTCCTCCTTTTTCGAACGGGGTTTCCGAGCGGCTGGACGACCTTCCCGTCACCGGTCCTGAACGGCCGGTCGAAGGGGTGCTCTTCCTTCCTCCCCGCGAGAACGCGCCGGGAGTACTCGTCTCGGCCAAGAGCAACTATCTTCCGACGCCGGGCGACCCGCTCGCCCCGCGCGACCTGGTCACGCGGGAAGGCCTGGAGGCCGGGGCGATGGTCACGGGGATCGGGATCGAGGGAGGCCGGCCGGTCTTGAAACGGGTCGAGAAGGTCGAAGGCCTCGAGCCGGCGGCCTTCCGCCAGCGTCCGGCCTTCAACGAGCTGGTCTCGATCGACCCGCACGACCACCTGCAGCTCGAGACGGAACCGGACGAGATGTGCGGCCGCGTGGTGGACCTGCTCGCGCCCATCGGGCGCGGACAGCGCTGCCTGATCGTCGCCCCTCCGAAGGCCGGCAAGACGACGCTCTTGAAGCGGATGGCGCACGCCGTGTCGGTCAACGACCCGGACGTTTACGTCATCGTCCTCCTGATCGACGAGCGCCCGGAGGAGATCACCGATTTTCGACGCAGCGTGCGGGGTGAGGTGATCGCGTCCTCCGCCGACCTCTCGGCCGAGAACCACATTGCGGTGGCCGAGATCGTCGCCGAAAGAGCGCGTCGCCTGGTCGAATGCGGCAAGCACGCCATCATCTTCCTCGACTCGATCACGCGGATGGCCCGCGCCTACAACCACATGCAGAAGGGGGGCGGCAAGATCATGTCTGGCGGCATCGACGCCCGCACGATGGAGAAGCCGCGCCGCTTCTTCGGCGCTGCCAGGAACGCCGAGGGGGGAGGATCCCTGACCATCATCGCGACGGCCCTGGTGGACACGGGGTCGCGGATGGACGAGATCATCTTCCAGGAGTTCAAGGGCACCGGCAACACGGAGCTCGTCCTGGACCGGGACCTCTTCAACCGCCGGATCTTCCCTTGTATCAACATTCCCCAGTCGGGGACACGCAAGGAAGAGAAGCTCTACGCGCCGGAGGAGCTGCCCAAGATCGTCAAGCTGCGCCGGGCCCTGGCGGCGGTGGACAAGATCCAGGCCATGGAGCTGGTGCTCGGCCGGCTCTCCAAGTTCCGCACCAACGCCGACTTCCTCAAGAGCTTCTAGGGTCTTCGCGCCAATCCGATCGGGTGATCTGCGATCGGGGGATCTGCGATTGACCGGGGCCTCAATCACCCGACGGCTCGATCGCCCGATCATCCGATTCTTTCAAAAGTGGGTTAACTTAAAGTCATAGAGTGATGGTCCCCGATCCGTCGACTCCCGAAGTCCGCGAGGCGCTCGAAGAGCTGCAGCTCTACCTCTCCGACATCCTCCCTCCCCTGGTCGTGGCGGACGCCTTCAAGGTGCTGATGAAACTCCCGTCGGGCCTGACGGCCTCCCACATCCAGAAGTGGACCGCCGGCCAGTTCCGCGCCGGGTCGCCGTTCAAGCTGTCGGACTACATCTTCTACGCCGTCAAGAAGGTCTTTCTGATCGGCGAGTTTCGGCTCGTGCCGCTCGAACCGTTCGAGAAGTTCCTGGAAGAGCTGAAGAAACTGGTGCTCGACTTCTGCCCGGAGGAGGAGCGTGAGAGTCTTCGAAAGAGCCTGGAGCGGATTGCCGAGAGCACCGGCGCGCTGACCGCCTCGGTGGACGCGCTGATCCGCGGGCAATCGGGAACTGGGTGGACAGCCCCGGCGGCGACCGGGCCGCCCCTGACCGCCGAGGACGTGCGCAACCTCCGGCGTTTCTCGCTGCTACTCGAACGGCTCGTGCGGCAAGTCCCGGACGTCGGCGTTTCGGAGCCGGGAGGGGTGCCCGTCACGGCCGCCGAGGTCCTCGCCGCCGCGGCCCGAAGCTCGCGCGACCCCCGGGAGCTCGATAGAAACCTCGAACGGCTGCGCGAAATCGGCCTGGAGACCGAAACGGCCGACATCTTCCGCACGCTCGCCAGCAGTCTGCCGGGCTGGGCCCCTCCGGAGCCGCGCCCCGTTTCCGACGTCGACAGCTCCGAGCAGGACGCGCCGGCGGCGCCGCCGGAGAGCGGTGCCGTCGATGCCATGCACCGGATCGTCGTCCAGGCGGAGGATCCCGCCCAGGTCGCGCAGCGCTTCCGTGAGATGGTCAAGACCGCGATCGAGCGCTTCAATGAAGGAGCTCTTGCCCAGGCCGTCACGATGCTCGAGCTGGCCGACCGTATCGTCGGTGAGCAGGCCGTGGACCCCGGAATCGTCGAGGCTGTTCGGTTGAAGGGGGATGAATCCCTGGACCTCGAGCGCCTTCGGACTTACGCCGAAGCGCAACGCGATCACGCCCTGTTGCGGCGCGTCCTCAGTTTCTTCACGGCGACCAGCCCGAAAGGGCTGCTGACCGAGCTGCTGCGAGAAATGAGGCGGGACCGCCGCAAGCTGATCCTCCAACTTCTCGAGGTGCACGGTCCAGCGGCGCGCCAAGAGGTGCTCGAACGGCTTCGGTCCGCGTTCGGGCAGGGGGAGGGGGACGCGAAGTGGTATTTCCGGCGCAACCTCCTCTACCTGCTGCGGCGGATCCCTCCGGCCAGGGCCGACATGCCCTCCGACGAAGACCTCGATACAGCGGTGCGTCACGCCGTTCTGCGTTTTCCCGCGCCTCTCGTTAAGGAGGCGGTGGCGAACCTGGGGCAATTGAGGCACGAGAGGGCCGAAACCGCCCTTCTGACGCTGCTCGGCGAGTTGGAGAAATTGTTGCTCAAGCCCGGAGAGTCCGCTTACGACCCTCGCGAAATCCGTCTCATTCTCGACCGGGTGGTGGCGGCCCTCGCGCGACGCGGCTCCGCCAAGGCGCGCCACGCCGTTGTAGAGCACGCGCTGAAGAAAAAGGGGGAGCTGGGTGACACGATCGCGCGGCTCTCCGAGCTCGCCGGACAGGACCTCTCGGCCGATACGGACGTCGTGGAACGCCTCCTGGCAGCGCTCAAGGCCAACGCGCCCCGCAGAGTCCTCGGCATCGTCCTCCATTCCAACGACCAGAATGCCAAGCACCTGATCGAGGCCCTCTCGACGACGCCCGCTCCTGCCGTTCGGCAGGCTCTCGAGGACCTCGCCAGGCGCTTTCCGAACCTGGACGTGGGGAAGGCGGCATCACGTGCGCTTGCGAGCCTCGACAGCAGCGCCCGGATACCCGAAACGCCGTATGACACCCGATCCGGCGAGCTCGAACTCTTCGGCTTGCCAAGACTGATCCAGGATCTGGGGGACTCCGGACTTTCCGGATCGATCTCTTTCAAGGACGCCGCGGGAGAGGCCGTGGGGGAGATCGTCTTATCGCGGGGGAAGATGAAGGCCTGCCATACCCGGGGCCTGACGGGGGAGGAGGCCTTCTATCAGCTGCTCGAGAGGCCTTTCGAGGGATCTTTCGTCTTCCAACGGCGGCCCTTGGAGGCGTCCGGCGAGAAGCGGCCGGATTCTCTTCCCGATTTTCTGAATCTCTGCCTGGAAGGCATGCGACGTCACGATGAGCTCCAGCAGGCCGCCGCGCTCGTGCCGGACGATCTGAAGCTGAAACCGACAGAAGTCCGGCCCGAGCACCATGCCGACGAGCTCGACGGCATGCTCATCAACCGGCTCTGGAACCTGGTCTCCGGCGGCGCAACGGCCCGCGAGTGCGAGGCCGCCCTGAAGGCCGATTCCTACCGGATCCGGCGCCAGCTCGCACACTGGATGGAGACGGGCGCCCTCACGAGCGCCTGACATGCTTCAGGTTCAAGGTTTCAGGAGGAGATCCGTTGTAGGAACCCGGAACCTGAAACCCCGTTCCTTATCGGCGCCGGCTCTTCCTCTTGGTACGGCCGTAACTGTCCGGATCGTCCGCTGCCGGCGATGCGAGGGGAATGCGCACACGCGCCGTCTCGGCGCGGCGTGTTGGTTGACGGTGCGGGGGGCGGTGCGACGCGTGGGCGCGGGGGGCGGAGGCAGCGGGGCCTCGGCGAAAGAGCTCCTCGGGAGGCCACTCGACCGGGATTTCGCGGCCGATCAACTTCTGGATCGCGTCGAGGGAGAAGACATAGTCGTCGCACGCCAGCGAAACGGCGGCTCCCAGGGCGCCGGCGCGACCGGTCCGGCCGATGCGATGGACGTAGTCCTCCGCGTCCTGCGGCAGGTCATAGTTGATAACGTGCGAAACTCCCTCGATGTGGAGCCCGCGGGAAGCCACGTCGGTCGCGACGAGCACGGCGAGCCGCCCGTCCTTGAACTCGTTCAGGATCTTCACGCGCCGGTCTTGAGGGACGTTGCCGGCAAGCGCCCGAGTCGGGTAGCCGTTGGCGGACAGGCCGCGAACCAGCTCCACGGCGGTCGAGCGGCGGTTGACGAAGATCAGAACCCGCTTGCCTCCCTCGCGTTCGAGGAATCCGAGCAGGAACCGGAACTTCTCGCTGGAAGACACGTGGTAGAGCACTTCGGTTATCCCGTGCGCGCCCACGCGTTCGGGCTCGACCTCCACCTTCTGGGCATTGTTGGTGTGCTCGTAGGCGAGCTCCATCACCCGCACCGAGAGGGTCGCCGAAAAGAGCATCGTCTGCCGGCGATGGTAGGGGGGGCAGCGGCGGAGGATCCTGCGCAGGTCCCGGATGAAGCCCATGTCGAACATCCGGTCGGCCTCGTCGATCACGAGGATCTCGATCTCCGCAAAGGTCGTGGCTCTCTGATGTTCGTAGTCGATGAGCCGTCCCGGCGTCCCGACGAGCAGGTCCGGAACCTGACGTAATGCCTCACGCTGGCGGCGGTAGTCCATACCGCCGAACACCGCCAGTGTCTTCAAGCCGGTATGGCGCCCGAGCTTCTCCGCGTCGTCGCGGATCTGTATGACCAGCTCCCGGGTGGGCGCCACGACGAGCGCCCGCGGGCCGCGGCCGGGCCCGCTACGAGGCTGCCGGAGGAGCCGCGTGAAGATCGTGATGAGGAAGGCGGCGGTCTTTCCCGTACCGGTCTGGGCCTGTCCCGCCACGTCGCGTCCGGCCAGGCTGATCGGCAGGGTCTTGGCCTGGATGGGGGTCGCGAAAACGAAGCCTGCCTCCGAAATGCCGAGCCGCACCTGCTCGGGAAGGTCGTAACCGGCCAGCGGAGTCGTAGTGAGGTGGTGCGCTGGATCAGCGGAAGTCATAGACACAAAAAGAGTTTATCAGATCCTGGAATCGGGGGCCGGAAATTGGCGACGAGGGGTTCGCGATTCAGTTTCCCGACAGCCGGTTTCCGTTTCATGGCCCGCCAAGGGTCCGCCCCCAGTCGTCCAGCAAGGGCTTCCCGGTCGCGCGCGCCAGCGCTATCCCTATGAGTCTCTTGTCCTTGGGGCCAGCGGCTCCCGCCACGGGCTCGAAGGTGCCTCCCACCCGGGCCGCCAGCCGCTTGACCGCCCAGGTCCACCACGGGGGAAGCGGCAGATAAGTCTCCCGCCAGGACTCGATCTCGTTCAGGCGGAAGCGTCGTACTCGTGTTTTCTCGAAGGCAGCCGTCTCGATGGTGACCGTTTCCGGTCCCACGGCGATTGTTTCTTCGGAGAAAGCCAGGGCAGAAAGCCCGACGAAGGCGAGGGGAGTCGAGACCGCGATGGCCGCCGTCATGGCCACGAGGACTCCCAGGGGCAGATCGGCGAATTCGCCTCTTCTCAGTCCGGACTCCCATGCTTCCCCCAGGTGCGCCGCTCCGTAGAGGGTCGCCGCCAGCAGAACGCCGGAAATCGCCGCCAGACGAGCCCGGCCGCCCGGGGTTCGGGCGAGTGGCAGGATCTCGATGCGAAGGCCACCGGACGAGGCCAGGATGCGAACCCGTCCCTCATCTCGATTCGACACGGAGGCAATTGTATGATCGGGGCTCCGGCACGGCCCGGGCAAGAGGAGGAATCAAGAGTGGCGACGAAGAAAAAGAAACCGGCAAAGAAGGCCGCGCGCCGCGGAGCGCGCAAGAGCGCGAAGCGGGCCGCAAAGAAGGCGCCGGCGCGAGCGAAGAAGACCTCGAAGAAGGCAGCGGGCCGCGCAGGCGCGGCCAGGAAGGCGGCCGCGCGGAAGTCGGCGGGCAGGAAGGTCGTTAAGGCTGCGGCGAAGAAGCCCGCGAAGAAGTCCGCGAAACCCGCGGCCCCCAAACCCAGGGCGAAACCCCTGATCGCGCCCCCAGCCGGCGAGACGCCCGGCGTCGGCTTTAAGGCGGAGGAACCGCTCGAAACGGGACACGAACTTTCCGAGGAGCGCGAGGCCGAGAGGCTCGCGAGGGAAGCCGCGGAAGAGGCGGAAGAAGGAGGAGTCCCGGAGACAACGGTCCCCGAGGAAGACGCCGAGTGGTAGAATTGGATTCACCGGAACTCATTGCCGGACTCTTGTCCGGCTGGCCGACGAGAAGGTCCCGAGAAATCGGGACCTTCTGATTATCAGGCGCTGCCGCTCGCGGTCGGGATCGGGATCGGCCGGCGATTCTCGTCGAGATTGACGAAGGTCACCTCGGCGCCTGTCACCTTGACGCGCTCCCGGCCGCCCTCGTTGCGCTGCGCGAAGACTTCGACGCCGATGGTGATCGAGGTGTTGCCGATCCTGACGAGCCGCGTGTAGAAGGAGACGAGATCTCCGACGTACACGGGCTCGTGGAAGACGACTTCCCGCATCGCGACCGTCACGATGAAGGACGCGCCGTGGCGCCTGGCTTCCACCGCCGCCGCCTGGTCGATGTACGAGAGGATCACGCCGCCGAAGATCGTCCCGTGAGCATTCGTGTCCTTGGGCATCATGATCACGCGTATGGAGGGTTCAGACGTCGAGTTCATGCGCGGCTCCGCAACTGCACCAATCTTCTTCACGGTCTGGTGGAGGTAGGAATCTTCGGAGGTCCATAGGAAATCGAGATGCGGGCAACGAAGCCATCCGTCAGGTTGACGGTCATCGTGCCGTCGGCGTAGTAATACGTCCAGATCTCGTGCGTCGAGCTGCCTTCCGTCTTGACCGAAAAGGAGGGGCGGCCGATCGCTTCGATGACGCGCCGGCCGGGATCGCCCGGGTTGATCTTGCCGCGCTCCCGGGTCACGCCGCCCGGCATCACACGCGACCCGACGCCCGTCAGGGCTTCCGCCTGGCGGAAGAGCCTGTTCTCCCACCAGCGAGGGGCCCAGAGAGCCGCGGCGACCAGGACGAGAATCACGGCCAGGGCGATGAAAAGAGAAGTCCGCGGGCCCCTTTCCTCGTTCATCGGGTCGGCTCGCCCCCGCCAAACTCGAAAAGAACCGACAGGTCGAGAGTCTCCGCCTGCCGCGCCAGCTCCCGCGACGACTCACCGCGCGACGCAGCCGCCTGACGCGCGACCTCCGCGATGGCGCCGCGAGCCGCCAGGACGTGCTCCCGCCGCTTGTCCGGGTCATCCGAGAGCGCTCCGGCGACGTGCGCGGGCACCGCCACGGCGGCCTTGCGCAACCGGCTGGCGACGTCGGGGGAGGCTTCCCGGACGCGCTCGGCGAGCGCATAGGCGCCCCGGGTCAGGGCCATTGCGCTCTCCCACAGGGGGTGACTCTTGTACGCGGGGCGCTCGGGCATCGGGTGTTGAGGGCTTACGGGTCGAGAGTTCCGTTGCGGCGTCGAGGGCAAGATGGAAGCTTACCAAAGCGATTCCGAATGATGAACTCGCATCCCTTGACAATCCGTCGGTTCGGGTAGGATCGGGCCATATGAAACAGAAAGTCACGGTCGTCGGCGCAGGCAATGTCGGCGCCACGGTCGCCCAGCGGATCGTCGAAAAAGAGATCGCCGATGTCGTCCTCATCGACATCATCCCGGGGCTCCCGCAGGGCAAGTCCCTCGACATGCTGGAGTCCGCTCCCGTCGAGGCGTTCGACGCGAAGATGGTCGGGTCGAATTCCTACGAGGAGGCGGCGGGGTCTGACCTCGTCGTCATCACGGCGGGCGTGCCGCGCAAGCCCGGGATGAGCCGGGACGATCTCGTGGCCACCAACGAGGGGATCGTCGGGGACGTCGTCCGCAAGCTCCTGCCGGGATGCCCGAACGCGATCCTGATCGTGGTCTCCAACCCCCTGGACGCGATGTGCGAGGTCGCGCGCCGCGTCTCAGGATTCCCGCGGGAACGGGTCTTCGGAATGGCCGGCATCCTCGACTCCGCGCGCATGCGCTGGTTCCTCGCCGAGGCCCTGGGCGTCTCCGTCGAGAGCACGCAGGCCTTCGTGCTCGGAGGGCACGGCGACACGATGGTGCCTCTGACTCGCTACTCGACGGTCGGCGGCGTGCCGGTGACGGAGCTCCTGCCGAAGGAGAAGCTCGACGCGATCGTCAAGCGGACGCGAGACGGCGGCATCGAGATCGTCAACTTCCTGAAGACGTCCGCCTGGTACGCTCCGGCCTCGGCCGCTGTCGAGATGGTGGACGCGGTCATTCGAGACAAGAAGAAGATCCTTCCCTGCGCCGCGTACCTGCAGGGGGAATACGGCATGAACGACATTTATCTCGGCGTGCCGGTCAGGCTCGGGGCGGGCGGTGTCGAGAAGGTCATCGAGGTCACCCTGACTGCGGACGAGAAAGCGGCGCTCGAGAAGTCCGCCGGCGCCGTCCGCGAGCTCTTCAAGATCCTGAAGGTTTGACGGCCCGGGTCCCTTGACGGCCGAACGGCACTTCTGGCTGAGGCGCCTCCACTCTCTCTCCGGCATCCTCCCGATCGGGGGGTACCTGGCGTTCCACCTGTACGAGAACTACACGGCGACCCGAGGCGCCGATGCCTACAACAGGATGGCGCGAACGCTGCAGGATCTCCCGTTCGCCGTGCCGATGGAGATCGCCATCATCATCGTGCCGCTCCTCTTCCACGGCATCTACGGGCTCTTCGTCACCTCGACGGCGAAGCCCAACGTGATTTCCAATCCGCACGTCCGCAACTGGATGTACTTCGTCCAGCGCGCGACGGGCGTCATCGTGTTCGCCTTCATCCTGTTCCATCTCTGGACGACGCGGCTGGTCCAGCTCCAGGATCACGAGAGCCTCGACCTCTTCCGTCAGGTCCAGGCCGCGATTGAGAACCCCTGGATCTACGCCTTCTATCTCGCCGGCATTCTCTCGGCCACGTTTCACCTTGCCAACGGAGTCTGGTCCTTCTCGATCGTGTGGGGGTTGACGATCGGACCGAAGGCGCAGCGACGCATGCTGTACGTCTCGGCCGCCGTCTTCCTGGTCCTCTCCTACATCGGCGTCCGGGGCATCCAGGCATTCCGCCTGTAGGCGATCCGATGGCTGAGAGGGAACGGATCATCATCGTCGGAGGGGGCCTCGCGGGCCTCATGACCGCTGTCCGCGCGGCCGAGTTGGGGATGGGCGTGGACCTCTTCTCGATCGTGCCGGTCAAGCGGAGCCACTCGGTCTGCGCCCAGGGGGGCATCAACGGCGCGGTGAACACGAAGGGGGAGGGAGACTCGCCCGAAGTCCACTTCGACGACACGATTTACGGGGGCGACTTCCTGGCGGACCAGGCCCCGGTCAAGGCGATGTGCTACGCGGCCCCCGCCATCATCAACCTGCTCGACCGGATGGGAGTGATGTTCAACAGGACGCCGGAGGGGCTCCTCGATTTCCGCCGGTTCGGCGGGACGAAGCATCACCGCACGGCCTACGCGGGGGCGACCACGGGCCAGCAGCTCCTCTACGCGCTGGACGAGCAGGTGCGCCGCTACGAGGTCGAAGGCCTCGTCCGCAAGTACGAGTACTGGGAGTTTCTCGGGCTCGCGCGCGACGCCGACGGGAATTGCCGCGGCATCGTCGGCCTGGACTGGTACTCGATGAAGGTCGAGGCGTTCCCCGCCGCCGCCGTGATGCTCGCCACTGGCGGGCCGGGAATCGTCTTCGGACGCTCCACCAACTCGGTCATCAACACCGGCACAGCCGCTTCCATCGCCCACCAGGAGGGGGCCTGGTACGCCAACGGCGAGTTCATCCAGGTTCACCCCACGGCGATTCCCGGCGCCGACAAGCTGCGGCTGATGTCCGAGTCGGCCCGCGGCGAGGGGGGGCGCATGTGGGTGCCGCGCACGCAGGGGGACAAGCGCGCCCCGCGCTCGATTCCGGAGAGCGAGCGCTGGTACTTCCTCGAGGAGAAATACCCGTCGCTCGGAAACCTCGTCCCGCGCGATATCGCGACGCGCGAGATCTTCCAGGTCTGCCTCTCGGGGTACGGCGTGGACGGGAAGCGGCAGGTGTATTTGGACCTGACGCACATCCCCAAAAAGGAGCTCGACGTCAAGCTTGGCGGCATCCTGGAGATCTACGAGAAGTTCGTCGGCGACGACCCGCGCGAAGTGCCGATGAAGGTCTTTCCTGGAATGCACTACTCGATGGGCGGCCTGTGGGTGGATTTCGCCAGGGACGAGAAGAGCGGGATGATCGACGAGAGCTCGCTCCGGAACCAGGCGACCAACGTCCCCGGCCTCTACGCGGGGGGCGAGGTGGACTTTTCCATCCACGGCGCCAACCGCCTCGGCGCCAACTCGCTCGTTTCCTGCCTCTACGCGGGCAGGATCGGCGGTCCGGCGATGGTGCGCTACGCCCGCGAGAAGGCGGGCAAGCTGCCCGCGCCGCACGGGGCCCTCGCCGCGGCCAAGCAGCGGTGGGAGGAGGAGTTCAAGAGGATCGGTGGCATGAACGGGCCCGAAAACCCGCATGTGATCGCCGAGGAGATGGGCGACTGGATGACAGACAACGTCACGGTCGTCCGAGAGAACGGCAAGCTCGCCGCGACGGAGACAAAGCTCCAGGAACTGGCCAACCGCTGGAACCGCATCGGCCTGACGGACAAGAGCGCCTACGGCAACCGGGAGCTCTCCTTCGTCAACCAGCTCCGCAACATGCTCGTGATCGCCCGGGTCATGACCCGCGGCGCGCTCCTGCGGGACGAGTCGCGCGGCGCCCACTACAAGGTCAGGGATCTCTCCAGGGGGGTCGCCGAAGACAACGCGCTTCCCCGCGACGACGCCAACTTCCTGAAGACCACGATCGCCGAGCACACGCCCGAAGGTCCAAGAATCAGCTATCGGCCGGTCGACGTCGCTCTGATCAAACCGCGCCCCAGGAAATACTGACGATGCTTGACAAGATCCAGCTTCAGGTCAAGCGGCAGGACTCGCCGACGTCCAACCCTTATTGGGAGGAATACGAGATCCCCTACCGGCCCGGGCAGAACGTGATCTCGGTCCTGATGCAGATCGAGAAGAATCCGAAAACGCGGCAGGGCAAGGCGACTTCGCCGGTCGTTTACGACCGGGCGTGCCTCGAGGAGGTCTGCGGTTCCTGCGCGATGCGCATCAACGGCGTGTCACGCATGGCGTGCACGGCATTGATCGACTCGCTCGAGCGGCCGATCCGGCTCGAGCCGATGGGGAAATTTCCTGTCCTGCGCGACCTCGCGGTGGACCGGCAGCAGATGTTCGAGGCCTTGAAGCGGGTCAAGGCCTGGGTTCCCATCGACGGGACCTACGATCTGGGTCCGGGCCCGCGCATGTCCGAGCCCGAACGCGAGATCGCCTACCACTTCTCCCAGTGCATTACCTGCGGGAACTGCCTGGATGTCTGCCCGCAGGTCAACGGCCGCTCCAATTTCATCGGCGCCTCGGCGATCGCGCAGGCGAGGCTCTTCAACACGCATCCGACGGGGGCGATCATTTCCGCCGAGCGACTGGAGGCTCTCATGGACGACGGGGGCGTGGACGATTGCGGCAACGCGCAGAATTGCGTGCGCGCCTGCCCCAAGTCCATTCCGCTCACGACCGCGATCGCCGAGATCTACCGAGCCTGCACCCTCCATGGCTTCAAGAAGCTTTTGGGAACGTAAGAGCCGGCACCTCTTGGTCCCATATAATCGCCCTCTGCCATGAAAGTTCACGAATACCAGGCGAAATCCATCCTGGCTCGCTACGGGGTGGCGGTGCCGAAAGGCGAGGTGACCGATAGCCCAGCCGAAGCGCGGGAGATAGCGCACCGGCTGGGCGGGCGGTGCGTCGTCAAGGCGCAGATCCACGCGGGGGGCCGCGGCAAAGGCGGCGGCGTCAAGCTCGCGAAGGATCCGGACGAGGCCTGCGCGCTGGCAAAGAAGATGGTCGGCATGATCCTCGTGACGCCGCAGACCGGACCGGCCGGCCGCGCCGTCCGGAAGGTCCTCGTCGAAGAGGCTCTCGACATCGATCGGGAGCTGTACCTGGGCATCACGCTCGACCGCGGCAGGGGGCTGCCGGCGATGATGGTCTCAAGGTCCGGCGGAATGGAGATCGAGGAGGTCGCCGCCAGGGACCCGAAGGCCATCGTTCGCGAGGTCCTCGACCCGGGGCTGGGGATGTTCCCTTTTCAGGCGCGCAAGCTCGCCTTCGCGCTCGGACTCTCCGGCGAGTCCTTCAAGAAGGGCGTCGGATTCATGCAGTCCCTGTTCCGGGCCTATGTCGAGACGGACGCGTCGCTCGCCGAGATCAACCCGCTCCTCGTGACGAAGCAGGGGGACGTCCTGGCGCTCGACGCCAAGATGAACTTCGACGACAACGCCCTCTTCCGACATCCCGACATCAAGGAGATGCGCGACCTCGCCGAGGAGGATCCGCTCGAGGTCGAAGCCTCGAAGTTCGGGTTGAACTACATCAAGCTCGACGGCAGCGTCGGCTGCATGGTCAACGGCGCCGGGCTCGCGATGGCAACGATGGACCTGGTCAAGCTCGCCGGCGGCGAGCCTGCGAACTTCCTGGACGTGGGCGGGGGCGCCACGGAGGAGCAGGTCAAGAACGCCTTCCGGATCATCCTCACGGACAAGAACGTGAAGGCCATCATGATCAACATCTTCGGCGGCATCATGCGCTGCGACATCATCGCGAAGGGGGTCGTCGCGGCCGTCACCGAGATGGGCCTGGCCACGCCGGTCGTCGTGCGGCTCGAAGGAACGAACGTGGACGAAGGCAAGAGGATCCTGCGAGAGTCGAAACTGAAGATCACTCCGGCCGATGGTCTGGCCGACGCGGCCAGAAAGGCCGTCGAGGCGGCGCGATGAGCATCTGGGTCGGAAAGGAAACGCGCCTGCTCGTCCAGGGGCTGACCGGCCGCGAGGGGACGTTTCATGCGCTCGCGAGCCGCGACTACGGTACGCAGGTCGTCGCGGGGGTCACCCCGGGCAAGGGAGGGACGACACACGAGGGAATTCCCGTCTTCAACACCGTCGCCGAAGCGGTCGCCTCGACCGGGGCCAATGCCTCGGTCATCTTCGTTCCTCCTCCTTTCGCGGCCGACGCCATCGTCGAGGCCGCGGACGCGCATGTGGGGACCATCGCGTGCATCACGGAAGGGCTTCCCACCAACGACATGGTCCGGGTCAAGGCCTTCCTGGCGCAAGTCAACGTGTCGGACGCAATGGTCCGTTTGATCGGCCCCAACTGCCCCGGGATCATCACTCCCGGAGAGTGCAAGATCGGGATCATGCCCGGCCGCATCCACAGCCCGGGCACGATCGGCGTCGTCTCCCGCTCGGGAACCCTGACCTACGAGGCCGTGGATCAGTTGACGCGCCTGGGACTTGGCCAATCTACGGTCATCGGCATCGGCGGGGACCCTGTCAACGGCACGAGCTTCATCGATTGCCTCCGGGCGTTCCGGGAAGACCCCGGCACAGAGGCCGTGGTCCTGATTGGAGAGATCGGGGGCACGGCGGAGGAGGAAGCGGCCTGCTACGTCGCCGGGAATTTCCAGAAACCGGTCGTCGCGTTCATCGCGGGACAGACTGCTCCGCCGGGACGCCGCATGGGCCATGCGGGCGCAATCATCGCGGGAGGCAAGGGCACCGCCGCCGACAAGGTCAAGGCCCTGGAAGCCGCGAAGATCTCCGTCGTGCGTTCGCCGGCCGATATCGGAGCCAGGATGAAGGAAGTGCTCGGCCGATAGCAAAAATCGGTGATTGGTGATCAGGACGACAAGCGACCTTCTCGCTTCGATCACAAATCGCGAATCACAAACCACAGATAACCGATGGGAGCCGAAGACTTGGAAAGAACTCTCACCATCATCAAACCGGACGCCATCTCCGCCGGCAAGGCGGGAGCGATCCTCGCTCACCTCGAGAAGGAAGGATTTCGTCTGGCGGGAGTCAAGAAGCTCCGGCTCTCGCCGGACCAGGCGCGTGCCTTCTACGCGGTTCATCGGGAACGGCCCTTCTACGAGGGCCTCGTGCGCTTCATGACGGAGGGCCCTGTCGTCGTAGCGGCGCTGGAGCGCCGCGACGCGGTCGCGCACCTGCGTTCGACGATGGGCGCAACCGACTCGAAGAAGGCCGACGCCGGAACGATCCGCAACCTGCACGGGACCGATATCGAGCGAAACGCGATCCATGGCAGCGACTCGCCGGACAACGCCGCGAAGGAAATCGCTTTCTTCTTCTCCGAGGCGGAGTTGATCTGAAGAGATTGGTGATTTGTAATTGGGACAGAATGCACCGTCATCTCGATCACAAATCACAAATCACAAATCACAAATCTCTCTTCTCCTTTCTCCTCAGCGAGACGAGAACACGGTTCGCCACTCCGCGCAGGATCTTGACGTCGCGCTCGGAGAGGGGCCTGCCGGCCACGATGCGGCGCCAGTCCCTCAGCGTCCGATCCCTGTGTCCGGTGTCGTAGAAACCGATCGCGTCGAGCGCGCGATCCCAGTGACCCATCGCCCCCTCGATCTCGTCGGCCTTCGCCAGGGGTTCCTGCCGGCCCGCTCCGTCGCCGTCTCCGGCCAGCCGCGACGCCGCCAGGGCGACCGCGACGGCGTGCGAGACGTTCAGCGTCGGGAACTCGGGTTCGGTCGGGAGCCGAAGGAAGACCGAGGCGTGCGACATCTCCTCCTCGGTCAGACCGCTCTTCTCCGGGCCGAAGACGAGAGCCACGCGCGCCCGCGCGAGCCCTTGCAGGAAAGCAGGCAATTCGGAAAGCCCGAGCGCTTTGTGCCTGCCTCGACCTCGAAGCGACGAGGTGGCCACGACCGCCTGGAAATCCGCGACGGCCAGGGGAAGGGAGGGAAAGCGGCGCATGGCTTCCAGCACGTCGTTGGCTCCCGAAGCGAGACGGTGAGAATCCTCGTCGACCGGCGCCGCCGGCTCGATCAGCCGCACATCGCGGACGCCGAAGTTCTTCGACGCGCGCGCGACCGATCCCAGGTTGGCAGGGAGCATGGGGCGCACGACGATGACGGCGAGACGGCGGGAATCCACGGAACGGAATTATCAGGCCGGAGCGTCCTTTATAGGAGACGGATGAAACGGCCGACGTCGCTGGTGGCTCTCCTGCTCCTCGTAGCGGCCGCAGGAAGCGCCCGCCAGGAGACACAGCAGAAGCTTCCCGCCTACACCGAAAGCGCCGGTTCGGAATACGTTCTCGTTCCCGTCGTCGTCCTGGACAAGAAGGGCCGGTTCGTCGAGGGGCTCGAGAAGAAGAACTTCCAGCTGCGCGTTCAGGGAGTCCGCGTCGATCTCGACACCTTCGAGAAGGACGACAAGGCTCCCGCCTCCTTCGCGTTCCTCATCGACACCTCCGGCAGCATGAAGCTCGCCCGGAAGCTCGACTACGCCAAGGCGGCCGTGCGGCACATCATCGGCCAGCGCAGGCCCGGGGACGACTTCGCCCTCTTCGCCTTCGCCGAGGAGGAAGTGCGTCTGGTGTCGGATTTTTCCCAGGAACCGGCCCGGCTGCTCGCGGCCCTGGACGGGCTCGAAGCCGGGGGACAGACGGCCCTCTTCGATGCCGTCGCCGCCACCCCTTCCAGGATGCTCGCCGGAAAGAACGGCAAGCGGGCGATCGTGCTCTTTTCCGACGGAGTGGACAACGCCAGCCGGCTGTCTCCGGCCGAGATGGCAGAAATCCTGCAACAGGTGTCCATACCGGTGTACGCGGTCGGGATGAAGAACGCTTCTTTCGACCGCCTGACCGACGAGGAGCGCAGCCAGTTGTCCGTTGACAACCTGAGAATGCTGGCGGTATCGAGCGGGGGAAAGATGTACCTGCCGGGGGGAGAGGAGGACCTGGGCCCGGTCGCCGAGAAGATCGGCGCCGAGGTCCGGAAGCAGTATTTGCTGGGGTTTACAGCCTCCGGGCAGGGAGAGGTAAAATACCGGATCCTGGTAGTCACGGTCGTCAAGCCAGGCACATGGGACGTTCGAGCCCGTCGAGGGTACCGGGGCACGGCTCCGGCGGCCACGGCGGAACATTAACAACGGAGGATGGAGGTCTTCATGGTCAATCGAAGGTGGTTTCAACCAGGTCTCGCGGGCGGGGCGCTTCTTCTAGGCATCTTCGGGCTCACCGGGTGCGCGACCAAGCAGTACGTGAGCGAGGAGGTTTCTAAAAGCAGCGCGACGTCCGAGAAGCGGATCAACGAGGTGGAGTCGCAGGTCGAGGCGACGCAGACCAAGGTCAAGGAGCACGAGACGAAGATCGCGGAGCTCGACAAGACGACGAGGGAGGCCCTCGACCGCGCTTCGGCGGCGGGCAAGCTGGCCGAAGGCAAGTTCGTCTACTCTCTCGTCCTCTCCGACGACGCGGTGAAGTTCCCCGTCAATCGGCACGAGCTCTCCAAGGAGGCGGAAGACAAGTTGAAGGACTTCGCCGAACGACTCAAGGGGGAGAACAAGAACGTGTACCTGGAGATCCAGGGGCACACCGACGCGACCGGCGCCGAGGAGTACAACTACAAGCTCGGCGAGGCGCGGGCGGAGGCGGTCCGCCGTTACCTGAGCAAGCAGGGGATCGCCCTGAACCGCATGTCCACGATCTCCTACGGGAAAGACGAGCCGGTGGATTCGAACAAGACCAGGGACGGCCGCGCCAAGAACCGCCGTGTCGTCGTGATCGTTCTCGCGTAGCGAGAAGAGTCGAAAGCCAAGAGTTCAGGGTCGAGTGTCTTTCGAGCGCCCCGGGGCAACCCGGGGCGTTCTTTTCTTGTCTTTGACTTTCGACTGTCTTCTCAACGAATCGAGGACGGCCGAGAAATCCGCGGGGAGTGGAGACTCGGCCCTGACCGGGGCGCCCGTACGCGGATGAGCGAATCCCAGGCGCCGCGCGTGGAGCATCTGGCGAGGGACCTGAGCCTTCGACTCTCGACCTCTCTCGCCGTAGACACGGTCGCCCATCACGGGATGGCCCGCCGCGGCGAAGTGGACCCGGATCTGGTGCGTACGGCCGGTCTCCAGCTCAACGGAGACGAGAGTCGCACCGTCCAGCCGCTCGAGGGAGCGGTAGCGGGTGACGGCCCTCTTTCCTTCCTGGCCGGGACGCGCGACGCCGCGCCGCAGATCCCCGCCGTCCCGAACGAGGTCGGCGGTGAAGCTGCCCGAATCGGGCAGACCCCCCTCGACGATCGCCAGGTACTCCCGCTCGATCGCGTGGCGCCGGAAAACGTCCTGGAGGAAATGGAGCGCCGGACGGTTGCGCGCGAAGACGACGGCGCCGGAGGTGTCCTTGTCCAGGCGGTGCGCTACGAACGCGGTCGGACGCCGCCCGAAGCGATGATGCAGGTAGTCGAGGACGCGCGCGAGGAGAGTGTCCGGCTCGTGTTCGGCCGTTGGGACGGAAAGGAGGCCGGCCGGCTTGTCTACGATCAGGAAGTCGGCGTCCTCGGCGAGGACGGAGAGACGCGAGCGGATCCGGTACCGCGCCGGCCGGCTCGGGTGAAACGCGAGCTTCGCGTCCCCGGCCACCTCTCGCCCGGGCTCGTCCGCGACCGCCCCCTCCACGTCCACGCGTCCCGCGCGCACCGCATCGCGCGCCGCGCGGCGCGAGAGACCGAAGGCGCGGGACACGGCCAGGTCGAGCCTCATGAAAAGGTCCAGGGTCCAGGGTCCAAGGTCCAGGGTAGAAAGAGACTACGGCCCCCCTGGACTTTGGACTTTAGACTTTGGACTCTCATGGGTGATTCGGGACTCGGACTTCGATGAAGAAGCCGGGATCCCCGATGCGCGCGTCCGGACGGGCGCCGGGCCCGAAGACCGCCGCGGATGCGAAGTCTCGATGGATCGTTCGATCCAGAAGCAGAAGGTAGTCCTTTCCAAACGCTCTCGCTCCTTCTCCCACGGCGTGCACGTTGATCAGGACGACGGCGTCCGGAGGCTTGCTTTCCAGGCGGGCGATGATCCGGGATTCGCCCGCGGCGTCCAGGTGCCCCGGAAAAAACTGCTCGAGCGGAAGCGGGTTTTCGAGGTCCAGGACGTAGTTGAAGAAGCCGGCCTCGGGAAATCCCGCCAGGCTTCCCCGTGGCGCAATCCGGTGCTCGAGGTCCCGCAGGGCGAGACGGGTTGTCGCTGCAACCGGCTCGGGAAGGACGACGCTCCCTGCGGGTGTCGTGACTCTCGTCCAACCCGGCCGCCGGTAGGCGTCGGTGAGAACGAGCAGGCGGAACACGAGAAAGACGGCGAGGGCGCTGGAGAGCAGCGTCGGCAAGGCGTGGCCGACCCTCGGTGCCGCCATTTCGGCTCCCCGCCAGAGAGCGGCGCAAGCGACGACGGCGGGCAGAGGCAGGAAGAACGCGTTGAAGGGGCCGGCGTATCCCGCGGCGAGCAGGAGGCGTGCTCCGAAAAGGGCCGCCATGAACAGGACCGAATCCGCCACGCCGGCGAAGACTCCCCCCGGGGCGCGCCCGAGCAACAGTCCCACGAGTCGCGAGATCGCGGCACCGACCAGCGCAAGAGGCACGACCCGCACGAGAGGCGGG
This sequence comes from Thermoanaerobaculia bacterium, assembly GCA_035469365.1. GTDB lineage: Bacteria > Acidobacteriota > Thermoanaerobaculia > UBA5066 > Gp7-AA6 > JAWOLE01. The sequence goes on from DATIRW010000042.1 coordinate 21,478, forward strand.
AAGAGGGAGAAGGTCTCCGCCAGGGACGCCGGAGGCCGCAGAGCCAGCAGGGCCACTGCCCCAAGCAGCGCCGGCGGGAGAATTCGAACGGCTCGAGCCATGCGCGGTCGAGAGCTCGCCAGCCGTGCCATTGCAGCAGCCACGGCGAGCAGCGCCGCGATGAGAAGCAGGAGCGCCGCCGCGAGCGCCAGCTCAACCAGCCGGAACCCCGGACGGTCGAGTCCGGCGAACGTCCGGTACACGTTGCGGAAGGCCTCGGGAGGATGCAGCAGCGCGAGCCAGCCGTCTGACACAAGAGTCTCGAGCGGCGTACCCAGCGACAACCCGGTGTAGGTGAGACTCGTGGCGGCGAGCGGCAGGAGCGCCAGGAGGTGCAGCCGCCTCGGCCGCGCTCTCGCTTCGATGGCCACGACAACGATTGCCGCGAGCCCCATCTCCAGGCGCGAGAGTAGCGCCGCTACGAGGCAGAGCGCCGTTCGGAAATCGCCCGCGCGCGTGCCCGGAGCGACGAAGATGAGCGCCCACGTCACGGCCGCGACGGCGATGGCCATGTCGAAGCTGAAGGGAAAAAGCCAGCCTCCCGGCCGCAGGAAGAACGCGAGGGCGACAGCCAGAGCCGCCGAAAGAGCGTCTCGGCCAGCCGGGAGCCAGCTAGCCGCCAGCCGTCGCAGGGCCTCGAGGTGGAGCAATCCCAGCAGCGCCGCAAACGCGATCCGGGCAGCAAGGCTGTGGCCCGCCAGGCGGTCGAGGGCGGCGCCGGCATAGGGAGCGAGGGGGCCGTGGTGAAAGTGGACCTCGCGGTAGAGCGCTTCTCCACGGGAAATGCGCGCCGGGACCATGAGCTCTCGCCCGGAATCCACGTACGGCTCGATCCATCGGTTCCAGGAGACCAGGGCCAGAATGAGGAAGACGGCGTACGGGAGGAGGGCCGAAAACGATCGTTTCAATGGCGTCCGTTCCGGGCGGGAAACAGCCCGAATAAGGGCGTCGCGGGAGGAGAGAGCGGCCGCACGAGAGGAATGGTAGCCCACGGCTCTCGCTGGTCGGCGGCGAGCCTCTTGCATTTCGGCTCGCATGGGGAGCCGGCAATGACACTGGTGGAGCGGATTCAGAAGACCGGAATCCGGAGACTCGGAAGAAAGAAAGACTGTTTCCGCTACGAGAATAGCGCCGGGAAGCACCCCGCCGCGGCGGATCTGGCCCGCATCCAGGCTCTGAAGGTCCCGCCCGCCTGGAGGGACGTCGCGATCCACCCTTCGCCCCGCGGCGCGGTGCAGGCGATCGGGAGGGACGCGGCCGGCCGCTGGCAATACCTCTACCACGAGGCCCACGCGGCTCGGATGGAGAAGAGAAAGTATGAACGTCTGCTGCGCTTTGCCCGGATGCTCCCGAAGATGCGGGCGAGAATGATGAACGACATCGCCTTACCAGGCCTTCCGCGCGAGAAGGTCCTCGCCTGCGCTCTTCGGATTCTCTCCTCCTGTTTCCTGAGGCCCGGGAGCCGCGTCTATGCCGAGGAGAACGGCAGCTTCGGGCTGGCGACTCTGCGCCGCCGCCACGTGTCGGTCTCGGCAGACCTGGTGACTTTCGATTTCCCCGGCAAGTTCGGCAAGCGGCAGAGGCGACAGATCCGGGATCGGAGTGTCGCGCGGATCGTGCGGGATCTCGCCAGGGCCCCCGGGGAAGTCTTCAAGTACAGGGACGAGAGCGGGGCATGGGTCAACATTCGCCGACGCCACATCAATCAGTACATCAAGGAATCCATGGGAGAGAGCTTTTCCGCCAAGGACTTTCGAACCTGGGCGGGGACGCTCCTCTGCGCATGCTCGCTGGCTCGGGCCGGGGCGGATCCCTCCGAGGCCAGGACCGCGCGCAAGAAGAAGATCGCCGCCGCGATCCGCGAGACGGCCGAGAAGCTCGGCAACACGCCGGCGATCTGCCGTTCGTCCTATATCTCCCCTTCGGTTCTCCGCGGTTTCGAAAAGGGAAGAGTGATCGACCGGTGCCTCGACACCATCGAAGAGCTCGCCGCCCGGCGCTCTCCCGGACTCCACCGCTCTGAACGGGCGCTTTTGCGCCTGCTCCGCGACAAGCCGTCGTAAGACTACGATAGCCGCGTGCAGGAGAAGATGGCGAGCCGCAGCCGGCTGGTGCGG
>DATIRW010000043.1:0-3573 GCA_035469365.1 Thermoanaerobaculia bacterium
GTTTCCGACCGGCGCGGTCTCGCTCGTTTCGTCTCGATGCAGAACCATTACAACCTCATCTATCGCGAGGAAGAGCGGGAGATGCTGCCGCTCTGCCGCCCGGAGGGGATCGGCGTCCTCCCGTGGAGCCCGCTCGCGCGCGGCCTGCTCGCCGGGTCCCGCCGAGCCGGCCTCGAAGGCAACACGTCCCGCTCGAAGAGCGACGACTACGCCCACAGGCTCTACGAGGACTCCGACCTCCGGGTCACTGACCGCGTCGTCGAAGCGGCCCGCCGCCGCGGAACCGCGCCGGCGCGCGTCGCGCTCGCGTGGCTCCTCTCGCGGCCCAGTGTTACTGCCCCGATCATCGGCGCCAGCCGCATCGAGCACCTGGACGACGCCGTCGCCGCGTTAGACCTCTCCCTCTCCGGCGAGGAATGCTGTTTCCTCGAGGAGCCCTACCGCCCCCATTCCGTCCGCGGTCATTCGTAGTCTTCTCCCTCTCCCCCCCGGGAGAGAGCGGGGGTGAAAGCGCAAAGATCGCCGACATTCCGCTCTACGCCGCGAACCTCTCGTCGCATCTTGCGTATCTGCATACAGGAATTGGAGGTCCGCCGATGGGCGCTCACTCGAGAACCGCGTCACTCTCCTTCGCCGTCCTTCTGGCAGCCGGCGCTGCCGCGCAAGCCGCTGACGTCAAAGAGGTTCATCAGACGCTTCCCCTGGATCGGGACGGACGGGTCGCCGTCGACACGTACAAGGGAACCGTGACGGTCACGACCTGGGACAAGCCGGAGGTGCGCGTGGACGCGCGCATCGAGCCGGACGGCGACGACCGGGAAAGCCGCGAGAAGGTCCAGTGGACGGAGGTGCGAATCTCGGGAGGAGGCAGCTCGGTCGAGATCAAATCCGACTATGACGAGGTCAAGCATCACGAGCACCACGGCTTCCTCGGTCTCTTCGACTACGAGTCCGGCTCGCTCCCGTTCGTTCGCTACACGATCCAGATCCCGGCCACGGCGCGGCTCCTGATCGAGGATCACAAGTCCAGCATCAGCGTTTCGGACCTGAAAGCCGATCTGAAGCTCCACACGTACAAGGGGACAGCCAGGGTCGCGAACCTGGACGGCGCGGCGCGAGTGGAGACCTACAAGGGGGACGTGCGCGTCGAGTTCGCGCGGTTCACGCGCGCCAGCCGGTTCGACACGCACAAGGGGGAGATCGACGTACGCCTTCCAAAGGACAGCCGATTCGAGCTCGACGCCGACGCCGGGCGCCATGGAGACATCGATTCGGACTTCGCGATGATGACGCACGCGAGCCGTTCACATGGCGCGCGAGCCCAGGGCGCGGTCAACGGCGGCGGCCCGGACCTTCACATGACGACCTACAAGGGAGCCCTGCGGATCCGGGCCAGCTGAGCCCCGAGGCGGGAGAAACGAGCCCCTCGTGCCCCACGTGACGTAGGAGTGCTCAGCAGTCCCCCGCGCCCCTGCCAGACGAGCCACGTCGTCGAGACGGCCGTGAACATCATTAATTCCATCGCGTCCAACGATCGCGTTCATCGTGGCAATGGGACCGCTGTGTCCGTCTCGCACGCGGCGGCGTAACCGGGAAAGGCGGGCGGCCGCGAGGGCCGCCCCTACGGCGCGAGGGGTATGACCGGGAAAAGGCGGGCGCGGATAGACTCGCTTTCGTGATTCCGATCCAGGACATTCGCGCGGCGGCGGCCAGGATCTCGGGGAAGGTTCACCGCACGCCGCTTCTCTCGGCGCAGCTGCTGGGCGAGAGGGGGGGAGTGCGGCTGTACTTGAAGTGCGAAAGCTTCCAGAAGACCGGTTCTTTCAAGCCGCGGGGCGCCCTGAACAAGGTGCTGTCGCTCTCCGAGGAAGAGAAGGCGCGCGGCCTCGTCACGGTATCGGCGGGCAACCACGCGCAGGCCGTGGCCTGGGCGGCTCGGATGGCCGGGGCCTCCTGCGCCGTCGTCATGCCGTCGAGCGCGCCGCGATCGAAGATCGATGCTGTCCGGGGATACGGCGCGGAGGTCATCGAGCACGACGACCGGGCGACCCTCTTCGACAAGTTGAACGAGGTCCGGGAAGCCCGCGGTCTGACATTCGTCCATCCGTTCGACGACCCGGTCGTCCTGGCGGGCGCGGGCACGGCGGGGCTCGAGATCCTGGAGGACCTGCCGGAGGCCGACGCCGTCGTGGTTCCGGTCGGCGGCGGCGGGCTCTTGGGCGGCGTCGCCTCGGCTGTGAAGCAGGTCCGGCCGCCGGCTCGCGTCGTGGCGGTCGAGCTGGCCGAGGGGCCGGGGCTCGCCCCAGCGCTAGCCGCCGGAAAGCCCGTCCCCGCACCGCGCCCCTCCGATACTCTCGCCGACGGGATGACTCCTCCTTTCGTCGGAGTGCTGCCGCTCGAGATCGCGCGCCAGGCCGTGGATGAGATCGTGTCGGTCACGGAGAACGAGATCATCGAAGCGATGAAGCTCCTGATGACGCGAGCGAAGCTCTACGTCGAGGGCTCGGGCGCCGCCGCGACGGCGGCCCTCCTCTTCGGCAAGGCCAGGTTCTCTCCGGGCGCGCGGGTCGTCGCGATCGTTTCCGGAGGCAACGTGGATCTCGAGCGCGTCGCAGGCGCCATCCTTCCGCGACAGCCATGAGGACCCCGGATGAAACGGCCGTCGAGGCCGCAAACCTCGCCTTCTACCGCGCCCTGGAAGCGCGCGATCTCTCCGCGATGGACCTGGTGTGGCTGCACGAGGAGTCGGCCAGTTGCATCCACCCCGGCTGGCATCGGCTGGAGGGCTGGTCCGAGGTGCGCCGATCCTGGGAGAACATCTTCGCCAACGCCCGCCCCTGGTCCGTGGCGTGCGAGGAAGTGCGGATCCGGGTCCGGGGGGACGTGGCCTGGGTAACCTGCGTCGAGCTCCTCACCGCGTTCGGATCGGACCCGGAGGAAGGCACCGCACGGATGCAGGCGACCAACATCTTCATCCGCTCGAACGGCCGGTGGGGCCTGCTGCATCACCATTCCTCCGCCTCTTCCACCGACTCCGGCGACGAGGAAGAGACGGTGAATTGAGGATTGGTGACATGTGATTGAGAAGGGAGGAACGGTGAGGAAGTCGGTTGCGGCGGCGGTTGGTCCTTTGTGCGTGCGTTCCAGAGTCCAAGAGATGGAAAATTCTTGACTGGCTCTCCGGCCGGCAATAGCCTTGGGCCAAGGGACACCACGAGGATCCGTGAGGGAGCCTTGGGCAGCGCGCACGCCATGGAGATCGCGGACACTGGCACCACGATCCCTGACGGTTGCGTGCGGGCTCGATCCCGCAACGTTTGACCGGACGCCGATGGCGGCTTCGACGTTGCGGGGACGCGTTCGAAGCCTGGTCAGTCGGGTGAAACGCCCAACCTCCATCCGGCGCTCTCCAGCGGCCGCGGGGACGGGAAAACCATGACTCTCCATATCGAGCTCGCCAATAGGAAAGAGAGCGTCGGCAGCACCAAACCGACGAGGTAGTCATGAAAAAGCTGGGATCGGATCGTCGCGTGCTCGCGGCGTTGATGATGATCGCGCTCCTAGTGGCTGCGG
>DATIRW010000044.1:0-8371 GCA_035469365.1 Thermoanaerobaculia bacterium
CCTCTTGAATGAGCTGCAGAAGCAGCAGAAGACGATCGAGAATCAGCAGAGGACGATCGAGAATCAGAACGAGGTCATTGCGGGACTCGAGGCGCGGCTGGCCAGGCTCGAAGCTCGCCTATCGACGGAGTCAGGGCACTAGCGTCTCGAATCACAAGTCCACGAACAAAGACACCCTGTCATCCTGAGGTAGGCGAAGAATCTGCTCCCGCGCCTTCAGCTCTTTCGGAGCAGATCCCCCGTCCCTTCGCTCCTCGGGATGACAGGGCAGGGCGCCGCGCCCGAGGGCGGGATTAGAATTGCCTTCGCGGAAATACGATTCCTCGATATGAAGCATTCGACGCTTCTCGACGTGTTCTCCGGGTTCGAGGCCTCAGGAGCAGCGAGGGCGTGAAGACGGGAGTCGGAGACGCGCCTCCGCGAGGCGTCTTAAGGTGAAGAGAAAAGGCGCCGCGCGGCGGGGCCGCGGCCGGAGCGGCGACGCGGCTCCCCTGCTCCGGACGCCTTTCTCCGAGAGCTACCGGGAGGTCATGGAGCTGGCGCCGATCGGGATCTTCACATCCACGCTGGAGGGGCGCTTCCTGGCCGCCAACGCCGCGCTGGTTGAGATGCTGGGTTACGAGTCCGTCGAGGAAGTCCTCGGGATCGACATCCCCGGGGACCTCTACTTCGACCCGGACGAGCGGGCGCGCGTTCTCTCGCAGTACGAACAGGGCTCCGGAATCGTCCGGGTCGAGACCGTCCTGAAGAGGAAGGACGGCTCTCCCGTCTCCATCCGATTCGACTCGCGCGTGGTACGGGATGCCGAGGGCCGGACCCTCGGCTTCGAGGGGTTCGCGCACGACATCACTGAGGGGAAGCGCGCCGAGGAGGAGCTTCGGCGGAGCGAGGAGCGTTTTCGCGCGCTGGTCGAGAACAGCTCCGAGGTCATCGGGCTGTTCGACCGCGAGGGCCATTGGCTCTACGCGAGCCCTTCGGTCGAGCGTCTCTGGGGATACTCCGCCGAGGAGATGAAGCCGTTCAGGCGGTTCGGCGAGAGGGCCCACCCCGACGACGTCGAGGCCCTCCGGGAGAAGTTTCGTGGTCTCGTCGGGAGGCCCGATGGAATGGAAACGATGGAGTTCCGCGGCCGCCACAAGGACGGCTCCTGGCGCGTGTTCGAGGCCGTTGGAGTCAACCGGCTGGAAACCCCGGGTGTCGGCGCCATCGTCGCCAACCTCCGCGACATCACCGCCCGCAAGGAGGCGGAGATCGCTCTGAAGGAGAGCGAGGAGCGATTCCGGACGCTGATCGATCGGGCGCCGGTCGCGATCGGCATCGGCCGGAACGGAAGGACCATCTACGCCAACGAGAAGTACCAGGAAATGTACGGATTCCGGAGCATCGATGAGCTCCGCGACCGGCCCATTGCCGAACAGTGGGCGCCGCAGTCCCGCCCGGAGATCGAGGAGCGCGTCCGGCAGTGCGGCCTCGGACTGCTGGTCGCCACGGAATACGAAGGCGTCGGTCAGCGCAAGGATGGCTCCCAGTTTCCCGTGGTCGCCGCGGCGACAGTCGTGCAGCTTGCGGACGGTCCGGCCACGATCGCGTTCCTGGCGGACATCACCGAGCGCAAGCGGGCCGAGGAGCAGCGGGCGAGCATCCTCGAGCGGGTCAGCGACGGCTTCGTGGCCCTCGACACCGATTGGCGCTACACCTATCTGAACACGAAGGCGGCCCAGATCTTCGGGCGGCGGCGGGAAGATCTGATCGGCAAACACATCTGGACGGAGTTCCCCGAGGGGATCGGGCAGCCGTTTTACAAGGCCTATTACAGGGCGGCCGAGGAGCAGATCGCAATCGAGCTCGAGGAGTATTACCCGCCCTACGGCCGCTGGTTCGAGAACCGGATCTATCCCTCGAAGGAAGGGCTGACGATCTTCTTCCGGGACATCACCGAACGCAAACTGGGCGAGGAGCGGCTGCGCCGCTCCTACGAAGAGCTCCGCGCGCTGGCCGCGAGGATGGAATCGGTGCGGGAGGAGGAGTCGTCCCGCATCGCGCGGGAGCTGCACGACGAGGTCGGCCAGGCCCTGACGGCCATCAAGATTCACTTGCAGACGCTGCAGCGGCACGTGGGCGCCCCAGCCGTGGCCGGCGAGCTCTCCGAGAGCATCGGAATGTCGGAACGGGCGCTGGAGCAGGTCCGAAATCTCTCGCTGGATCTTCGCCCCTCGGTACTGGACGACCTCGGCCTGGCGGCCGCCCTGCGCTGGTACCTGGACCGGCAGGCGCTGCTCTCCGGTTTCGCCGCCGAGTTCCTGGCGGATCTGGGCTCCGGGCGCCTCCCACGCGAGCTCGAGACGGCGTGTTTCCGAGTGGCGCAGCAGGCCCTGACGAATGTGGCCAAGCACGCGCGCGCCCGACACGTGTCCGTGGATCTGCGCCGGGAGAAGATGGACCTGTCACTCTCGATCCGGGACGACGGGGTCGGATTCGACGTGGCCGCGGCGCGTGCGCTGGCTCGCGGGGGCCGGAGCCTGGGTATTCTCGGGATGGAGGAACGCGTGCTGCTCCTGGGAGGCAGCTTCGAGGTCCGGTCGGACCCCTCCGGAGGCACGCAGGTCAGCGCCCGCTTCCCCCTCGCGCCCCCGCCGCCCGCGAAGACACCATGATGCCCGGCGTCCGCATCCTGATCGCCGAGGATCACGCTCTCGTGCGCGCCGGCCTGCGCAAGCTTCTCGAGAGCATCTCCGGAGTCGAGGTCGTCGGCGAGGCCGGAGACGGGCGCGACGCGCTCGCGCAGGTCGGATCGAAGAGCCCGGAGATCGCCCTGCTCGACATCGCCATGCCCGGATTGAACGGACTGGAGGCGGCCGCCCGGATCGTCGCAGAGCATCCGTCGACGCGCGTGATCCTGCTCTCCATGCACGCTAACGAGGAGTACGTCCTGCAGGCCCTGCGCGCCGGCGTGGCCGGGTACATCCTGAAGGACTCCGCCCTCGCGGAGCTCGAGCTCGCGATCCGGGCGGTGCGGCGCGGGGACACGTACCTCTCCCCCGCCGTGTCCCGGCACGTGGGCGAATACGTGCGCCGCACCGGCGCCGAGCCGACGCCCCGGGAGAGCCTGACGCCGCGCCAGCGCGAGATCCTCCAGCTCATCGCCGAGGGATACTCGACCAAGCGGATCGCAGGGACGCTCGGTGTCAGCGTCAAGACCGTCGAAACGCACCGCGCTCAGCTCATGGAGAAGCTCGACATCCACGATGTCGCGGGCCTGGTGCGCTACGCGATCCGAATAGGCCTGGTCACCCCGGATACCTAGTCACCGGCTCGGGTTTTTCTCCCGGCGCACTTCCGGTTCTCCTGATGGCGGCCCGCCCGCCAAAAGGCGAGGCTGTGACCGTGAAATTCCGGGACGACAACGACACGGCGGCCGTAGGCACGGGCGGCGGGTCCGGCCGCCCTCCGGTCCGCATCCTTCTCGTGGACGACAACGATGAGTTCCGCCGGCAGGCCGCGCGGTTCCTCGCCGCCGAGCCCGGTTGCAACGTGGTGGCATTCGCCGCTTCGGGCGACGAGGCGGTCGAGATGGCCAAACGGATCGGGCCCGATCTGGTCCTGATGGACGTTTCGATGCCGGGAATCAACGGCTTCGAGGCCGCCCGCCGGATCAAGTCGCTCGCGGGCGCGCCCCGCGTGGTGATCGTGACCCTCGACGGAGGCGTTCCCTACCGGACCGCATCGGAGCTGGCACTCGCCGATGGATTCCTTTCCAAGGCGGACTTCATCCGGGAGATCGAGCCCCTGCTCGAACAGCTCTTTCCCTCCGCTTCCGGGGAGTCCGAGCCCGAGGCGACGTGACGGATTCCCGAAATGAGGAACGGGAGACCTCCCAGGGCAAGCAGGCGGGCGAGGCATTCGACGGAAGCGAGCTCTTCCGTTCCCTGATCGAGGCATCGCGGGACCTCATCACCATCATCCGCCCGGAGGGAACCATCCGGTATGCGAGCCCCTCCGCCTCGCGCACGGCCGGATACCGACCCGAGGAGATGGTCGGCACGAACGTGTTTCTCCACGTTCATCCCGACGATGTCGTCCGCGTGAGGGATCTGGTGGACGAGATTCTGTCCCGGGCGACCCTCACCGTCCCGATCACATTTCGCTTCCGGCATCGGGACGGCTCCTGGCGGGTCTTGGAAGTGGTCGGAAGCAATCGGGTAACGGATCCCGCCGTGGGCGGCATCGTTCTGAATTCCCGCGACGTCACCGACCTGCGGACCGCGGAAGAAGCGATCCAGAAGCTGATGCGCGCCGTCGAACACACCGAAAACGCGATCTTCATAACCGATTCGCAGGGCACGATCACGTACGTGAATCCCGCCTTCGGGAAGCTCTACGGATTCACCCGGGAGGAATCGCTCGGCCAGACGCCACGGATCCTGAAGAGCGGCCGCTACGAACGGACGTTCTACGAGCGCTTCTGGCAGAGGCTGATCGCGGGGGAATCGGTGAGTGGCGAGTTCGTGAACCGGACGCGGGACGGCCGGCTCGTCACCGTCGAAATGTCGGTCAGTCCCGTCCTCGGAGCCGACGGCGAGCGGATCGGCTTCATCGCCGTGCAGAACGACATCACCGGACGCAAGCTCCTGGAGGAGAGGTTCCGGCAGACGCAGAAGATGGAGGCCGTCGGCCAGCTCGCCGCCGGCGTCGCGCACGACTTCAACAACCTCCTGACGGCGATCCTGGGTTACGCCGGCCTGCTCGCGGCGAGGCTCGGAGAAGGGAGCGCCTTGAACGAGGAGCTGGACGAGATCCGAAAGGCGGCCGAGTCGGCGGCCGCGCTCACGCGCCAGCTTCTCGCCTTCAGCCGGAAGCAGGCGCTCGAGCCTGCGCGCGTGAACCTGAACGAGATCGTCGAAAGCATGCGGAAGATGCTCCAGCGGCTGGTCGGAGAGAACGTCGAGCTGGCCACTGTCCTCGACGACGTGATCGGAAGCGTCCGAGCCGACGCCGGCCAGATCGAACAGGTGATCCTGAATCTGGCCGTGAACGCGCGCGATGCCATGCCTCGGGGAGGGACGCTGACGATCGAGACGATCGACACCAGACTGGACGGGGACGACACCATGGAGAACGCGATCCGTCCCGGCCCCTATGTCCTTCTCGCCGTCACCGACACGGGCATCGGCATGGACGTGCAGACGCAGGCTCGCGTGTTCGATCCGTTCTTCACGACGAAGGCGAAGGGGAAGGGCACCGGTCTCGGGCTCGCGACGGTGTACGGGATCGTCAAGCAGAGCGGCGGCTACATCTGGGTCTACAGCGAGTTGGGACGCGGCACGACATTCAAGATCTATCTGCCGTGCGTGGAGGGAGCCGCCGAGAGCGTCCTCGCGCGCCAGCCCGCGGCGGTGAGCCTTCGCGGAACCGAAACCGTGCTCCTCGCCGAGGACGAGCCGTCTCTGCGGGCGCTCATCCGAACGATTCTCGAGTCCTACGGCTACACCGTGCTCGAAGCGGGCGGCGCCGAGGAGGCCCTGGAGCTCGCGAAGCGCCATGAAGGACCGATCCACGTTCTCTTAACCGACGTCGTCCTGCCGGAGATGGACGGGGCCCATCTGGCCGCCCGCATCGGGGAGCTTCGACCCGAGACGAAGGTGCTTTGCACGTCGGGTTACACCGACGACACGATCGTCCGGCGAGGACTCCTCATGGATGGAGGGCGTTTCCTTCAGAAGCCCTTCGCGCCGGCCACGCTCGCGGCCAAGGTCCGGGAATTGCTGGAGACCTAGGAGAGCCTCGTCCGAGGTCAACGGTGCAGACGGAACCACCTCTGGATCCCGTCGGCCAGCGGGCTCCCGATGGCATCGGCGTTGACGACGATCCAGATCGCGCCGACGCAGACCAGTGTTCCGGCCCAGGTGGCAACCCGGCGGCGTATCCGTTCGATACCGGAGCGCGCCGGCTCCCCCGGGGGCATCAGCGTGTGGAAGAGGAGAACCAGCACCGCGGCTGATCCGAACATCCAGGCTGTCTTGACCGGCCGGCGTTCATCGGGCCACGCAAAGGCGGGAATGTAGCGGCGCGGGTCCAGCCCCCCCGGAAGCCAATGCGAAGCCCACTCCCAGAAGTATCCCTGGCGGGCCGGCCACATCAGGTGGAGATCGCTGCTCACCAGCAACATGTAGGAGTAGCCGAGCAGCGTGAGCAGCACGAAAACAACCCGATATGCCCGGATGTTGATGAGAACCTGAAGCGAGCGCGCCAACGGCAGGGCGAACAGGGGGATAAGCGGAGTCAGATACCTTCCCGGCGGGCACCAGAGCCCTCCCCAGTTCTCGAAAGCGGAGATCACGACGAGATAGGGGACACTCAGGAACGCGAGCCACGCGAGCTGGCGATGCTCGGCGTTTCTGCCGGACCGGAGCATCGCCAGGAGACCCACCAGCCCCAGCAGATAGACCGGTGAATGGACCAGAAGTCCCCACTGCTGGTCGAAGAGGAGGGCCATCGCGCCGCTGACGAAGAGCGTCAGGTCCCGTCCGCCATGCCAGGGCCAGTGGAACACGTCGATCGACCCGCCGGCGCGATAGCGGATGTCGGGCAGCCATTTGCCAGTCAGGAAATGACCATACCCGCCGATGGCCAGGGCCGAGAGCAACAAGGGGATGACCAGGAACGCGGCCGAGACCGTCCGCCGAGCTCCGGATGTCTGCGCAAAACGTTGGAATCGCCACCACTGTACGGCCCCGTACGCACCCAGAGCGGCCGCGATCGTTCCGCAGCGCCAGGAGAGCCAGGGGATGCAGGCCACGCAGATACCGGCCAGCGCGAGCTGCCAGGGGCGGTTGGCTCCCCATCCCACCGAGAACCGCCGGAACGCGTAGAGAATCAAGAGACTCGCTGGAACCTCCGTGAAGATCAGGATCGAATAGCACATCAGCGGAGCGCTGAAGCTCATCGCGGCCCAGACCATCCACGCGGCACGATCGTCGCCGGTGGCCTGGAAGGCCAGGAGAAATATGTTGACTGTGACGAGGGAGCCCAACAGGCACATGAAGACAACGGTGGCTGGCCACCAGAGCTGAAACCAGGAGCCGATGATCCAGGCCGGGACGATCAGGATTCCCAGCCCCGGAGCATGGTAGGAGTACCACTCCGATGGGGGGCGCGCCGGCGAGACGATCAGATGGGGAGGAAGCGGATAGGGCGCGCTCTGGCCGGTGAAACCCCGGGGACGGGGGGCGCGCGAATAGAACGCGTCTTCGTCATGGTTGGCAAAGTTGTTGGACACATCCAGATCGCCGTCCTGGACGAGGCTGATCGCGTCCATCAGATAGAACGGCTGATCGCCCGTGGGCGGGCTGCTCGTCCTCAGAAGCGTCGGTATGAGTAACAGGTACACCAGGAACGCGAAGGCCGCCAGAAGCAGAAGCGATCGCGCTCGGACTCTCAGATCCGGGAGATCCCCTTCGCTGGAGAACACAGGTTCCGCGAGAGTCGGCCACGGCGGGCGGGGCACGTTGGAGCCCTCTAACTATTCATCCAGGAATTGTTCGCTGACGAGGGTCGAACGCCAAAGGATCCTCCCGTAGAAGACGAGCTCAGCTTCTCCAGGCATTCTACCCGCGCGTCCCTGGCGACTCCCGGAGGCTCGGACTCCACGTCGACTCGTTCCGCTCCCGCCGCCGTCGCGATCAGAAGATGCTAAATTCTTGTTAACGGAAGGACCGCGCTTGCCTCCCGAACACCGACCACCGAGCGCCCAACACCGGCCCTTCGGAAATGACCGGGTTGAGGCCGGATCCGAGGGGATCTGGCTCATCTGCCGGGAGATCAAGGGATGGCACCCGCGCCGCGGCAGATCCCACACCTCGAGCGAGTACCCGGGCACCGCCGTTCGTTGGGAGACGGAGTTGTTCGAAGTCGTGGAGTCGATTTCGCATCCCGACGGGAGCGTGCGCTACCGCCTCGAGCCCTGGCCGGATCGTCACGCTGTGCGTTCCATCCAGACCTACGATGCCGCGAGCGAGGCCGCCCTCCCCCTCGTCGCGAAGAGCCGGAAGCGAAGCATCCACCGCCGCCGCCTCGCGATCCTGTTTTCTCCCCTGCTGGGGCACCTGCCCGGCCCGGTGCAGGAGCACATGGAAAGCGAGTTCGGCGCGCCCGCTCTCGCGATGACGATTGTCTCGGCGCTGCCGCTCCTCGCCCTAGGAGCCTTCAGCGGCCTGTTTTCGTTCGCCACGATGGTCGGAGCCGAATTCTCCAGCGACGACCCGGGCCTGCGGGACGCATTGAGCTCGATTCCTCGCCTCTTGCCTTTTCCGATCGCGGTCTACCTGGTGTTCGAATCGGGCGTCCGCCTCGGCGCGGCCTTCCTGCAGACGCG
>DATIRW010000045.1:0-3398 GCA_035469365.1 Thermoanaerobaculia bacterium
CCTACCTCGCCGATTCGCCCGCGCGCGTGGAGATCACCGAGGGCGACGCCCGGCTCGCTCTCGAGCGGGAAGTCTCGAAAGGCATCTCCCCGCGTTACGACGTCCTCGCCGTGGACGCTTTCACGAGCGACGCCATTCCGGTTCACCTCCTGACGAAGGAGGCGATGAAGGTCTATCTCGCGCGCCTCGCCCCGGGAGGGATCCTTGCTCTCCATATCTCCAACCGCCAGCTCGACCTCGAGCCCGTCGTGCGAAGCGCCGCGCGCGCGCTGTCGCTGCCGATGTGCGTCGTGGACCGCAACGAGAGAGGAGAAGACGTCTGGGCGACGACCTGGGTCCTCCTGTCCCGCGACCCCGCCGTACTCGCGCTTCCCGACATCTCCCCGGCCTGCGCCCGCCGCGACGCCGGCCCCGCCGTCCGCCTCTGGACCGACGACTACAGCAACCTCTTCGCAGTAATGAAGTAGGTGGTAGGCGGTAGGTGGTAGGGACGGGAGCTAGTCTCTAGTAGATCGGCTTGTTTTCCTTTCGATTGATTTCTCGACAGAGCGTTCAAGGCCTCGAAGCATCCGCACTCGCTGTAGCGATTGAGAAGATCTTCGGCCACTCTTTTCGGAATATGTCCTTTTCGTAAGGCCATGAGGATGTGGTGTCTGGTTTCCTACCACCTACGACCTCTCAAATCTTCTTCTCTTTCCATCTCCCTCGGCGGAAGATCGTCACGCTAACGACGGCGAGGGTGGAGAAGGCGATGGCAATCGCCCAGAAGACGCCGCGGGGGCCGAGGCCGGCGCTGTGTGAGAGAACGTAGGCGAGCGGGATTTCCCACAGCCAGAAGATGAAGAGATTGATCCACGTCGGCGTCCAGGTGTCGCCGGCGCCGTTGAAGGCCTGCGTCATGACCATGCCGAAGGCGTAGAAGAGGAACCCGTAGCTCACGATGCGCAGGCAGTCCACCCCGTAAGGGATGATCGCCGGGTCGCTCGTGAAGAGGCGGACGAGCGGCCGCGCCAGCGCGACGAACACGACGCCGACACAGCCCAGAAAGACCATGTTGTACTGCGCCGCCTTCCACACGGAGCGCTCCGCCCGGTCGGGTTTCTTCGCGCCGAGGTTCTGGCCCACCATCGTCGCCGCGGCGTTGGACATGCCCCAGGAGGGGAGGATCGCGAAGACGATCATCCGCATGCCGATCGTGTAGCCGGCGAGCGCGGCGCTCCCGAAGCCCGAGAGGATGCGCACCAGGCCGATCCAGCTCGCCGTTCCGACGGCGGCCTGGAGGATGCCGTTGCCGGAAACGCGGAGCAGGCGCAGCATCGCCGCGGGCTCGATGACCATGTGCTCCCGCCGGATCGCGACGCGCCCCTTGCCGCGCGCCAGGATCACGAGTTGGACGAGCACGGCCGTGCCGCGGCCGCAGGTCGTCGAAACGGCCGCCCCCATGACGCCGAGTCTCGGGAACGGGCCCAGACCGAAGATCAGGCAGGGATCGAGCGCCAGGTTGATGATGTTCGCCAGCCAGAGCACGCGCATGGCGATCGCCGCGTCCCCGGCTCCGCGAAAGATCGCATTGATCAGGAAGAGCAGCAGGATGACGACGTTGAATCCCAGCATGATCCGTGTGAAGCCGGAGCCCGTCCGGATGAGATCCCCCGAGGCGCCCATCGCGGCGAGCAGCCGCGGCGCTGCGAGGAATCCCGCGATCCCGATCGGCACCGCCACGCAGACGCCGAGCGCGATCGAAGAGAACGCCGCTTTCGCCGCGCCGTCCAGGTCCTTTTCCCCGACGCGGCGCGCCACCGTCGCCGCGGCCCCCATCGAGAGCCCGATCGCCACCGCGTAGATGAGCGCGAGCATGGACTCGGTCAGTCCGACCGTCGCCACGGAGTCCGCGCCCAGGTGCGCCACCCAGAAGACGTCCACGACCGCGAACACCGACTCGAGCACCATCTCCAGCACCATCGGCACGGCCAGCAGCACGATGGCGCGCCCGATCGCCCCCTCGGTGTAGTCCTGCCGCGATCCGCGCAGCGCCTCCCGGATCGTCGCCCACGCTCCGGCCGTCTTGGCGGGAGGCTCCGCCGGTGTGGTCGTCCCTGTGGCTTGGATCGTGTCGCTCACGGCAAGCTTGCTTTCATGTCCGAGGTCAAATGTCTAAGGTCTCGGGGCCCGACATTAGACGTTAGACCTTAAACCTTAGACTTCTCAACTCTTCTCCTCCGCGGCAGGCGACGTGGTTACCTGCGTCAACTTGAAGCCCTTCAGTAGGTTACCAAGTCACCGCTGACTTAAATTCGAACCGGGCCGCATCTTGACTTACGCTCTTTTTACGCCTATGTTGCCTTTCGTCCTACTTTGGACCTTCTTCTATGACCCATCCGCTGCGACTGGAAGACATCGTCGAGAAGGCGCTGGCCGCCAGGCCGAAGAGCCGCCTGCTTGCGGGCCTGGGCGCGAAGATCTCCGTCGCGTCGGACCTGCCGCCGCGCCGGGAAATCGGCGAGCGCCTGGCGGCCGGTGTCGAACCGCTCGATCGTCTCCTCTCGGGTGGACTGCCCCGGGGACTGGTCGAGCTCGTCGGGCGCCGCTCGAGCGGACGCTTCTCGATCGGCCTCGCGGCACTCACCGCTGTCACCTCGGCCGGAGAGCCCGCCGCGCTCCTGGATCCGGAGGAGAACCTGGACCCTCAGGCCGCGGCCGCGGAGGGTGTGGACCTGGAGCTTCTCCTCTGGGTGCGCCCGCGCCGCGTCAAGGAAACGCTCGCCGCGGCGGAGATGCTGCTCGCGGCGGGCTTCCCGCTCGTCGTCGCGGACCTGGGTCTCTCCGCGCGCGGCGGTCGCTTCATACCCGACGCCGCCTGGATCCGCCTCGCGCGCGCGTCGCAGGCGCAAGGCGCTTCTCTTCTTCTCCTGACTCCCGGCCGCATGAGCGGCATCGCCGCCGAAGCGGTCCTTACCGCCGATGCCCCCCGTCCCCACTGGCGCGGCTCCGGCAAGTCCCCCCGCCTCCTGGCCGGCCTCTCCTCCCGCCTCACGTTACAAAAACTCGCCCGAGCCGCCCCCGCCACGACCCAACCACTTCGTCTGTCGCTCCAACCCCCGGGAGAGGGCCGGGGTGAGGGCGCAACGAACGCCGACTCCCTTTGTAATCCTGAGGAGCGTTGTCATCCTGAGGAGCGAAGCGACGAAGGATCTACCCCCACCCTAATCCGGCGAGACCGGAGCAGATCCTTCGCTGCGCTCAGGATGACAGAACCCCCAATCACCAATCTCCTCCGCCCCTCCCTACCACCTATCACCTTCCACCTACCACCTTCTCCCCCCTGATGCTCGCCTGCCTCCAGGTCCCTCTCTTCCCGCTGGCCGCGCGCCTGCGCAGCGAGCCGGACCTGAAGGGCG
>DATIRW010000046.1:0-2259 GCA_035469365.1 Thermoanaerobaculia bacterium
CCGGCCGCCGTTCTCGATCTCCTCGTACCTCCATTGGATGCCGGTCTTCTTCCGCTTCATGACGGGCACGCCGGGAGGAACGCGGTCGTGGATCAGCATCGGCGCCTCGAAGTTCCCCTCGGAGAACATCTTCGCGATGTGGGCGAGGTGAGCCCGGATGGCGTCGCGGCTCTCCGTGTCTTCCGCACCGTTGGCGGTGACTTCGATCGATCCTCCCGTCGCGGCCAGAAGAAAATGATGTGTCGTCTTCGCGTGATCGAAGCCCATGACCTTGTCGCCCCGCGCGTCGACACTGGCATGATGGTCCGCGTCATGGCCTCCGGATTCGCGGCTCGCCGCCGGATGGTGAGGACAGGACGGGCTCGCTTCCTGGGCCGGGGCGGAAGCGCCCAGCAACAGAGCCACTGCGCTGAAGACCAGGGTTCCGGACGTTCTCATCGAATCTCCTTTCGCCGTGGGAGCGAAGCCCCGGAGCTGATGAGCCCCGAAAGGGGCGAAATCCAAGCGGAGCGGGCGTAGCGACGGTTGGTGGAGCTGAACGGGATCGAACCGTCGACCTCCTGAATGCCATTCAGGCGCTCTCCCAAACTGAGCTACAGCCCCACGGGGGGCGCAGGATAGCACGGACGGAGGTGCCCCCGCTCATGGTCCCGCCGGCGACGGAGCGCTCTTGAAGTGGCGCGCGGCGAGCGACAGGAAGCGCTCGCGCGCGAAGCGGTGGTCAATGACCGGCCGGGGATAGTCTTTCCCGAGCTGTACTCGGGCGGCGCGAAGCACCGATACGGGCGCCTCCCACGGGCGGTGTATGTATCGGGCGGGCATGCCCGCGAGCTCGGGAACCCAGCGGCGCACGTAGTCCCCCTCGGGGTCGAACCTGTCTCCCTGCGTCGCCGGGTTGAAGATGCGGAAGTAGGGCTGCGCGTCGCAGCCGCAGCCCGCCGACCACTGCCAGCCGGCGTTGTTCTGCGCCCAGTCCCCGTCGGTGAGGAACTTCATGTAGTGCGCCTCCCCGCGCCTGTAGTCGATGAGCAGGTGCTTGGTGAGGAAACTTGCCGAGATCATCCGCGCCCGGTTGTGGACGAAGCCCTCGCCGAGCAGCTGGCGGGCGGAGGCATCCACGACGGGATAACCGGTCCTGCCTTCGACCCAGGCGTCCCAGAGGGCGCGATTGTTCTCCCAAGGAAAGCCGGTGAACTGCCGCCGGAAAGGCTGCTCGAGCAGCTCGGGGCGATCCCACAGCGTGCTGTGGGTGAACTCACGCCAGACGAGCTCGTTGAGAAAGGACCGCGCGCCCCTGGCGCCGTCGAGGGCCTTCTCCACCGCGGTCCAGACCTGACGGATCGAGATCGTTCCAAACTTGAGGTCCGCCGAGAGCCTGCTCGTGCCGGGCAGGTCGAGCCGGTCGCGAAGCTCATGATACCGGCGTGCGGGGCCCTCGAGGAACCGCCGGAGCCGCTCCCGCGCGGCCCGTTCCCCGCCGACGAGGACTGCGGCCGTCCGCGTGATGCCGAGCTCCTCGCACGTCGGAATCTCCGTGGTCCTCGCCTCGACGCCGCGCGGCAGGGGGGGCAGCGACTTCGGCGCCTTCAGAGGTCTGCCGACGGCAGCGGAGGCGGCGAACGCCCGGGCAAAGGCCGTGAACACCGAGTACGGTTTTCCTCCGCCAGTGCGCAGGAGGCCGGGCGGCAGGAGGGTCTCCCCCTCGTAGAGATCCAACCTCACTCCGAGAGCCGCGCGCACGCGCCGGTCCCGCTCCCGGCCGAGGGGCTCGACCCAGCGATGCGCGGCCACGCGGTCCACCTTCCACTTCCTGGCCAGCTGCGGAACGACCTCGACGCTCCTGCCCGCGACGACCAAGAGGCGCGAGCCGCGATCGGCGAGGTTCGCCTCGAGCTCACGGAGTGAGTCCAGGAGGAACTGGATTCGGCGAGGCAGCTGCCGGGCGCGGGCGGGAACGAAAAAGTACGGGTCGAGGACGAACAGGGGGATGACCTCCCCGGCTTCGGCGGCATCGCGCAGCGGGGCGTGATCCGCGACGCGAAGATCTTTGCCTCGGAACCAGACGAGAGTTCGCATCATCCGCGGAAAGGGAGGGGCGGCAAGGCTTCGGCGCGGTCGATCAGGCGTCGGATCGCGTTCTGCCGGAAGTCGAAGATTTCGGCAAGCGCGCGCTCGACGAAGAGGAAGTGGGCCAGGGATCCGAGCGGGCCGAGCGGCACGGCGTAGTCGACGACATCGCGCACGAGCGTGGACCCGCCC
>DATIRW010000047.1:0-1708 GCA_035469365.1 Thermoanaerobaculia bacterium
AAGGACCTGGGCACCGGCAAGGAACAGAGAATCACGATCACGGCGTCCTCGGGCCTGAACAAGGACGAGATCGACCGCATGGTCAAGGAAGCCTCTTCGCACTCGGAGGAGGACCGCAAGCGCCGGGAGGAGATCGAGGCCAAGAATCGGCTCGACAGCCTCATCTACGCGAGCGAGAAATCCTTCAACGAGAACCGCTCGAAGCTCGATGCCGGCGACATCTCCGCCTTCGAGGCGGCCCTGGCGGACGCCAAGAAGGCGCTCGAGGCCGGGGGAACCGAGAACATGAACGCCGCCGGCGAGCGCCTGCAGCAGGCCTCGCACAAGCTGGCCGAAGTGATGTACCGGACGGCCCAGTCGGCGCCCGGCTCCGGGCCCGCCGGGCCGTCTGAGGGCGGCGCGCCCAAGGAGGAAGAGGTCATCGACACGGAGTACGTGGACGCGGACAAGAAGTGAGGAGGAAGCTCTCAGCTATCAGCGCTTAGCCGATCTGGCTGACGGCTGACAGCTGTAAACTGATGGCTAATTCATGAGCGATGTCCGCTGGAACTCCCTCCAGGATCTCTTCGGGATCCAGGAGAAGATGAACCGCCTCTTCGAGGAGACGATTCACCGGACCGAGTTCCCCGACGAGGGGCTTTCGACGGCGCTCTGGTCGCCCGCGGCCGACGTCTACGAGACCCCGGAGGAGATCATCCTGCACATCGAGCTGCCCGGCGTCCGGCTGGAGGACGTCCGGCTCGAGTCCCTCGAGGGGAAGCTCCGGGTGACCGGGCACCGGCGGCCCGAGAACGGCGCCGAGCCGAAGAACTTCGTCCGCATGGAGCGCATCTACGGCAACTTCTCGCGCGAGTTCGCGGTCCCGGCCTCGCTCGACCCCTCGCAGATCAAGGCGACGCTGCGCGCGGGGGTCTTGAAGATCGTGGCGCAGAAGAGCGACCGGAGCCAGACGATCCCGCTCGAAGCGAAGAGGGCGAAATGAGCTCGCGGGGCCGGCCCGGCGTCTACCGCATCGGCGCCATCTCCGAGAGGTTCGGCATCCACCCGCAGACGCTGCGGCTCTACGAGCGGGAGGGGCTGCTGCGGCCGGCCCGCACGGAGGGCAACACCCGCCTCTACGACGCGACCACCATCGAGCGCCTGGAGATCATCCTCACCCTGACCCGGGATCTCGGCGTCAACCTGGCCGGCGTGGAAGTGATCCTTCACATGAAGGAGCGCATGGAGAAGATCCAGGGGGAGGTTTCCCAGCTGCTGTCGGCGATTCGCGACGACGTGGGAACGCGGCGCGGTCAGATCGACCGCCGCTTCGCGCTCGCCCCCATCCCGAAGGGGCCCGCGGCCCTGGCTCCCGTCGACCGCCCCAAGCGGTAGGCGCAAGAGACGCGTCGCCGCATCGGCCGGGGCGGCCCTTCTTCGGGCGCATTTCTTGCTCGACAGGGGCTAGAATGCGCCCTCTCGAAGGAGGAGGTCCTGTGAAGAGATTTTTTTCGGCCGCCGCGGCTTTTGCCGTCGCTTCCGTCGCGCTGTGCCAGCTTTCCAAGTACAAGGACTGGGCGAAATCGCCCGAGGCCTATTTCCTGACCGCCCCCGAGAAGCAGGAGTGGACGAAGGTCCAGTCGGACGCGGACGCCGAGAAGTTCATCGCGGACTACTGGGCCAGGCGCGGAGGCGAGCGCTTCAAGGAAGCGGTGACCCGGCGGATTGC
>DATIRW010000048.1:0-9727 GCA_035469365.1 Thermoanaerobaculia bacterium
AGCGTGAGCCGCGAGAGCAGCGTCCTGGCCGATTTCAGGCCGCCGCGCAGATCGAAGGCGAGCATCGCGCCGAAGGCCTTCATCTGCCGGCGCGCGGCTTCGTGCCCGGCGTGCGACGGGAGTCCCGGGTAGTGCACCCTCTCGACGGCCGGATGGGAGCGGAGGGCCTCTGCCAGGCGAAGGGCATTCTCCGATTGTCTCTCGACGCGCAGCGGGAGCGTCTTCATACCGCGCGTCAGAAGAAACGCCGCGAACGGATCGAGGATCGCGCCGGTGCGGGTCCGCCGCTCGCGAATCGGCTCGAGAAGTTTTCTGGAACCGGCCGCGAATCCGGCGGTCACGTCCGCGTGGCCGTTCAAGTACTTCGTTGCCGAATGGAGAACGAGGTGGAAGCCGAGCGCGATGGGATGCTGCAGGATGGGGGAGGCGAAGGTCCCGTCGATGGCCGCGACGAGGCCGCGGCGCTTCGCCAGGTCCGCGACGAACGCCAGGTCCACGATCTTCACGAGCGGATTCGTGGGAGACTCGACGTAGAGCCAGCGCGTCTCCGGCCGGATCGCCTCCTCGAACGCGGGCCGCGCTTCGGTTGGCACGAGCGTCGCGGTCACGCCTATCGGCTCGAGCACGTCGCGGAAGAAACGGAGCGTGCCGCCGTAGAGGTCCTCGGTGGCGACGACGTGGTCGCCCCTCTTCAGATGTGCGAGGAAGGCCGTCGAGATGGCTCCCATTCCCGACCCGAAGAGCGCCGCGTCCTCCGAACCTTCGAGCGACGCGAGCTTCCTCTCCGCCGACGTGACGGTCGGATTTCCTTCACGCGTGTAGAAGGCGTCGGGGGGCTTCCCCTGCGCGGCTTGAGCGAGCGCGTCCGTGTCGGGGAACGAGAACGGAGCCGTCTGGAAGATCGGGTCGACGAGGGGCCTCGCCCCGGAAGGATCGGAGCGCTTCCCGGCGTGAACGGCGAGGGTCTCGGGGCGAAGCCCTCGTTTCTCGCTCATCCCCGGCGGGGAGCGTTCTGCTCCGGGAGGAAGGTCTTCAGCAGCTCCTCGTTGACCTGGATCTTGCGGTCCGCGCGCATCCGCTGCAGCTCCGCCCGCAGGAGACGTTCGGCTTCGCGGGCCTGGAGGGTATCCAGGATCTCCGGCTTCTGGGTCTCGAAGATCTTCGAGTCCGCGCTGACACGGTTCACGACGCGGAAGAGCACGAATCCTCCGGCCGCCGGGACAGGCGGCCCGACCTGGCCCTTGCCCGTCTGAAAGATCGCGGCCGAGAGCTCGGGCGCGTTCCCGATTTCGGGAATCGGTCCGCCGGGACCGAAGTCCGGAGTCGTCTTGACTTCCGTTTCGTACCGGGCTGCCACGGCGGCGAGCGTTGTACCCGAGGAAAGCTCCTGAACCACCGGCTGGAGCTTCCCGATCGCCTCCCGGTCGCGCCGGTCGGCCTGGAAGTCGGCCGTGACCCTGGCCTTGATCTCATCGAGCGGCGGCACGCCGGCTGGGCGCTCCTCGGTCGGCTTCACGAACGCCGGGCCGCGCGTGGTCGTGATCGGCGTCGTGGAGATCTGCCCGAGCTTCAGGCTCCAGGCTTCCTCCGAGAAGCGGGCGTTGGCGCCGATGCCGGGAATGGGGTCGCCCTTGGCTGCCCACGGGGTCTCGTTGTAGGTCACCACGTCGCTTTGCAGCTTGCGCAGGTCGTCGTCCGTTGGGTTCTTCAGCTGCTTGATCTTGTCCGCCAGCTCCCGCGCCACCCGGTCGGTCTCGGCCTGCGAGCGCGTCTCGGAAAGCTCCGCGAGAATCTGTCCTTTCACTTCTTCGAAGGAGCGGATGTGGGCGGGAAGCTTCGAGAGGACCTTGATGATGTGATAGCCGAACTGGGTCTTGATCGGCCCCCGGATCTCGCCCGGCTTCATGTCGAACGCGGCCTGCTCGAACTCCGGGACCATCTGCCCGCGGCCGAAGGGGGCAAGCTGTCCGCCGCTCCCCTTCCCGCTGGGGTCGTCCGTGTTTTCGTTGGCGAGCTTGGCGAAGTCCTCCCCCTTGCTGGCGCGGGCGAAGAGCGCCTCGGCCTTCTGCTTGGCCGCGGCATCGGCCGCGGGGCCCTTATCGGGATCGACCTTGATGAGGATGTGCGAGGCGGCCACCTGCTCGGGCATCTGGAAGCTCGCCTTGCGCCGATCGTAATCGGCCTTCAGCTCCGGGTCGGGAATCTTGATCTGCGCGTGGACCCTGCCGCGGTCCACGACCAGGTACTTGGTTCGCCGCTGCGCCGCGGTCTGGTAGCGGTCCTTGTGCTTCTCCAGGTAGCTCTTCAGATCGGCGTCGCTGGCCGGCGCGACGGTTTCGAGCTTGCCGGCCGGAATCTTGACGTACTCGATCGAAGCCTTGTCGTTGCGGTTGGAGAACTCGCGCTGGAGGTCCTTGTCCGGCACGAGAACGGACGCCTTGACGAGCGTCGAGTACTTCTGGAGGAGCAGACCCTCCCGCACGTCCTCCTCGAAGCGCTCCGGCGTATAGCCGTTGGCCCGGAGGAACCGTTCGTACTTCTCGTTGCCTATGAAGTGGCCGTTTTCCTGCAGCTCCGGGAATGAGATGACCGCCGCCGCGACCTCCTCGTCGCTGACCTTGAGGGAAAGCCTCCGGGCGGCCTCCAGCCGCAGGACCCGGTCGATCATGGAATCCAGGACCTGGCGGGGCATGTCCAGAGCGCGAATTAGCTCGGGGGAAAGCTTGCCCTGGTATTGCGCCTGCTGCCGATCGAGCTCGGACCGGTAGCGCCGATCGAACTCCGCAGCGCTGATCGAGTCGCCTCCGATCCTGGCGACCACCTGGCCCGATGCGTCGCTCGAGCCGGTATTCGTGCCGGAGAAGTAGACGAAGCCCAGGATGAAGACGATGATGACGGCGAACAGCGTCCACTTCAGGTGGTGGAAGCTGTCGCGCATGGTTTTCAGCATCTGGAGGAACCTCCCGGTTAACTTTTCGAGAACGGGCGACTATAGCCGAGACGAGGTGGTGGGTGATAGGTCGCGGGTCGCGGACGTGAGGGGTAGGAGTGCTCCCGTCCCTGACACCTATCACCTACCGCCCACCACCTGCGTGTGCTATAAGCGAATTGGATAAGTCTCGCAAATCTGGATGTTTAAGCGTAAGAGGAAGCCAGGGCAACCTGTCGGCACGGATCTGGATTGGTTCGTCATTCCGATCCGGACGATCCAGACGTGGGGAATCCTGCTGGTCTTTCTGGCCGCAGCCGCTTTTCTGGGCTACACGCTCCAGTCGCGGATGCGCCGCTCGCCGCAGGAGAGAGCGAAGATCGAGATCGTGGCGGCGAGACAGCTCATCGAGCGTGCCTCTCCGGCCAGCGCGAACGTCCGGCCGGGCTCACTGTTGGCGCAGGCGCGCACCTTCCTTCGCGGCGCCGAAGATGCGTTCGCTCGGAACAATTACGACTCGGCTTACCGCCTGGCCGTCGAGTCCCAGTCCTATTCGCGACGCGCCTCGAGCGGCACCGCGTCGGAGGAGCTGGGAGACGCATCACTGATCTTTACGCAAGGAGACGTTTCCATCCAGACCTCAGGCGGCGCGGCGTTCGGGCCCGCCCATATGCGCCAGAGCCTCTTCGACGGGGATTTCATCAAGACGGGACGGACAGGCTCGGCAGAGATCATGTTCACGGACGGGACGCTCTACACGATCCGCCCCGGGTCGCTCTTCGAAGTGCGCCGTCCGGCCTCGCCGGAAGCCGGAGGCAGCCAGGTCAAGATGGTCTCGGGGACGGTCAACGTCTACACGGCCGCGTCGAGCACGACGGTTTCGACCGATGCGGCCACGGCCTCGATCGAGCGCGAATCCCGCGTCGCGGTCGACGTCGAAAAAGGGGAGAAGACCGACGTCACGACATATCGGGGCAAGGCGACCGTCTCGACGGGAAAGGAAACGGTAGTCCTGGCCGATCGCGAAAAGATCTCGGCCGCCGTCCGGACCCGCCAGATCTCCGCCAAGGTCTCCGTTCCGGAGTCGCCGGTGCTCGTGCTCCCGCCGGACGACCGGGCGTATGACTTGAAATCCACCGACGAGGTCGACCTGAAATGGAGTCCCGTGACGCGGGCGGCTCGCTACCGGATCCAGATCTCGCGCTCCCGCCTCTTCGTGCCCGACACCACGGACGTGGACCTGGACGACCGCACCGGGACCGCGACGCGCGTCAAGATTTCGCGGGAAGGGTCTTACTTCTGGCGCGTGGCGGCGATTGACGCCTCCGGCCACCTCTCGGACTGGAGCGCCATCCGGCGTTTCAAGATGGCGGCGGACCTCGCGGCGGCCGGGATCAACCGCGGATCGCCGCCCCGGCTGACGGTCTCCCCGCCGCAGCAGATGGGAAACCTCTTCCTGATCTACGGCAAGACGGACCCGGGAGCGGTCGTCACGGTCAACGGCGAGCCCGCGGACGTCGATGCCGACGGGTCCTTCAAGAAGACGGTGACGGTCAACCGCGAGGGATCCGCCGCGCTGATCGTCAAGGCCGTGGA
Organism: Thermoanaerobaculia bacterium; assembly: GCA_035469365.1. Taxonomy (GTDB): domain Bacteria; phylum Acidobacteriota; class Thermoanaerobaculia; order UBA5066; family Gp7-AA6; genus JAWOLE01. The sequence continues at coordinate 4,526 of DATIRW010000048.1, forward strand.
CGCGGCGGGCAACGAGACGGTGAAACAGGTTAAGGTGTTCGTGGAATCCTTATGAATGACTCGGAAGACGTGAGACGGAAGACGGAAGGCAACGAGCTCTCCTCCCGGGATCGTCTGCCGTCTGCCGTCTACCGTTTGCCGGCTTAGGGGGCTTTCTTGGCATTCAAATCTCTCTTTTCGATCTTCTCCAACGATCTTGCCATCGACCTGGGAACGGCGAACACGCTGGTCTTCGCCCGCGGCAAGGGGATCATCGTGCGCGAGCCGTCGATCGTGGCGGTCAACACGGGAACCAACCGCGTGGAGGCGGTCGGCTCCGAAGCCAAGGAGATGGTCGGGCGCACTCCGGGAAACATCGTCGCGATCCGCCCGATGAAGGACGGTGTGATCGCGGACTTCGAAGTGACCGAGAAGATGCTCGATCACTTCATCAAGAAGGCGCACGGACGCTCCCTCTTCGTACGCCCGCGGATCGTCATCTCCGTGCCGTCGGGAATCACGCAGGTCGAGAAGCGCGCCGTGCAGGACTCGGCGCTGCGGGCCGGCGCATCGGAGGTGTTCATCATCGAGCAGGCGATGGCGGCCGCGATCGGCGCCGGGCTCCCGATCACCGAGCCCGCCGGCAACATGATCGTAGACATCGGCGGCGGGACGACGGACGTCGCGGTCATCTCGCTCGCCGGAATCGTCTATAGCCGGTCGGTGCGCATCGCGTCCAACGAGATGGACGAGGCGATCATCCAGTACGTCAAGCGCAAGTACAACCTCCTGATCGGCGAGCGGACGGCCGAGCAGGTCAAGATCGAGATCGGTTCGGCGCATCCCCTGGACGAGCCTCTTTCGATGGAGGTCAAGGGGCGGGACCTGGTCGAGGGCGTGCCCAAGACCCTGACGCTGACGGACGAGGAGGTGCGCGAGGCGCTGGCGGAAGTCGTCGCCGCGATCGTCGAGAGCGTGCGCGTGGCCCTGGAGCGCACGCCGCCGGAGCTCTCCGCCGATATCATGGACAAGGGGATCATCATCACCGGGGGAGGCTCCCTCCTGCGCAACCTGGACCGCCGGCTGCGCGAGGAAACCGGTCTCCCGATCTCCTACGCCGAGGATCCGCTCGCCTCCGTCGTTCTCGGAACCGGAGCCATGCTCACCGACATGGATCTGCTCCGCAAGATCAGCATCACGTGAAGCGGGAGACGGGAGGCGGGAGGCGGGAGGCGGCAATGTTCTGGCGAGTCTCGGCGATTCGCGGTTCGCCTACCGCCTACCGCCCGCCGCCTGCCGAACCATGAGCGCGCCCTCGGTCGACACCGTCGTCGGGCGTTCCCGCAGGAGCGGGCTCCTGCTCGCCTGCGTGCTCGTCTTCTGCGTTCTCCTGTTGTCCGCCCAGGCCCCGGGCGCCCGAGGCCGCGGCTCGCTTCTCCAGTCGTGGATCCTCTCGGTCGCCGCGCCGCTCGGCGGCCTCACGTCCTCAATCTCGCGCTCGGTCTCCGGGATGGCCGACTCGGTGGCGGAAACCTTCACCGCCCGCGAGGAGAACAGCCGGTTGAAGAAGGAGCTTTCGGGAAAGGACCAGGAGCTCTTCCGTCTCCGGGCGCAGGTGGCGCAGGCGGCGCGCGAGAGACTCCTTCTCTCGAGCGGGGCCGCTCTTCCCAACGTGCTGACGAGCGCCCCGGTCCTGTTGTTCGACAGCCGCGCGGGCGCGCAGAGCGCGTTGATCGGCGCCGGCTCGACCTCCGGCATTTCGCAGGGATCTCCGATTGCCGTTGCCGAGGGCCTGGTCGGACGCGTCGTGACCGTCGGGGCGACGGTCTCGCGGGCGCAACTGCTTCTGGACGCTTCGGCGGCGGTCGGAGCCCGCGTCGCGCGAACCCAGGATCTCGGAGTCGTGCGGGGCGACGGGCAGGGCGGCATGCGCCTGAACAACGTCTCGATGACCTCGCGCGTGCAGCCGGGCGACGTGATCGAGTCGGCGGGAATCGACGGCGTTTATCCGCGCGGCGTCGTCATCGGACGCGTGGCGACCGTCGCCCGGGGCAGCGACCTGTTCCTGGAGATCCGTGTCACCCCGGCCGTCTCCTTCTCTCGGTTGACCGACGTGCTGGTGCTCGCTCCTTCACCGGCGGCCTCATCGGCCCCGGGGAGACCGGGGAGTGCGGGACCGTGAAGTTTGGCCGGGTCGCCCTGATTCTGGTGGCGGCGACGGCCCTGCAGTTCTTCGTCGGCGGTTCGCGGTATCGCGCCGCATGGCCGGTCGACTGTTTTCTGATCGCGACGGCGATCGCGGCGCGCGGCGGGAACTCATCGCGGGCGGTCCTGGTGGGGGGCGTGCTCGGATTCCTCGAAGACGCCTTCGCCCACGAGCTGCTCGGAATGAGCGCGTTCGCGAAGGCTCTCCTCGGATACATCCTGGCCGTCCTCTCCGTTCGCGTGGTCTTCGGCGGCGCCTGGGCCGTCGGCGGGGCGCTCGCGGCCGCGTCGCTGGTCAACGATGGGATCGTCGGTTTGCTGTCGCTCGTGCTGCTCCGGGCCCCGCTCGTTCTCTTTTCCCGCGAGTCGCTCTGGCGGGCCGCCGCGACGGGAATGACCGGCGGTGCGCTCGAGGCCGCGCGCAAGTTCCCGTGGCGCGAGTGGTGGAAACGCCGGGTTCATGGGAGGCTCCGATGAGTCTGGCGGCGCCGGAGGCGCCGTGCTGAAGATCCGGGAGGATCGCCGCGCCCTGGTGCGGCGGATCGAGGCCTCGCGGATCATCGTGGGGTCGGTCTTCGCGTTCCTGGCCACGGCGTATTGGTACGTCCAGATCGTGCGGGGCGAGCATTACTACGCGCTCTCGGAAAACAATCGGATCCGCTCAGTGCGGGTCATGGCGCCGCGCGGCTACGTGCTGGACCGGCACGGCTCGATCCTCGTGGACAACCAGCCCGGCTACACCCTCCACCTCTACCGGCGCGAGGCCAGGGACATCGAGGCCTCGGTGGACTTCGCGGCCGGCGTGCTGAAGTTGCCGCGCGACCAGGTCCGCGCCCGCGTCGAGCGCGGGCTGCGGGACCCGGAGTTTCTTCCGATCACCATCGCCGAGAACCTCGCGATCGAAGACGTCGCGTCGATCGAGGCCCGCGCCCCGGAGCATCCGGAGTTCGTCATCACGGTGGCGCAGCGGCGGCTCTACACGCTCGGCACGGCGGCCGCCCACGCCCTGGGTTATCTCTCGGAGGCGACCGCGGAACAGGTCCGCGCGGGTGAGAACGAGTACCGCCTCGGGGACTGGATGGGCCAGAAGGGCGTGGAGGGTTCCTACGAGAAGCTCCTGGCGGGAGTGGACGGCCAGCGGCGCGTCGTCGTGGATTCGCACGGGCGGGAAATTGCCGAGGAGGAGCGTGTCGAAGCTCGGCCGGGACAGAATGTCTTCCTGACGCTCGATCTCGGGCTCCAGAGGATCGCCGAGAGCTACTTCCAGGACAAGGTCGGGTCGGCCGTGGCGATGGACCCGCGAACCGGGGAGATCCTGGTCCTGGTCTCTTCACCCTCCTACGACCCCAACTGGTTTACACGCCGTGTCAGCGCGGCCGAGTGGGCCGGGCTGATCCAGGACTCTCACACGCCGCTCCAGAACCGCGCCATCCAGAACGCCTTTTCGCCCGGCTCCGTCTTCAAGATCTTCCTGGCTTACGGGGCGCTCGCCAAGGGACTCGTGGACCCGGAGCAGCGTGTCTTCTGCCCCGGTTATGCCACGTTCTACGGCCGGACCTTCCACTGCCACAAGAAGGAGGGGCACGGATGGGTCGGCCTGCGCGACGCGATCAAGGTCTCCTGCGACGTCTATTTCTACAACCTCGGGCGAAGGCTCGGCATCGATCGGATCTCCGAGATCTCCCGCGACTTCGGGTTCGGCGCCTCGACCGGCATCGATCTTCCCTTCGAGAAGACGGGTCTCGTCCCCTCGGAAGAATGGGCGCGCGTGAAGAGACGCGCCCGCTGGTACCCGAGCGAGACGATCTCCGTCGCGATCGGCCAGGGCCCCGTCCTCGTCACTCCGCTCCAGATCGCCCGGGCGGTGTCGGGCCTTGTGACCGGCGGCCGCCTGCCCACACCGCACCTCTTCCTCGCCTCGCAGGACCCGAGGAACGGCGCCCCGCTGCGGTATCAGGTGGAAACCCGGGAAGGACTTCCGCTGGAACCCGCGAAGGCGGCGATTGTCAAGGACGGGATGTGGGCCGTCGTCAACGAGCCCGGCGGAACCGCGTTTTCCTCCCGGATTCCGGGCCTCGACGTCGGGGGCAAGACCGGAACCGCGCAGGTCATCGGCCGGCAAGCGGTCATCCGGGCCGGCGCCGAGCGCAAGAAGCTCGAGGACCACGCCTGGTTTACCGGCTTCGCGACCGTGGAGGACCCGCGGCTCGTCGTCGTGGTGTTCGTCGAGAACGGCGGCCACGGCGGATCCGCCGCGGCGCCGCTGGCGCGCGAGATCTTCGCGAAGTTCTTCGAAAAAACCCCTGGGACCACAGCGACAACGAAGGTCGCCGACGCCTCCGGCGCCGCTGGCGTCCGGGTCTCGAGTCCCGAGTCCCGAGTCCCGGCTCCGGGCGCCCCGGCGGTGATTCCATGATTGCCCGAGTCATTCCGGGGCGCTGGCGCCTCGATTTGATCGTCCTGGGCTGCGCGATCAGCCTCGCCGGCCTGGGTGTCGTCTTCATCTCGTCCACGGCCGGTGGAGGACATTTTCAGGGGCTGGCCTCCCGCCAGGCGCTCTGGATCGCGGTCGGGCTGGGAGGGATGTTCGCGGCGGTGCTGATGGATTACCGCACGCTGCTCAAGGCTTCGTTTGCCCTCTACGTGGCGAGCCTGCTCCCCCTGGTCTACCTGCTCGTCTTCGGGCAGCGCATCGCCAACGTCCGCTCCTGGATCCGCTTCGGAAGCTTCCAGTTTCAGCCGGCCGAGCTCGCCAAGATCGCGACGGCGCTCCTCGTCGCCTATCTCTTCGAGAACGAAGACAACGCCCGGCTGCGCCTGTCGGCTTTCGTCAAGCTCGGCGCGATCGTGGGCGTCCCGTTCGTGCTCGTCTTCGCGCAGCCGGATCTCGGGCTTGCCCTGACGTGTCTGCCGAGGCTCGTCGTCGGCTTCTTCTACGGCCGCCTCCCCGCGAAGGGGTGGAGTGCCATCCTGATCGCGGTCGCGGTGCTCGCGGGAGCGGGGTGGCTCTTTCTCAAG
>DATIRW010000049.1:0-29322 GCA_035469365.1 Thermoanaerobaculia bacterium
CAAGGCACTGTTGCGAGCCGTCAAGGAGGTCGAACGCCGCGGCGGCCGCCGGGCCACCTTCGCGAGCGGACCACGCGAAATCGACGTGGACATTCTGGATCTCGGAGGGCTCGTGAGGAGCAAGCGTGACCCGGTTCTTCCCCACCCGAGACTCGCCGAGCGCCGGTTCGCTCTGGCGCCCCTTGCCGAGATCGCCCCGGAGTGGCGTCACCCGGTCAGCGGCCTGACCGCGAGGCAGATGCTCGCGAAGCTGCCCGGAAGGCCCGCGGTCAGGAGGATACCGGACTAGGCACGCGGCCCTGGAAGGAAAGAAGCAGATCCTCCGTCTCGGTCGGGATGACACGGCGCGGCGGCATCGCGCGCCGGGTCACTTCTTCCATTTCGCGAGGTTCTTTCGCGCCTCTTCCTGGATCGCCAGCTCCTCCACCAGATGGCCCGGTGACGGGGCATCGGCGACGACGGCCTCCTCGATCGCGATCCCCTCGGCGCGCTCGGCGGGATTCCCGTCGGCCAACGCCTCGGCAAGGAAGTGGCGATTGACCAGGTTTCGCCCGTTCACGGCGATGGCACGGCGCAGGTTCTCGACCGCCTTCTCGTGGGAGACCCAGGGAGTGAGGATCGGGATCTTCGGCGCCTGACTGTGAAGCCGGCCGAGGATCCGATAGCCTCCCCCCTCCTCGAAACCCGGATCCATGGCGATGAGAGTCTCGGCGTAATCGCGGATTTTCTCGGCCGCGCCGGTCCGGACGGCGTTGAACTTCCCGGACGCGAGCGACCAGCGCCCCCAGGCGACGGCCGCCCAGAAAAACGTCGGAGCCGCATCGCGGTCCGAGCCGAGGAGCGCCGCGACGTCTGCCGGAGATCGTCCTTCCATGTCAGGTGCTTCGCGAGCCTTCCCTCGCCGCTCCAGGATCCGAACCGCATCCTCGGAGATCCGGCGGGCCTTTTCATAGATGGCGAGCTGAGAATCGGCGTCCTGCCCCGTGTACGTCGCCTGGAAGTAGAGGGCTCGGGCCAGCTTCCAGCGCGCTTCCACGCTGTCGGGCGCCTGACGGGCCCGGTCATATCCCGCGACGGCTTGCGCGATCTCCCGCGGATTGGCGAGAGCCCCGACCCTTCCCTCCTGCCGGCGGCCATAATGCGCGTCCGCCTCCACGATGAGCGGATTTCTGTCCGGCACCGGAATGCTATCGGGAGCCTCGACCCTCTGCTGCGAAGCAGCCACGAGAGCCGCGGCGAGAAGAGCGATGGAGAACATGAGAATTGTGAATTGTGAATTGTGAATTGTGAATTGTGATTTGTGAATGAGGTTCAGCCTCGCTTGTTCACACTTTCACAACTCGCAATTCACAATTTCCCCTCCGACTCTCGGCTTCTTGAGGATACCTCCCCCGAGAACCACGTCTCCATCGTAGAAGACGCACGACTGGCCCGGCGCGACCGCGCGCACCGGCGCGTCGAATCGGACGCGCGCCGAGCCGTCACCTCTCGGAAAGACCGTCGCCGGAACCTCGCCGGCCCGATGTCGCACCCGCGCCTGCGCGCGGAAGGAGGTGTCGCGGGATTCCGAGAGCAAGCGAAGATCCGCCACTTCCGCATCCCGCGTCTCCAGCTCGCGCGCGGGACCGACGACGACCCGGTTGGCCGCGGGATCGATGGAGAGGACATAGAGCCTGTCCGCCGCGGCGACGCCGAGGCCGCGCCTCTGCCCCACCGTGAAGCAAAAATGGCCCTCATGCTCGCCGAGCCTTACGCCCCGCGAGTCCTCGACCGCACCGGGGAGGACCGGGAGGGGCAGTCCCAGCTCCGCGGCATGCCGGGCGACGAACTGGCCGGCGCGCTCGCCCCGCGGCACGAAACAGATCTCCTGGCTCTCTTCCTTCTCCGCCGTCGGCAGTCCGGCGCGCCGGGCGTGGGCGCGCACCTCGCTCTTCGTCAGCTCGCCGACGGGAAACCGGGCCGCCTCGAGCTGCTCGGGAGTCAGATCGTAAAGGAAGTAGGACTGGTCCTTGTCGGGATCTTTCCCCTTCCGGAGCACCGTGCGTCCCGAGACCGATTCCTTCCCGCGGCGCGCGTAGTGTCCCGTCGCGACGGCTTCGCAGCCCATCACGCGGGCGCGCTCCCAGAGCGTGGCGAATTTCACCTTCGCGTTGCAAGACGAACAGGGAATCGGAGTCTCGCCGGCCAGATACGACTCGACGAAGGGTCGGACGACGCCGGCACGAAACTCCTCCTCGAGGTTCATGACGTAATGCGGGATGTCCAACGCCCAGGCCACCCTCCGCGCGTCGGAGAGATCGTCGAGCGTGCAACAGCGTCCGGTGCGCCCCGACTCGCCCGAGTGATCCCACAGCTGCATCGAGAGGCCGACGACTTCGTGCCCTTCCTCCTTCAGGAGGAGGGCGGCAACGGAGGAATCCACGCCGCCCGACATGGCAACCGCGATGCGCATGGAGGACATTGTAAGTCCTTGGCCCCTGGTTCCTGGTCCCGGACGAAGGACTACGGACTAAGGACTACGGACTTCCCCGACGACCCGCGAGACGATACCGATTACGGAGTCGATCTCTTCGAGCGTGGTGAGTCGTGAGAGAGAGAAACGGACGACGCTCTTCGCCTCGGAGGAGGGCAACCCCAGCGAGAGGATGGCCGGTGAAGGGGCGAGCGTCCCGCTCGAGCAGGCGCTCCCGACCGAAACGGCGACGCCCTCGAGGTCGAGTCGGGCGAGTAGCGCCTCCCCGGAAAGACCCTCGAAGAGGAGGGCCGACGTGTTCGGCAGGCGAGGCGCGTCCCGACCGGCCACGCGAACCCGCTCGACGCGCTCCAGAATCCCTTGTTCGAGCCTGTCGCGCAGGCGCGCGATGCTGATCGCCTCTTGGAGCCTCTCGCGGGCCAGTCGGGCCGCGATGCCGAGCCCCACGATCCCGACGGCGTTCTCCGTGCCGGCGCGAAGTTTCTTCTCCTGTCCGCCGCCCGGTGTGCGCGCCTGAAGTTGAACGCGCGCGCGCACATAAAGCGCTCCGACCCCTTTGGGGCCGTGAAACTTGTGCGCCGAGAGCGACAGGAGGTCCACATCCCAGGCCTCGACGTCGATCCGGATCCGGCCCGCGGCCTGGACCGCGTCGGTGTGGAGGAGAGCGCCTCGGCCGCGGATCGCCGCGCCCAGAAGCGGGATCGGGAAAAGGCCACCGTACTCGTTGTTGGCAGCCATCACGGAGACCAGGAGTGTTCCCGGGGCGGCCGCTTCCTCCACGCGCGCGGGATCCAGAACACCCGAGGGCTCGGGGTTCACGATCGCCGTCTGGATCCCGTGGCCGGACAGGGAGTCGATCGCCTCGGCGACGGAAGGATGCTCGGCGCCGGACCGGACGGCGCGCCCGATCCGGCCGGCCGTGGCGCCGAAGATGGCCATCGCATTGGCCTCCGTTCCTCCCGATGTGAAGAAGATCTCTCCGGGTGAGGCCCCGATGAGTAAGGCCGTTTCCTCTCGGGCCTCTTCGATCATCCGCCGCGCCCGCCGACCCGCGGCATGCACAGAGGAGGGGTTGCCATAGGAGGCGCCCGCCTCCTGCATCGCGGCCTCGACCTCCGGATCCATTTTTGTGGAGGCGTTGTTGTCCAGGTAGATCACGGCTTCGTCCCTTGAATTATGTAACTGCGCATCCGCGGCCTGTTAAATCTTGTCTGAAGGAATAGCCTCTCCGGCCGCGGGAGTTAAGATCATTACTTGATTACGACGAAGGCTCGCCTGGCGTTCCTCGTCGCGGTTTCCCTGCTGCTTTCCGGGACCGCCTTCGGGCGGACAACGCCCAAGCTCACATCCAAAGAGAAGAAAGAGCGGATCAAGGTCCTCCCCGAGGAAGAGCGGCAGTGGCTGACCGTTTACGTCGAGCCCATCATCCTCCCGGACGAGGAGAACCTCTTCCTCCAGCTCACGGAGCCCCGCCAGCGGGAAATGTTCAAGACGGAGTTCTGGCAACGCCGGGAGAAGGACGGGCTGCCCCCTCCCCTGGGGCCTGGCTACCACCTCCGATACGAGCACTTCCGGGATGTCGCCGCCACCGACTACGATGGGATCAACAGCGATGCCGGCAGGATGGTCGTCCGCCAGGGGGAGCCGGCAGGGATCGAAGACCTCGCGGGATGCGGCGGCTTCCGGCAGGCGGAGGTCTGGAGCTACCAGCGCTCCACCGGAAGCTCGACGCTCATCCGGTACCTCTTCTATCGCCCGAGCTTCGGAGGCCCGCGGAGGCTCTGGGTTCCGGGAGACGTGGCGATTCTCGAACCAGGCTACACGACCTTCGATCAGGTCTGCTCGGTCAGCAGAAGCCCTCAGAGCTGCGCCTGCGGCATGGCCCGCATCGCCAACGAGATCTCCGCCCGCGGGGCCGGTGAGGTCTTCGCGACCGGCATAGTGCCCAAGGTCTCGACGGAGGGCCTCGACGCGCTCTGGGAGCGTCTGGCCTCCTCCACCAATCCCAACGCGAAACCGATCAACGTGAACAACACCGGCGACGCTGCCGCCGCCGGAGCCGTGCAGAAGGCGTCGGCCCCGCCGGCAAAGCCCGCTCCCGCGGCGAGCAAGAAAGAGCGCCTCGCGGCCCTGCCCGAGGAAGAGCGCAAGTGGCTGACGGAGTTCGTCGCGCCGATCCTCCTGCCCGAAGAGGAGAAGGTCTTCCTCGAGCTGGAGCAGCCGTACCAGCGCGAGGAGTTCAAGAAGGACTTCTGGGAGCGCCGCGCCAGGCCCGATCTGCCGGAGCCCCTCGGGCCGGGTTACCAGCTCCGCTACGAAGAACTGCGCCGTTTAGCCGACGAGAAATACGACGGCTGGAAGCAGGACGCCGGCCGCCTCGTCGTCCTCCGCGGCGAGCCGGCCTCGATCCTGACGCCGCATTGCGGAGGGGAAGAGACTTTCCGGGACTTGGAGGTCTGGACCTACAACAACTTCGGTCCGAACAACCGCACGACCTACAGACTCCTCTTCTACCGTCCGATGCCGCTTGCGCCCCGCAAGCTCTGGACGATGGTGGACCGCGAATCGGATCTCTTCATGCCGAACTCCTGCCGCAAGAGCCTGGCCGAACTCTCCAGGGATTGCCAACCGGTCATGGGGGATCGTTGCAGCCAGTGCCAGGACCGGTGCGAGGTCTACCAGGCCTATGAGGAGACTCGCTCGCGGCAGGGAAACGGCCCCGGCGCCATGACCGAGATGGCCTCCATCTTCCAGCTCCCGAAGATCTCGACGGAGGGACTCGAGCAGCGGGCCAGGGAGAAGTGGGCCTCGGCCCCGACGCCCGGCGCCAAGACGCTCTCCGTCGAGGGGCCATCAGGGCAGACGACGGCGCAGGCGACCGCCGCGGCCAAGCCCTCCACTCCCGCTCCGACGCGCCGCAAGCTCTCGAGCAAGGAGATCAAGGAGCTGACCGCCCAGCTCCCACAGAAGTACAGGGATTGGCTCCAGGTCGCGGACATGATCATCACCGACGACGAGAGGCAGGTCTTCCTCCAGATCGGTGACAACTATCAGAAGGACAAGTTCATCGAGGCGTTCTGGAAGAGAAGGTCGATCGATTCCCAGGGGCTGCGAACCGATTTCCAGCGCGTCTACACCCAGCGCATCCAGACGGCGCTGGAACAGTTCAAGAACCTGAACAACGACCGCGCCAAGATCTTCGTGATCGACGGGCCGCCGGACGCGGTCATCCCGATCGACTGCCAGGACATCTATGTCCCGATCCAGATCTGGTTCTACGAGCGGATCGAATCCTTGAAGAGCAAGGTCTATCTCATCTTCTACCAGCCCTACGGCCTCGGGGAATACAAGATGTGGCTGCCTCTGGACGGGCAGGGGGTCCTGGAGGTCGGCGGCAGCACGAGCCTGGCAGGCCGGATCCCCGCGGGGCGGCGCGTGGACGTGACGCGCTGCACCGAATGGCGGACGCTGCAGCAGGCAATCTCCTACACGACGGCCGTGCTCGGGTCGGGCCCCCTGGCGATGGTCGGCGCGAGCAAGCTCTTCCAGCCGCCGACAGTCGAGACCGAAGGCGTGGACCAGATCCTGACGATGACGACGGACCTCGCCGCGGGATCGGTCCCGCTCGGCCTCGTCAAGCTCGTCCGGTTCCCGGAGATGCGGGCCAACAAGGTCGGCGTGGACCTCTCGCTGCTCGTGCCCAAGAGCGACCTGAAGCCGCGCGAACTCGGCGAGGAGAAGTTCTACAACGTGGATGTCATCGGTGAAGTGGTCAAGGGAGACCGGCTGATCGACAACTTCAAGTACCGCTTCGACATCCCGACGACGGAGGTCAACGCGGACAAGATCCCCCTGACGGTGCGTCGCTACCTCTACCCGGGCGAATACAACCTGATCCTGAAAGTCTCCGACGGCAACCAGAGCGCCGAGGGACGCATCACCGACAAGCTGAAGGTCCCCGAGCAGGCGGACCCGCCTTCACCGACCGAGCTCGCCGCCCGCACGCAGGGACGGGCGGCGGTCGACAAGGCGCGCGAGACGGGGCTCGTCCCCTCCGCCATCACGCTCCTGCCGGTTGCCAAGGAAATCGTGACCGGACTGCAGCGCTTCGAAACGAAGGCCTCCGACGGGATCCGCGCGGTCGATTTCTATCTCAACGGCACCAAGGTCATGACGAAGACCCGCGCTCCCTTCGACGCCGACCTGAACCTCGGCCCTCTCCCGCGCAAGCATACGATCCGCGTCGTCGCCTACGGCGAGAACGGCCGGGCGGTCGGGGAAGACGAGTACATCGTCAACGAGGGGAAGGAGGTCTTCCGCGTCCGCATCCTGTCACCCGAGAAAGGGGCGAAGGCGGCCGGGCCGACGAAAGTCGTGGCGGCCGTCGCGGTGCCCGAGGGGAAGGCCCTTCAGAAGCTCGAGTTCTACTCCAACGAGTCGCGCGTCGCCACGCTCTACCAGTCTCCGTACGAACAGACCGTGAACATCAAGAGCACCGGGTCGCTCGGCTACGTGCGCATCGTCGGGACCCTCGACGACGGGACCGTCGCGGAGGACCTGCGCTACGTCAACGCGCCGAGCTACATCTCGGAGGTCTCGGTGGACGCCGTCGAGCTCTACACGACCGTCTCCGACAAGGGGCGGCCCGTCTCGGGCCTGCAGGCGACGAACTTCAAGGTGTTCGAGGACGGGGTTCTCCAGAAGATCGAGTCCTTCGAGTACGTCAAGAACCTTCCCCTCTCGCTCGGCATCATGGTGGACACGTCCGCCTCCATGCTCGAGTCCCTGCCGGACGCGGAGCAGGCGGCCATGGGATTTCTCGACTACTCGATCGGACCGAAGGACCGGGCCTTCACGATCTCGTTCGACAACGAGCCGTACCTGCTGACCAAGCTCACCAACCGCAAGGACAAGCTCTTCCGCTCGTTCGCGGGCATGCGCGCCGAAGGCTCGACGGCTCTCTACGACGCGATCGTCTACGGGCTCTACCAGTTCACCGGAGTGAAGGGGAAGAAGGCGCTCGTCATACTGACCGACGGCAAGGACACCGCCTCCAAGTTCGACTTCGAGACCGCGCTCGATTACGTGCGCCGGTCCGGCATCGCCGTCTATGGCATCGGGCTGAAGATCGGAGGAGCGGACCTGGAGGTCAAGTACAAGATGAACAAGCTCGCCCAGGCGACGGGCGGACAGACCTTCTACATCGATTCGGCCAAGAACCTCGAGGCGGTGTACCGTCAGATCAACGAGGAGCTGCGCAGCCAGTACCTGCTCACCTACTACTCGACCAACGCCGGCGGCAAGGACAAGTGGCGCAAGGTCGAGGTCAAGGTCGAGCCGACGTCGCTCCAGGCCCGTACCCTCTCCGGGTATTACCCCTAGAAGAATCCGCGTTCGGGTGATCTGCGATCGGGTGATCGCGGGTTCGATAAGATCGCTCCGTTGACTTCCAATCACCCGATCACCCGATCACCCGATCCCCCGATTCCTCTCGTTCTGGCTTCCTCTTCCCCGAGGCGCGCGGAGATCCTGACGGCGATGGGCATCCCCTTTGTCGTGGATGCGGCCGATGTCTCTGAAGAGATCCGGCCCGGAGAATCGGCGCTCGACGCGGCCTCGCGGCTGGCGGCGGACAAGGCGGCATGCGTCGCGGAACGCCATCCGGATTCCTGGGTGCTCGCGGCCGATACTCTCGTCCTGCTGGGCGAAGAGATTCTGGGCAAGCCGCGCGACGACCCGGATGCCCGGCGAATGCTGGGATCGCTCGCCGGCCGGGAGCACCGGGTCGTGACGGCCGCTCGCCTGCTTCGCCTCGCGGATGCCGGCCGGGAGAAGATCGAGACCTCGCGGGTGCGGATCGCGCCGCTTTCGCCCGAGGAGATCCTCTGGTACGTCGCGACGGGCGAACCGCGCGACAAGGCGGGCGCCTACGCCGTGCAGGGACTGGGCGCTCGGTTCATCGAATCGGTGTCCGGCTCCTACACGAACGTCATGGGACTGCCGGCGCGGAGCGTCTATCTCCTGTTGAAGGAATCGGGGGACGCGTCTCTGGCCCGCCTGGCGCTCTCCGACTCTTCCTCGCTCACACCCCGGCCTGCCGGCCCTTGAGCTTCATGTCGTACATCCGGGAGTCCGCGGTCGCGAGGGTTTCCGAAAACTCCTGGCCGGAGCGGTGCGTGGCCCAGCCGACGGAGAGAGACGGCTGAACGCGCTCCACGCCGGGGATGTGCGGCAGACGGTGGCCAAGCTCCTCCGCCTTCTGGGCCGCGATCGCTTCATCCGTCCGCGGAAGCAGAACCAGGAACTCGTCGCCCCCCCAGCGAAAGACGAAGTCCGATTCCCTGACGCACGAAGTCAAGTAGTTCGCGACGAACTTCAAGACGTCGTCGCCGACGGCATGACCCATCCTGTCGTTGATCTGCTTGAAGCGGTCCACGTCGGCCAGCAGCACGGACAGCGTCGCGCCGGCCAGGCGCGCGCTCACGAGCTCGCGCCGGAGCACGTCGTTGAAATGCCTGCGGTTGTAGAGGCCGGTCAAGGGGTCCCGCACGCTCTTCTCCTTGAGAAGCTGATCGAAATGGCGAAGCTGTTCCATCTCCGAGGCCAGGCGCGTCTGGCTCGCCTCGAAGAGCAGCAGAATCACGCCGACAGCGACCATCATCTCCAGGAGCATCGCCGCGAACCCGGCATATTGAAGCGTCTCCGGAAGTCCTCCCGACTCGCGGGAACGCAGGAAGGCGGCGCCGATCACGGCCCGCTCGACGCCCCAGAGAAGAAACGAAATCGAGAGCAGGAGCCGTCCGACCGTGGATCCGGGCGTTACGGCGAACCAGATCGCGGCCGTGACGTAGGTCGCCGTCAGAACCAGCGGGACAAAGGCCGGATGTTCCCCGGCCGCCGTCACCCATGCGATGCCGAAGATCGGCAGGATCCACAACAGATCGGCGCTGCTCGCCGCCTTCTCGCTGCGCAGTTGGCGGATTCCGCGCAGCAGGAAAAAAGCGTGCAGGAGGAGCGTCGTGTTGTTGAGGAAGAGGATGCTCCGGCCGCGTCCCAGGGCGGGGGCGAGCCACAGGAGGGCGAGTCCCGCCAGGAGGAACGCCCACGAAGCGATCCACTCGGGGAGCGCGCGGAGATGGATCTTCTGATAGACGAGCAGGAAGAGAAAGAACAACAGGCCGGTTCCCGCGGCCTGGATGAGGAGGGACAGCTGGTAGACCGGCATCAGTGCGAAGATCGCGGGGAATCTTACTCGCTGGCACCGGAAGGGGTAAGGGGTAAAGGCATCGATCGGCAACGGAACCGGATGGCCGTCGCGGTTGTCGCGCCGACGCGGGCGTCCGCGAGATCCGCGGCATCGTTTCTGAAACGACGCCTTGGCGGCGCCGTGACGGCGTGCTCGCTCGCGGGCTATCTCGCCTCGGAGCTCGCTCCGGGACGAATCGTTCTCTGCCCGTCCGGGCCGTCTCTAGAGAAAGAGATCGATTTCCTCCGGGCGGCTCGCGAGCGCACGCTGTGGAACCCGCCCGACGAGATCATCCTCGGCGCCATCGAAGGGCTGCTCGGCTCGCTCCCGCCTGCCGCGGCGCGGAGTCTTGCGGGGCCACGCCTCGCGAGAGAGAGAAGGACCGCGCTGCTCCTCGAGGGCAGGGTCACCTCCGAGCGCGCGCGAGACGCTCTCGCGAGCGACGCCCGCCTCTGGATCGTCGAGCATCCACGAAGAGTCCGAGTGAGCCGGCCACTCATGGACCGGCTGCGCAGATGCGGCGTGCGCTGGTCCGCTCTCGACCCGGTGATCGTCGTCGGCGTCCTCGCATCTCCGCGCCTGGCGGCAGCCCGATCCCGCTGGAAAGGCCTCCTGCCTCCCGGCACCCCCCTCTGGATCAGGTCGGGGAACCGGGGGGGCATTCCATCCCGGACTCCGCTGCGCCGTGCGCCACGCCTCCGGTAGAATCCCGCCTTCTTGGAAACCGCGACGCCACCGCCAGCTTCCGCCGGGAGAGATTTCTCTCTCGGCATCGAGGGATTCACATATCAGGATCTCCACCGCGACGAGCGGCTGGCGGACCTGGACCGCGCGTTCCTGGAAGAGCTCCGGCGCGAGAATGCCGCGCTCCACGCCCGGCTGATCGCTTACCGCGTCGACCCGGCGTCCTTCGATCCCCTGTCGCGCTCCCGGCTTCTGGTCGACGCGGCGCGGCCGCTGGGAGGCTTCGTGGCGCGTCTCTTCGGAGTGGAAAGCGAGTGGCGGGAGCAGGGCGCCTCTTCGGGACCCGAGGCCGTGCTGTTCCGGTTCCGGCGGGACTTCCTCCAACGCCGGGCCGTCAAGGCGAAGCTGCCCGACGACCTCGCCGGAGGCGGCATCGCCCCCCTGCGTGAAGCGGCCGAGTGCCTCGAGCGCCAGCTCCACCCGGAGCTGCCCTGGAAGGAGGACCCGGAGCTGGCGACGGCGAAACTCGCGGCCGAGCTTCTCGATCTCGAAAGCGACTTCCTCGCAGCGGTGCGGCAGAAGAAGATCCCGCAGGTTCCCGACGCCTCCCTTGCCAGGGCGCGCGATCTGGCGCGCCTCGCCGGCGAGTGCTCCGCCGCCGCCCTGCCCCGTCCCCAGGGAGACTCCGACGAGGCGCTTCTCGCGTTCCTGGAAGCCCTTCTCACGACATACGCGCTCTGGTCACAGGCGCGGATGCGCCGCCCGGAGTTGGCATCGGAAATCCGCGGCTGGATCTCCTTTCACCTCCCGGAGCCGATGAACTACGACGCACTCGTGGAGACGGAGCGGCCCAACCCTGCTCTCCCGGAGGAGCGCGTCGGGCCTTCGTCCCGCCGGCGCCGCCGCGACGGATTCGAGCTGACGGACCGGCGCATGACGCGCCGCGAGGTCCTCGGACAGACTCACTACTGCATCCTCTGCCACGAGCGGGAGAAGGACTCCTGCTCGAAGGGCTTCCTCGACGAGAAGACCGGCACCTTCCAGAAGAACCCGCTGGGCATCCCCCTCTCGGGGTGCCCGCTCGACGAGAAGATCTCCGAGATGCACCAGTTGCGGCGCGAAGGCGACTCGATCGGAGCGCTCGCGCTCATCTGCGTCGACAACCCGATGTGCCCCGGAACGGGCCACCGCATCTGCAACGACTGCATGAAGGGATGCATCTTCCAGAAGCAGGAGCCCGTCAACATCCCGCAGATCGAGACGGGGGTCCTGACCGACGTCCTGGAGCTTCCGTGGGGCGTCGAGATCTATGGACTCCTGACGCGGTGGAACCCCCTCTCCCCCGCGCGGCCCTACGCGCTCCCCTTCAACGGCAGGAAGATCCTGATCGTCGGCCTCGGCCCGGCCGGCTACACGCTCGCCCACTTCCTCTTGAACGAGGGCTTCGGCGTCGTCGGGATCGACGGGCTGAAGATCGAGCCTCTCCCGGCCGACTGGACGGGGGCCGACGGAAAGGGAATCCGCGCCATCCGCGACTGGAGCGAGATCGAGCGCCCGCTCTCCCGGCGTCCGCTGGCGGGATTCGGCGGCGTTTCCGAGTACGGGATCACGGTCCGCTGGGACAAGAACTTCCTGACGCTGCTGCACCTGACGCTGGCGCGGCGCGCCCGGTTCTCGATCCTGGGCGGTGTGCGCTTCGGGGGCACGCTCTCGGCTGAGCAGGCGTTCCAGGAAGGCTTCGACCACGTAGCGATTGCCGCGGGCGCAGGACGCCCCACGATCATCGGGATGAAGAACAACATCATCCGCGGCGTCCGCAAGGCGTCGGACTTCCTGATGGCGCTGCAGCTGACCGGCGCGTTCAAGGAGGAGGCGCTCGCCAACCTGCAGGTCGAGTTGCCGGCGGTCGTCATCGGCGGCGGACTGACCGCGATCGACACGGCAACGGAGCTTCTCGCCTACTACCCGCTGCTGGCCGAGAAGATGCTCGGCCGCTACGAGAAGCTCGGCGGCGAGCGCGGAGAGACGGGGCTTCGCGCCCTCTTCGACGGCGAGGAGCGGGAGATCCTTGACCGCCTTCTCCATCACGGCACGCAGGTGCGCCGCGAGCGGGAGCGAGCCCGCGCGGCCGGAGAGGCTCCGAACTTCGCGCGCCTCTGCCAGGAGTGGGGAGGCGTCTCGATCGTTTACCGGCGCTCCATGGAGGAGTCCCCGGCATACCGGTTGAACCACGAGGAGATCATCAAGTCCCTGGAGGAAGGGATCTCCTTCATCGAGAACCTGGAGCCGGAAGAGGCCGTCGCCGACGGCAACGGCCACCTGGCGGCCGTGCGGTTCCGCCGCTCGCGTGGAGGCGACGTCGTGCAGCTGCCGGCCCGCTCCTGCTGGGTCGCTGCCGGCACGACCCCCAACATCACGTACGAGAAGGAGCATCCGGGCACCTTTCCCATGGACGAGCGCCGGCGGTTCTTCCTCCCGCACCGCGCCGAGCAGGACGGCCGGGGAGGCTGGCGGCTCGTCGCCGCCTCGGCCAACGACGAGTCGGCCTTCTTCACCGGCTATTCGCGCGGCGGACGCTTCATCACCTTTTTCGGCGACAACCACCCCGCCTTCAACGGCAACGTGGTCAAGGCCATGGCATCGGCGAGGCGGGGGTACCCTCCGATCACCTCGGTGCTCCTGGGGGACGAGCCCGAGCGGCCCGTCGCTCCGGAACGGGAGTGGCAAGAATTCCGACGCCGGATCGAAGACCGGCTGACCGCCCGCGTGGTCGCCGTCAACCGCCTGACGCCGACGATCGTCGAGGTCGTCGTGAGAGCGCCGGCCGCCGCGGAGAACTTTCAGCCCGGACAGTTCTACCGGCTTCAAAACTTCGAAGCTCACGCCCCGGTGATCGAGGGTTCGCCGCTCCTGATCGAGCCCCTCGCATTGACGGGCGCCTGGGTGGACTCCAGCCGCGGTCTCCTTTCGATGATCGCGCTCGAACTTGGAGCCTCCTCGCAGCTCTGCAGCGTCTTGAAGCCCGGCGAGCCCGTCCTGGCCATGGGCCCGACCGGCAGCGCGACAGAGCTTCCCGAGAATTCGACTGTGCTCCTCTGCGGCGGTGGTCTCGGCAACGCCGTCCTCCTCTCGATCGGTAAGAAGGCGCGCGCCCTGGGCAACCGGGTCATCTACTTCGCCGGCTACAAGAAGGCCGCCGATTTCTACAAGCGCGACGACGTCGAGGCCGCGGCCGATGTGCTGGTGCTTTCCGTGGACCACGGCGAGACGATCCCCGTCCGGCGACCTGACGACCGCGAGTTCGTCGGCAACATCGTGGAAGCCATGGTGGCTTACGGCTCGGGGGCTCTCGGGAAGACCCCGATTCCCCTGTCGGATGTGGAGCGGTTGATCGCCATCGGCTCGGACCGCATGATGGCCGCCGTGACCCGCGCCCGCCATGGAGTCCTCGCGCCGTACCTCTCCCCCCGGCACATCGGCATCGGCTCGATCAACTCACCGATGCAGTGCATGATGAAAGAGGTCTGTGCCCAGTGCCTCCAGAGGCACGTGGATCCGGTCACCGGAGCGGAGAAGGAGATCGTCTTCTCCTGCTTCAACCAGGATCAGAAGCTGGACGAAATGGACTGGGACAACCTCTCCTCCCGCCTGCGTCAGAACACCGTCTCGGAGAAGCTCACGAACCTCTGGCTAGAGCACCTTCTCGCGACGAGAGACGTCCGCACTGTCTAGGACAAGATTCCAGATTTCAGATTCCAGATTCCAAGGAGCCGAAGGGGCCTTCCTGGAATCTGAAATCTAGAATTGTGGTTAGGGGACTCCGGCGAGGAACAGCAGGTAGGGATTGATCGCGAGGCCGGCCTTGAAGTTGCCGCTGTCCTCGGGCACGCGAGTGATCGAGAAATGCAAATGTGATCCTCCGATCACGTGGCCCGTCGCGCCGACGTACCCGATGACGTCTCCCTTGTGGACGAGGTTCCCGGCCTTGGCCTCCTCCGCATAGCGAGAGAGGTGGCAATAGAAGAGTAGGTACTTGCCGGTCGCGTCCCTTTGATAGATGGACTTGCCGCCCCGCTTCTCGCGCGTGACCCGCACGATCTGTCCGTCTGTCGTCGCGAGCACCGGAGTCCCTGTCGGAGCCCCGATGTCGATGGCCAGGTGCTGGGCGTACCGCCCGCGCTTGGAGAGAAAAGAGTCTTTCAGCTTCTCGGCGTCGACCCCCTCGACCGGTATCAGGAAATCCTGAGCGAGCAGGAGGTTCAGATCCACGTCCTCGGGACGAACAAGCGCGGCTGACGACTTCGGGCGAAAGAAAGACCCGAGCTTCCGGGCAATCAGGGAAAGACGCTGACTATATGCGGGACTGCTCGCCTCCGGTCCTACCTCGGCGGCCTCCCCTTCGAGAGTATCCGGATTGTCAGCATCGGCGTCGTGAACCCGAACCTCGACCACCGTATCTATCGGATTGCAAAGGGGTTGCGGATAATTCTGCAACTCGGCAGGGTATGCCGGTCCGTAGAATTCCAACCTGTTCACCTCGATAACAACGTCTCCTGCCGCATTCTGGCTGATCCGCGCATGCGTCTTCCGTTGAGCCGCTCGTCTGCCCGCATGGTGAGCCTGCGTACCGGGCGAAGCGCCGCCAATGGCCGAACGCGCCTCAAGCATCGAAGGCAAAGCCAGCAGGACGAAGACGGCCCCGAGGGCCGCCGGGATAAGCCGCGCCTTTCGCACTGTCAGGATTATTCAGGAGGGCTTGAACCGCCGTCAATAGGGAAGATCAATTAAATCAAGTAGTTATGCTTTCCCAGCATATTCCGTCAGCCACGCTCCAGATAGCTGTTGTCGCGCGTGTCGATCTTGATCCGGATGCCAGCCTCGATGAACTGGGGGACCATTACCTGAAGGCCGGTCTCGAGGGTCGCCGGTTTGTAGGAAGCCGAGGCCGTGGCTCCCTTCATGCCGGGCTGCGTTTCGACGACCTTGAGCGTCACGGTATTGGGCAGCTCGATGCCGACGGGGTTGCCTTCGAAGAAATCCACGTGGATGACCGTGTTCGGCAGGAGATACGCCATCTGTTCGCCGATGATTTCATCTGACAGCGCCATCTGGTCGTAGGACTCCTGATCCATGAAGTGGTGGCCTGCGGCGTCGGAGTAGAGGTATTCCATCTCCCGCTCGTCCAGCGAGGCCTTCTCCACCCGGTCCGTGGAGCCGAACCGGTGCTCGTTCATCGCTCCGCTGCGCAGATTGCGCATCTTCGCCTGCACGAAGCCGCGCAGGTTGCCGGGAGTCTTGTGGATGACGCCGTGAACGCGGTGGAGCTCGCCGTTGTAGATGATGAGCGTGCCGCTGCGAAGCTGAGTTGCCGGGATCATCATGGGCCGTTCCAATCCTCCAGAAAAGAGGGCGAAATCTAGCAGACCGCTCCCAAAAACGAAAGCCCCGGGCGCTGGCCGGCCCGGGGCTTCAGGCACTCGGGAGCGGGTTCTCAGTCGCGGACGTTCCTCCGTCCCGGGAGAACCACAGGCGCCCTGTCGGGAATCGCATCGCTATCGGAGGGGAAGGCGAGCCTCATCGAAGCGTCCTGGAGAGGAAACTCGTCGAAGAACGCCCGCCACCTCTCCTCGGTGAAGAAGATCGAGGTATCCACCGCCGCGCCAATCCCGGTGGTCCCGGGCGTCGGCACGTCCGGGGTGAAGATCGCCGCGGATACGTCCGGCCGCGGGATCGAGACGCCATAGGCGCTGTTGATGAACTGAATGAGCTCGTCGGCGAGGATCGTATAGCCGATCTTGGACATATGGACCGCCTCGCCGTACGCGAACATCCCGCCGGTGACGAAGTCCCTGGTGATCTTGATGCCCCCGTACGTCCGTCCATTCGCCTCGAAATCCTGCGAGAAGGCGTAGAAGTCGAAGTACTTGAAACCGTTCGCCTCCGCCGCCGCCTTGATGACCGCGTTCATGTCCTTGATCCGCTGATCGATGGCGGCGACCTCGTCGGGATAGAGCAGGACGCCGATGTTGACGGTCGCGGGAGGCGTGAAACCGCCGTCGGGCAACGGCTTGCCGCACTGGGGAAGTGCCGGAGCGACCGCGCAAGGAATACCGAACCCCACGCCGAGCAGCGACTTCCCGCCCAAGGCCGCCTGCGGAGCGTTCGCGCCGAGCGTGACGAGCGTTCCCGCGGGCAGCGGGCAGGGAGCCGTCGAGCAGGTAGATGTCGTCCGGGGGCCCAGGAGCGGGACCGTCGAGCCAGCGACGATTAGCGGCTTATTCGTCGTGGGATCCAGGACCACGGGGGGGAGCGTACTGGCGAGCGGTATCAGACGCATGTCCAGCGTCCCGAGAAAGACTCCGGTCCGTCCGGTCGCCTTCAAGGCCGTTGCGACTGCGTTGTACTTGGCGGTGAAGACGGCGAGCGGCGTCGCGGTGACGCCGTCCAGGAGAAAACCGGCCCCGCCGGCCGACAGGATGTCGTTGCCGATGATCCCGAGCGTGATGAACGTGGGGCTCAGGGAGAGCGCCTGTGTCAGAGCGGATCCCTGGCCCCGCAGGACCAGGTCGGCCGGGAAGCCGCTCAGGGTGTCCGACACGTCGGCGATCTTGTAGCCCGGGACGGACATGTTGTCGTAGGGGCGCGTGAGGGCCAGGTTGGTGGGCGCGCCGGTCTTCGTCGAGATCGGCCCGAAGGTGACGGACGGCAAGAGGGTCTTCAAGCCAATGCAGGAGGTTGGGAGCTCTTTTGAGCCCCCGATCCCCGGGTCGGAGACCGTGGGCTGCTGGAAGCCGGAGATGCCGAATTGCCTGGCCAGCGTGGCGGGGTAGGAGAACTGCTGGTCGCGGCCGACCACGCAGCCCGAAGTGTAACCGGCTCCGTAACTGTCCCCGATCGCCACGTACTTGGTGAAGTTCGGCGTCTGAGCCACGGCCGGACCGACAGCGAGGAGCGCCAGGCCGGCGCCGAGCGAGAGCGCGCGCAGAGTCCTTGTCTTCATCGTCATCTCCTCGGTTAGAACGAAAACCTGAAGCTGAACGCGAACACGTTGGCCGTTTCCTTGTACAAGCCGTAGTAGTTGTCCTGCGATCGCCCCGCGGTGTCCAGCTTCTTGAAATTGATGTAGAGGTCGGAGACCTCCACTCCCCAGCGGTCGGTGTCGTAGCCGAATCCGAGCGTGTAGCCGTCGCGGTCGTTGTCGGCCAGGAGCGGCCCGGCGTTTTCGACCGGTTGCGGCGTGTTGTCCCGGTAGTAGCCGGCCCGCACCGCCATGCAGGAGCAGCCGGAGAACTTCTTCTCGAGCCCGATTCTGTAAGCCCACGAGTCCTTCCACCCCATGTGGCGGTGCAGATTGCGGCCGGTCAGATCCGGGAAGATGATGTCGAGGTTCTGGAAATCCGACCATTCCGTCCAATCCCCCTCGAGGGACACCGTGAACTGCCCTGGAAACGTGAAGGCTGTCCCGAGGTTCACGCTCGCGGGAAACGGGATGCTCGTCGTGACCGGATGGGTCCCCTGCGGCAGCTGCGAGGCCACGATCCCGTCAAACTGCGCGTTACCCGTCAGCCGCTGCTTGAACGTGGCGGTCCCCTCATAGTCGATCTTGATCTTGCTCCGGTAGGCTGCCCCGAAGGAGAACTGCGGGACCGGGCGGACGAGAATGCCCGCGTTCCATCCCCAGCCATGGTTGTCCGTCAGGTCGCTGTTGAGCTTGACGTGCGCGACGTCCACGACCGAGTTGGTGAACGGGTTGATCGCCCCCTGGTTCCTCTCGAGCTGCACCTTGGAGACCCGGTAGTCGGCGCCGACGGCGATGGCGAGCGCCGGAATCACCTGGAAGGACAGGACCGGGTTCAGGTCCACCGTCTGGATGACCGCGTTCTGGCTGATGAAGCGGCCCGAGAAGCTGGAGCTCTTGACCGGATTGGTCGCGCAGTCGCCGCCGCAGTCCTCGGCGTTGTCCCAGCGGAACCCGAGGCCGTACTGCGAGAAGATCCCCAGTCCGAAATTGATCTCGGAGGTCAGCGGGGCGACGACATAGAGAGTCGGAAGCGTGAACGTCGTCTTGTGTTGCTTTTCGCTGTTGCCGATTCCTGGAAACGGATTCTCGCCGTCGAAATCTCCCTGCGTCTTGGTTATGAACGAGCTGCCGACCTCCACATCGAAGTGCTTCTGCCACCCGAGACCGGCCGGGTTGAAGAAGATGGCCGACGGGTCGTTGGCCACGGCCGTGAACGCGAGACCCATGCCCATCGCCCGCGCCCCCTGCGGGTTGAGCTGGAAGCCGGACGGAAAGGCCGGCGCCGCGGTCAGGAGAAACAGGATCGCCAGTGGAATGGAGACGGAGCGAAATCGGACCCGAAGAGGTCTTGCCACGGCTTCTCTCCTCTCAAAAAAATCCGCTTTCAGGCGTTGGACGGCCAATGTATGCCCCCCCGGAGCCGAAGTCAAAGGCCATACAATCCCGCCGTGTCCCGCGAAAGCGACTCTCCCACCCGCGAGGCCCTGGGGAAAAGGCCGGGGTCATCGGCCGACCGGCCGCTCGAGTCCGGCACGCTTCTGGGCGAGCGCTACAAGATCGAATCCGTACTCGGCTACGGCGGCATGGGGGTCGTCTACCGCGCGCGGGACGTCAAGCTCGATCAGGACATCGCCCTGAAACGCATCCGCCCCGACCGGATGTCGCCGGAACGGCAACAGACGTTGCGGCATGAGATCATCCTGTCACGCCGGGTCACGCACGAGAACGTGTGCAGGGTCTACGACCTCGCCGAGTTGAACGGCGAGGAGTTCGTCTCCATGGAGTACGTCCCGGGGCGGACCCTGAAGGACATCGAGACCGACGAGCGCGTCCTGCCTCTGGGCCGCGGGCTCGCGATCGCCAAGAAGATCTGCCGCGGGCTCGCGGCGGCCCACCGCATCGGCGTGCTGCACCGGGACCTGAAGCCCGAGAACGTGATCGTGACCGACGACGGGACCCCGAAGCTCATGGACTTCGGGATCGCCGTCGAGACGGCCGTCTCTCACGGAGAAGAGGAAACCGTGCCGGGAACGCCGCAGTTCCTCGCGCCGGAGCTGCTCCGGGGGGACGCGCCGAGCGTGCTGACCGACGTCTACGCGATGGGGGTCGTCCTCTTCGAGATGTTCACGGGCAGAGTGCCGTTCGACGACAACGACGTGTCGCGTCTCGTTCGGCGGATCATCAAGGAAGCGCCTCCTCCGGCGGCGACGTTTCGGCCGGATTTGCCTCCCGAGCTGCTCTCGATCCTCGACCGGACCATCGCCAAGGACCCCGCGGCGCGCTTTCCCGACGCCGACGCGCTCGCCGACGCCATCGCCGCTTTCGAGGGAAATGTCCTGGACCGGGTTCTGGCGGAGGTCTCGGTCACGCGGGCAAAGATGGTCAAGCTCATGGTCATCCTCGAGGCAAACAAATCGCTGGCGGCCACGTCCGATCCGACGGAGATCTTGAAGATCATCCTGAGGACCGCGACCTCGGAGACGGACGCCGAGCGCGGCACCATCTTCCTGAGAGATCCCGGCGCCGAGACGATCGTCAGCCAGATCCTCGAGGGAGGTTCGATCGCACCGATCCGCCTTCCGCTCGGCCGCGGCATCGCCGGAACGGTGGCCAAGACCGGCGAGACCATCAACATCACCGATGCCTACCAGGACCGGCGGTTCGATTCCGAGACGGACGCCTCGTCGGGCTTCCGCACGCGCACGATCCTGGCCGCGCCGCTCACGACCCCCGCGGGAGAGATCGTGGGGGTCGTCGAGGTGCTGAACAAGCGAAACCGGATCTTCACGAAGGAAGACGAGGAGTTTCTGGCGGAGGTGGGCACGCACTCGGCGCTCGCGGTCCAGGGCGTGAGGGAGCATGAAGCGGCGGTCGCGCGGGCGCGGCGGGAGGGCGTGGCCGCGGCGCTCTCGGGCGTCCGCGCGCTGCTCGCGCCGGCCGCCTTGCCGGCGGCATCCGGTTTCGAGGCGGTTCCCTTGCGCTGGGACGCGCCGGAAGGAAGCCTCGTCGCCTATGCCGCGGAGGCCGGAGCCGGATTCCTCTCGCTTCTTCTCCTGGAGGCCCCGGGCGCTCCGGAAGAATCCATCGGGCAGCTCGCCGGCGGGCTGGCCGCAGGGCGCGCCTTTCTCGCTTCCACCGCTCCCGCCGAGATCCTCGAGAAGATCCAGGAGGCGGCGCCCTCCTGCTCTGTGACAGCCGCGCGATGGCAGGGCACGCGCCTCCGGGTTTCCGCCGCCCGCGCTCCCCTCCCTTTTCTTCTTCGGGGCGGCAAGGCCGTCAGCCTCCCCGCCTCGGAAAAGGGGGATCGCATGACAGCGGCGTGCGAGACCTTGCCCGGAGACCTGGTCATCGTGGCATCGAGCGGCCTCGAGCGCCTGCGGTTCGAAAAAGACCGACGGCCGCCGGAACAGCTCGTCGAGGAACTGGCGAGGTCGGCGGAGGCCGGGCCACTGCCGGCCACCTTCGCGCAATCGGTCGCGGGCTGGAAGGCCGCCGGCATTTCTCCCGGTTCGGCCGACGTCCTCCTCCTCGCCGCCCGCCGCTCCCCGTCGGCCTGAGCGTAGCGAAGGATCTGCCCAGCCTGCTACGGGGGCAGCTCCGCCCCGTCGTAGATCACGCGGGTTCCGTCCAGGCGCGCGAAGGGCGGGAGCTCATGAGGCCGCGCCTCCTTCTCCGACAGGATCTCGAGGACCTTCCATCCGCGGGCGAGAAGAGCGTCCGCGATGAGCGAGCGGTGACAGCGCCAGGGCCGCGCCTCGGCGCACATCAGGGCCGACCGGCGCTCCGTTGCCAGCTCCAGGACTCGACCGAGCTTCACGGCAAACTCCGGTGTGTCCATGAAGTCGGCGTACCCCCGGAACGCCTCGACCCTCCAGGCCCCGTGCGGCGAGTCGGGCCGCGCCTTGCGCCGGCCGCCCATCTCGGGAAGTCCGGCATAGTCGATGCCCGCCTCCGGGAGGCTTCGCTCGAGACTGCCGGCGTTGAAATGCGGCCACTTGCGCGACGCCGGAAATCGCCGCACGTCGATCACGCGCTCGACGCGATGCGCGTTCAGGACTCCGAGAAACTTCTCGAGCGGATGATTGGAATGCCCGACCGTCCAGATGCAGTCCAAGGCGAAGCCGCGCTACGGGAGGACCGCGACCGCGACGGCGCCCGGCCCGCCGTGCGCTCCGAGCGCCGGGCCGCATTCGACGATCATGACGTCGGACTCCGGGTAGCGCTGCCGGATCTCCCGCGCGATCGACTCCGCCAGCTCCGCGGCATCGCAATGGGCGACGCCGAAACGCCGGCCGTCGCCCGCGCCCGTCTCCGCCGATTTGAAAAGCAGCGCCATCATCTTCCTGCGCGCGGCGGAGAACCCGCGGGCCTTCGCCGCCGGTTGCGCGGTCCCGTCTCCGGAGAGCGTCAGGACGGGCAGAAGCCCGAGAATCCTCGCGAGCAGTCCCTTCAAGGGCGAAACGCGGCCTCCTCGCACGAGGTGCTCCAGTGTCGGCACGGCGATGAAGAGCCGGGCGCGGGCCGACGCGTCGCGGGCGATCCGCGCGACCTCGTCGGCGGCCTTGCCCGCGGCGGCCGCCTCGGCGGCGGCGCGAACGACGAGTCCCAGGCCGACCGAGACGTTGCGGCTGTCCACGTGCGTGAGAAGAGTCTTCTCGACTGCGCGGGAGCCGACGATGGCCGCCTGGTAGGTCCCGGAAACGGCAGCCGAGAGGTGGATCGAGATAATCGAGCCGGCGTGGGTGGCGAGGTTCTGATAGACCTGCGTGAAGTCCGCGGGAGGAGGCTGCGACGTCCGCGGAGCCTGCGATGTCACCGCGAAGCGCGCATAGAACTCCGACGGCGTCAGCGTCACCTTGTCGAGATAGTTCTCTGATCCGAAGTAGACGCGGACTGGCACGACCCCGATGTTCAGCTCTTCGAAGAGCGTCGGAGGCAGGTCGCAGGTCGAGTCGGTCACGACCGCGACGCGCGCCGCCCGGTTTTGATCGAAGCGCGTCTCGTGCTGGGCCCGCATGTCCTCGATCTTGGTCTGGGCCACTTCCGCCCGGCGCGCCGCCATTTCGAAGAGCTTCTCCGGCTCGTTGGTGTGCACGTGCAGGCGCACCTTCGAGGCGCTCCCGGCGATCACGATCGAATCTCCGAGCAGGGCCGCCTCTCTGCGGAGCTCATTCCTGTCGATCGCCTCCCCCTCGAGGAGGACCTCCGTGCAGTAGCGGAAGAGAATGGACTCGAGCTGCTTCTCGAAGACGGCAGGCTGGACCTCTTCCGGAAGCGCTTCCGGCGGCCCGTGGCGGGAGGCCTCGCTCAGGTACCGGACGATCCCTTCGAGCAGATAGACGAAGCCCTGCGCCCCCGCGTCCACGACGCCCGCCTTCTTCAAGGCCTGCATCTGGTTGGGCGTGTTCTCGAGCGATCTCCTCGCCTCCCGGAGCGACTCGGGCAGAAGCCGCGCGAAGTCGGCGTCCTCGACGGCCCGGCGCCGGACCGCGTTCGCCCAGTCGCGGATGACCGTCAGGATCGTCCCTTCGACCGGACGCGCGATCGCCCCGTAGGCCGACTTGGCCGCTCCGACGACGGCCGCGGCGAAGTCCCGGGTCGAGGCCCGTGGCACGTCCGGCAGCGCCTCGGAGAACCCGCAGAAGAACTGGGCCATGATGGCCCCGGAGTTGCCGCGGGCCCCGGCGACGGCCTCTTCGGCCAGAGCGCGCGACATCTCGCGGACGTGCCGCTGGCGGACACGCGCGATGCCCGCGGAGACCTTCTGGAGCGTCGAGGCCAGGTTGGTGCCGGTGTCGCCGTCCGGAACCGGGAAGACGTTGATCGAGTTCAACGGCTCGGCCCGTTCGCCGACGAAACGCGACCCGGCGATGACGGCCCGCGCGAGCCGCCGCCCGTCGAGGTACGCGACGGAGATCACGATTTGAAGTGGGCCGGCTGTGCCTTAGGCGAGACGGATGCGTCCCGCGCCGTCTTGTACTCTCCGGCCACGGCGGGCAGCCGGTCCAGATACAGCAGAACGACCCCGCACCCCATGCAGGCCCAGGGGTAGACGCGCTCGTTTCCCCAGTCGAAGAGCGTCCGCCCCCAGGGCTTCCTCCAGAAATAGAAGGTGGACCGCGCCGAGCGGATCAAGTCTCCGCCGCAGAGCGGACATTTGCGCTGGAACGCGGAGGACATAAGCGTATCAGGAGGATATCGCAGAGCGGGGACGGACTTCACCCCGCCGCGTCCCGGCTAGGAGACCCCTTTCGCCGGCCTGGCCCTCCGAAACGGGAAGGAACCTCAATTCTCCTTCTCTTCCTCCTTCAAGTACTCGGCGTACTTCTCGGCGGACATGAGCTTGGAGATTTCCTGGTCGGTCGAGAGCTTGACCTTGATGAGCCAGCCGTCGCCGTACGGATCGTCGTTGACGATGCCCGGCTCCTGGATCGCCCCCTTGTTGACTTCGACGACCTCGCCCGAGACCGGCGTGAAAAGCTCGGAGACCGCCTTGACGGACTCGACCGTGCCGAACTCGTCCTCCGCGTTGAAGACGTGCCCGACCTCGGGCAGCTCGAGGTAGACGATCTCACCGAGCTCCTTCTGCGCGTGGTCGGTGATCCCGATCGTTCCGGTCTCCCCTTCCACCCGGACCCATTCGTGGCTGGCCGCGTAATGCAGGTCTTCCGGATCCAAGCTGTCACCTCACTTCGGACATGGCGAGGGGAAATTAGCACAAGAGCCGGGAGCACGGATTCCAGCAACGAGCCGAGCGTCCCTCCACCTGGAATTTGGAATCTGGGATCTGGAACCTATTCCTTCTTGAGTTTCTCCTTGACTTTCGCGACGTCCCGGTCGGCGTTGGAGCAGACGAGGATCCGGACCGTCCTGGACTTGCGGCCGGGAGCCGAGAGCACGAGGTCGTGGGCCATCGGTCCTGACAGCCTCAGCGGCGAGCCGGGGCCGAAGGAGGACGCGCGGCCCAGCACACGGCCCGCCTCCGAGATCTCGGCGTCGGGCGGGTCCACCGTGAACTCCACCGGACCCACTGTCCGGTCGTCCAGCTTGGGGATCCTCGTGAACGGTATCTTCGACTCCCGCTTCAAGTCGTCCGAGATATCCACGGTGTCGTCGTCGGCCCCCGGCTTCACGATGATCTCCAGCTGCATCGTGCGATGGCCCGGCAGCTCCAGCCTCACGCGATGCGATCCCTCCCGGCCGATCTCCAGCGTCTTTCCGCCGCCGTGATCGTCCCAGTCGTCGGCGACGCCGACGTACCGGCCGTCGAGGAACAGGCGGGCCTGGTCCGGGCTGACCCCAAACTTGGCAAACCTGCGGGTTCGATAGACCTTGTCCGCGGGCGGACCTGCCGGGATGGACTCCTCGGGCGGCTCGGGCGGCGGAGGAGGTTCGTTTCGAGCGACCCGCGGGGAGGCCGTAGGCCGCCTCGGAGCGGACACGTCGCCCGGCCGCGGCTGGCCGACACTCGCGGCGGCGGCTTCGCGGGGACCTCGCGTCGGAAGGGGCTCCGCAGTCTCGACCGGAGCCTGCGCAGGGGCAGAACGCGCGGCGACGACGGGGACGGCGGTGAGCGGCGCGGGGACGCCGTTGCCCGCCGGCTGGCCCGTCCGGCGCCATATCGTGACCAGGATGGCCGCCACCAGAAGCACGACTCCCGCGCCGAGGAGATACGTCATGACCGAGCGGGAAGGCCGCGGCGCGGCCTCCTCCTGCTCGAGAGGGGTCGTCTCTTCCACGCCCTCCAGTTGGCCGGCGTCCCGCTTCTGCCAGGAGCCGGGCGCCGCGCGCGGCGGGGCCTCCGCGGCGGGCTCGCCCAACTGCTCTTCGATCAAGCCCACCTCGCGGAGAAACTCTTTCGCTCCGGCGGGGCGCTTGTCCGGCGACTTGGCAAGAAGCCGCGTGAAGACGTCGCGCGTGGCGGGAGGCAGGTCAGACCGCAGCTGTAGAGGGTCCCGCGGCTCGGTGTGCAGGATCTGGTACACAAGTGTCGTGATCGTGTCGCCGGGGAAGGGGCGCGATCCCGTCAGGAGCTCGTAGAAGACGACGCCCAGCGAGAAGAAATCGCTCTTCCCGTCGAGCTTCTCGCCGCGAATTTGCTCGGGCGACATGTAGGCCGGGCTTCCGATCATCTGGCCCGTGCGCGTCAGGTCTCCACCCGCCGTGAGCAGCTTGCCGATGCCGAAGTCCGCCACCTTGACGCGCCCGTCCCGCGTGATGAGGATGTTCCCAGGCTTGATGTCCCGGTGGAGTACTCCCCTCTCGTGGGCGTGTTCGAGCGCCAGGGCGACCTGCCGGACGACTTCCGCCCTCTGGGGAAGAGAGAAGCCGCTCTTTGAGAGCATCCGGTTGAGCGGCTCGCCGTCGATGAACTCCATGGCGATGAAATCCACGCCCTGGTCCCGACCCGCTTCGTAGATCGTGACGATGTTGGGGTGTTGGAGCCGCCCCGCGAGCTTCGCCTCTTTCAGGAATCGGTCCGCGATCTCCCGCCCTTGCTCGCCTCCCGTATCCAGGCGGAGCGTCTTGATCGCGACCGGACGCTCGATCCGGGGATCGTGCGCCAGGTACACCGTCCCCATCGCGCCTTCCCCGAGGACGCCTGTGATCTCGAACCGCCCCAGTTTCGAGCCGAGGCGAAGAGTCATTCGCCTTCGCTGCCCCCTGAATCCGGCGCCTCGCGCCGATAGTCGCGCTCGCGCCGCTCGAGCAGGGCGCGCGCCTCGGCCGCGCGCTCGGGAGGGACCATGACCCGGGACAGACCGAAGGCGCCGATGTTCTCGGGCCATGGGGAGCCGCCGCTCGGACCCTCCACTTCGCAGGGAATCTCCTCGGACTCGAGCAGCCCCGCGATCAGCGCCGCCTCCTCATCCTGTCCCGTCGCGGCGACTTCGACCCACTCCGGCTCATCGTTCTTCGTCATGCATCGCTCCAATCACTCTTCGTCTCTGACGATTTGTGATTTGTAGTCTTGTGATCCAAGCAGGAAATCGATCTCTCCCTCTGATCACAAATCACCAATCACAAGTCATCTCTTCACTCGCAAGAGGGTGTCGCTCCGCTCGACGACTCGGCCGATGACAGCGGCGGCAGATGCTCCGCGCTCGCGGCAGCGGGCGGCATAGGCTTGCGCCGACGGCTCCGGAAGGGCGACGAGGAGTCCACCCGACGTCTGCGCGTCGCAGAGCAGAAGGAAGTCGTCGTCGGTGACGCCGGAGTCGATCCGGGTTCGCGGCTTCATGTTTCGCACGTTGACGCGGGAACCGTCGGGGGCGACCCCTCGGGCTGCCAGGCGCCGGGCGGGGGGCAGGAGCGGGACCTTCTCCACTTCGAACTCCGCGGTCGTGCCCGAGGCCGACATCATCTCGTGAGCATGACCGAGAAGCCCGTAGCCCGTGATGTCGGTCGCCGCATGAATCTCGAGCCCCTCCATCGCTTCCGCCGCCGGGCGATTCAACGCCGACATGACTGCGACCGCGTCGTCGAGCTCGCGATCGGAGAGGAGACGCTTGCGGAAGAAACGCCCCGCGCTTTCCGAGGCCAGCGTGTCGGCGCGTCCCGCGCAGACCGTCACGCCGACTCCGAGGGGCTTGGTCAGAACCAGCGCGTCGCCCGGCTTCGCCCCGGCGTTGCGCGTGATTCTCGACTCCTCCGCCAGCCCCGTCACGGCGAGGCCGTAAACCGGAATATCGAGGTCGATCGAATGGCCTCCGCCCACGACCGCTCCCGCCTCGGCCACCTTCTCGACTCCTCCCCGCAGGATCTCCTCCAGGACTTCCGGCGG
The DNA here is from genome assembly GCA_035469365.1 of Thermoanaerobaculia bacterium. Taxonomy (GTDB): domain Bacteria; phylum Acidobacteriota; class Thermoanaerobaculia; order UBA5066; family Gp7-AA6; genus JAWOLE01. Next base: position 27,209 of record DATIRW010000049.1, read on the forward strand.
GAGAGCCGCCGCCGGAAACGCCGCGAGCGCGAGCGCCAGGACCGGACGGGCCCCCATCGCGTAGACGTCGGAGAGGGCGTTGGCCGCGGCGATCTGCCCGAAGAGGAAGGGGTCATCCACGACGGGCGTGAAGAAGTCCACCGTCTGGACGAGGACCTGCCCCGGCCCGATCCGGTAAACGGCCGCGTCGTCGGCATGGACGTTTCCCACCAGCAGGTTCGGATCCGCCGGGGTCGGAAGCCTCGCGAGAAGCGCGGAAAGGTCGAACTGACCGATCTTGCAGGCTCAACCCGCGCTCGACGCGAACGTCGAGAGGGCGGGATGCCCCGCTTTTCTGTAAGTCACGAGGGGATTATGTCGCGTGGGCCGGGATCGTTCCAGATGCGGATTAATCGTCTCCGCCGCGAATCAGGAACCCGAGGAGAAACCCCACGCCCAGTGAAATCGCAATCGCTGTCCCGGGATTCTCCTTCACGTAGCGGAGCGCATCGCTCCACACGTCTCCGTAGTCTTTCTCGATGCGGCGAGCGGCCGTCTTCACGCCCTTGCGGACGTCGTCGCTCACGTCGTCGAACTGTTCGCGCGCCTTCGTGTACGAATCTCCCAGAACCTCTTTGGTCTCATCGATCTTCTCTTCGACGAAGTCGCGGGCCCGGTCGAACGGAGTCTCTTTCGCCATCCTTCACCTCCGGTTCCGAAAGCCGGATCATATACCCTTGATTGGATGAGGGCCGCCGTCCTTCGCGCGCCGGGGACCGAGTGAGACGCCCGGTTACTTCGGTCGTCCAGAAGGCCCGCGCGCGGAACCCCTGGATCCCGCCCGCCCTGCTCCGGGCGCTCGTGATCGTCCGGAATGTCGTCGTCGAGACGTACCACGGCTTCCGCGCGGACCGCGGCGTCGATCTGGCCGCCTCGCTCTCCTTCTCGACGCTGCTGGCCGCCGTGCCGCTCCTGGCGACGTTCGCGCTCTTCCTGGGCACCTTCTTCAAGCAGAACGTCACCGCGATTTTCGATCTCGTCAACCTCGTCCTTCCCTACCACACGGCGCAGGTCACGGAGAACCTGAGGGATTTCATCGCGCAGTCGACGACGATCACCGGGATCGGGCTCGCGGTTCTGCTCGTGGTGTCTCTGCGGCTGCTCTTCGTCGTCGAGGGAATCGTCAATACGGTCTGGGGGGCGCCCCGCCGCCGGAAAATGCTTCACCGCATCGCTCTGTATACTTTCGTCCTCTTCGCCTTCGGGCTGCTTCTCGGCTCGATCGCTCTCAGCGTGCGCTTCCTGAAGCGTTTCGCCATGGCCAACGACATTCTCTCCGCGCCCGCGACCGATTTCTTTTTCCCGCTTGCCGTCGAGTTCGCGGCCCTGACGCTTCTCTACAAGTTCCTGCCCAACGCCTATGTCCGATGGACCTGCGCTGCGCCCGCCGGCGGCGCAGTGGCGGTCGCGCTCGAGGTTCTGCGGCTTCTCTTCGGCCTCTACGTCAGGGCGCTCTCCCGCGTGAACCTCATCACCGGGTCGCTCACGCTACTTCTGTTGACCCTGCTCTCGCTCTATTTCGTCTGGGTCCTCATCCTGCTCGGCGTCGAGCTCACCCACGTGCTCCAGACCCAGGCCGCCGGCCGCCGCACGGTCGGCGGGCCGCGGGCCGGGCAGGCGGAGAACGCGGTCCGGATGCTCCTGCGCCTTTCGAAAGGCGGGACACACCCTCTGCGGGATCTGTATGCCGAGCAGGAGGGCCCCTCGACCCAGGCGGAAAAGCTCCTCCAATGCCTGAGGGACAACGGACTGGTCGAGGGGGACGCCGCGCGCGGTTACGCTCTGGCGAAACCGGCTCGGAAAATCACCGTCGCCCAGGTCGTGGATGCCGTCTCTCCCGACCTCTTCGCGATCGCGGTCGAGGAGGGGGACAGGGTCGTCGAGGTCCTGACTCCCCTCTTCGAACGGCTCCAGGCTGACCGGCGGGCGCTCCTCGGCACGACGATCGCCGACCTCAAGAAGGACTAGCCCGGAACCGCCGGGAGAGCGCGACCTCCCTCCGATATCCCGCGATCTCGGATTCCATCCGCTGCCCGCTCCAGCCCAGCTCTCGGGCCATCAGGGAGGCGGCCCGG
>DATIRW010000050.1:0-2426 GCA_035469365.1 Thermoanaerobaculia bacterium
AGCCGGATGTCGTAGTTCTTCACGTGCGCCATCTCGTGGGAGACCACGCCCTGGAGCTCCTCGCGGTTCAGCGCGTCCAGGAGACCGGTCGTCACCGCGACCGATGACTTCTCCGGTCCGCTCCCGGTGGCAAACGCGTTCGGGTCGCCGTCCGGGATGACGTAGACCGCGGGCTTCGGAAGTCCGCCCGCGATCGCCATCTCCTCGACGACGTTGTCCAGCACGCGTTGCCGCGGATCCCTCGGATCGACGGGCACGGCGTTCGCGGATTCGAGCACGGCTCGGTCGCCCGCCTTGAGCGCCCAGAGGGAAGACCCCGCGCCGAAAAGGAGAGCGCCGATGGTGGCGACTGGAAACGCGGGACCCGCGCCGGACCCGTAAAGAAAGAGGTCGGCGCCGGCCCCCAGAAACACGAGGAAAGCGACGAAGCCCGCGAGGATCCCCGTCGTGCGCCGGAGGTTCTTCTTCTGCTGCTCGAAGAGGCTGGCGCCGGTCAAAGCGGGCCGTCCTCGGGGCGAGCTACTGCGGGCGGATGTTGAGGTCCACCTTCGGGACCTCGCGCTCCGCCGGCTCCGTGATCTCGAAGAGCTCCACCGGCTGGAACTTGAACGTCTGGGCGATCAAGCTGTCCGGGAAGACGTTCTGCGCCGTGTTGAACCGGGTCGCGACGTCGTTGTAAAACTGACGCGCGAACCCGACCTTGTTCTCGGTCGACGTCAGCTCCTCCATGAGGGAACGGACGCTCTCGTTGGCCTTCAGGTTCGGGTAGTTCTCGGCGAGCGCGAAGAGGCGCGAGAGGGTCTGCGTGAGAGCATTCTCCTTCTCGGCGGTCTCCGCCACCCCGCGAGCCGCGACGGCGCTGTTGCGCGCGGCGATGACTTTCTCGAGAGTGTCCTGCTCGAACTGCATCTCGCCGCGGACCGCCGCGATCAGGTTCGGTATGAGGTCGTGCCGCCGTTTCAACTGCACGTCGATCTGCTTCCAGGCGTTTGCGACCTGGTACTTCAGCGCGACCAGGTTGTTGTAGCGCCAGATGGCCCAGATCGCGGCGAAGACCGCGATCAGGATGAGAAAGAGAAGACAACCGCCGATGGCTCCCATAGCTTGTACCTCTATCTACGATTCCGCCGCGCCGAGGTTTGACTCCACGCCTCCGCTCTCCGCATTTCGCTAGGCATTGAGCCCCTGCCGGAGCTCGCGCGCGAGAATCTCGACGGCGGAGCGCTTGCCAGCGGTCATCCTCTCGCGCCAGACCGTGTCGGTTTCGAAGCGCCTGTCGCCGATCGACTCGGACCACGGACGGAGCGCGGCGTCGAGCTCCCCGGCGGACCAGACGTCGCCGCCACGTTTGCGAATCATGGAAATAACGTAAGGCACGATTCGAATGAAGGCGCGTAGCGCGGTCGAACTCTTGACCGAGTACTTACGCCCGTGGAACGCGGTCGGAAACGCGCGAGCGGCCGCCTTGAAGTAGTTCAGGAAAAACCGGCGCGAGTTTTCCCGGAACTCCCGGGCCGTGCGGCCGCCGGCGGCATCCAGTGCGGCGAAGACGTCCCGCAGCTCGTCGGCCAGGGAGGCCTGGGTCACGCTTCCGCGGCCGATGCCGAGAACTTTGATCTGTCCGCGCAGGGGCGATCCGTCGTCCTCGTTCAGAGTCCGGACCACGTCGTGAGCCGCGGCGAGGTTTTCGTCCCGGTAGAGGTGCCGCCCGGAGAGCGAGATCAGGTGCGAAGGGTTCAACTTCGTGTGCTTGCTGTTGATGGTGACGAAGAGCTCCACGACCTGGTCGGCGGTCAGGTTGTCGAAGACGACCGCGGGCACCTGGAAGTCCTTCAAGTTGTGCTTTTCGGCGAGCTGGTGGAGCGCCAGGAGCCGGTGCTGCCCGTCGAGCGCGCGCAGGATTCCGGATTCCTCCGGAAGCTTCAAGAGGCCGGCGTCGCCGCGGCCCCCGGAAGGAGAGAATTCGAGCCGCCGGTCAGAGACGAGAAGAACGCTTCCCGGAATGGCCGGCAACGAGCCCGAATCCGCGCACTGCAGGTAGTACGCGACGAGCTCGTCGATCTTCTTGCGGATGATCGGCCGCTGATAGGCGTGCTCGGACGCCGCGATACGCTTCTCGAGAAGCTCCCAGTTGACCCGCGCCCCCTTCGTCTGTCGCGTGTGTCCGCGGGTCGTCTGGCCGGCCAGGCCGAAGGAGAGGACCTCGAAGCCGACGAGCGACTGCAGGTCCGCCCCCGAGAGGAGGGCTTCGTAGAAACTCACGCCGAACTGATTGAGCCGGAGAGAAGGAACCGAGAGCATCCTTACCTCCTCTGCCGCCGTCGTCCTAAGTCACTCCGGCGGAACAGCTTGGAACGGCCGCTCCCGTGATGGACTCCACGCGTCCGTGGCGCGGATTATATGCAAATTCGTTTCGGGGCCGCCGG
>DATIRW010000051.1:0-2140 GCA_035469365.1 Thermoanaerobaculia bacterium
TGAGGCTCGCGGAGGCCGACCTCCCGTGAAGCTGCTCGTGGCCAACCGCGGGGAGATCGCGGTTCGCATCTTCCGCGCCTGCCGCGAGCTGGGATTGCGGACCGTCGCGGTGTTCTCCGACGCCGACCGGACGGCGCCGCACGTCGCGATGGCCGACGAAGCGGTGCGCCTGGGTCCCGCGCCCGCCAGGGACAGCTACCTGTGGGTTCCGGCCCTGCTCGAGGCGGCCCGGCGGACAGACGCGCGATTGATCCATCCCGGCTACGGATTCCTGGCCGAGAACGCCCACTTCGCCCGGGCGTGCGTCGAGGCCGGCTTCGTTTTCGTCGGCCCGTCTCCCGAGACGATCGAGGCGATGGGCTCGAAGACGGAGAGCCGGCGGCTCATGGAAGCGGCCGGCGTTCCGGTCGTGCCCGGAACAGTGCGTCCGGCCGGCAGCGCGCGGGAGCTCGAAGAGTTCGGCCGCCGCAGCGGGTTTCCGATATTGCTGAAGGCCTCCGCCGGGGGCGGCGGAAAGGGAATGCGCCGCGTGGATGGCGAGAAGGAGGTCGCGGAGGCCTTCGAGCGCGTGTCCGCGGAGGCAAAGGCGTACTTCGGGGATGGCGCGGTCTATGCCGAGAAACTGATCGAGAGGCCCCGGCACGTCGAGGTGCAGGTCATCGGGGACGCGCGCGGAAACCTGCTCGCGGTCGGGGAGCGCGAGTGCAGCCTGCAGCGCCGCCACCAGAAGATCGTCGAGGAGTGCCCGTCGCAGGCCGTGGACGGGGCCCTGCGCGAGAGGCTGCTGGCGGCGGCCCTCCGGGCGGCCGAGACCGTCGGCTACGTTTCCTGCGGCACAATCGAGTTCCTGCTCGCGCCGGACGGCTCCTTTTACTTCCTCGAAGTCAACACGCGGCTCCAGGTCGAGCACCCCGTCACCGAGGAAGTCTGGGGCGTCGACCTCGCCGCGGAGATGATCCGGATCGCTCTGGGCGAGCCGCTGGGGTTCCGGAACCTTTCTCCCCGGGGGCACGCGATCGAGTGCCGCATCTATGCGGAAGATCCGGCTCGGGGCTTTGCTCCCTCGCCCGGCACGATCCGCGCTCTGCGGCTTCCCGGAGGGCCGGGCGTGCGCAACGACATGGGTGTGGAATCGGGAGGCACCGTTCCGATCGACTACGATCCGATGCTGGGCAAGCTGATCGTCCACGCCACCGACCGGCCCGGAGCGATCGCGCGGCTCTCGCGGGCCCTTTCCGAATACGAGATCTCAGGCGTGGCGACGACTCTGCCGCTCTTTCGAGCCCTCGTTTGCGACGCGGAGTTTCAGCGGGGCTTCTTCGACGTCCAGTGGCTCGATCGCCGTCTCGGGGACGGGTTGCTCGTCCCGGACACGGTCCGGCCCGAGGACGTGATGCTGGCGGCCGTCGGACTCGCGGCGGCGCACGGGGGTGCCGGTCCCGCGAGCGCGACGGCGCCCTCCTCGGTCTGGCGCCAGACTGCGCGGCGCGAGTTGTTGCGGTAGGCAGCGGCAGAATATGCGTCGAAGGGAGTTCGTCTTTCGTGGCGACGGCGAACCGGAGGAAATCCACCTCGAAGGAGACGGGGACTCCTGGCGGCTGACCCGAGCGGGACAGACCGAACGGGTGTCCATGGCAGAGCTTCCGGACGGGCGGCTGTCTCTGCTCTTTCCGGACGGCCGGCAGTGGTGCGGCCGTGTGGTCTCGGGCGAGCCGGGCCAGGTCGAGGTCGTCACCATGGACGGCTCGCGCCGGGTGCACCTGGCCGATCCCCTGACGGACCGCCTGTCACACGCGGGAACCTCGGACTCCGAGTCGGGCGAGGAAGAGATCCGGGCGCTCATGCCGGGCCGGGTGCTGGAGGTTCGCGTCGCGGAAGGGCAACGGGTGGAAGAAGGCCAGGTCCTGATCGTGCTCGAAGCCATGAAGATGCAAAACGAGATCCGGGCCACTTCGGGCGGCGTCGTAGCCCGTTGCGTCGTTTCCGCGGGGGAAACAGTTGAAGGACGAGCCCTGATGCTCGTTATTCATTTTTCTCCAAATTCATGAACGAAACTTCAAAATAATCTAGCTTCTGACCGAGTGGTCCTCTCACCTCTATAGAATCTTCGTTACCAGTTATTAACTTACGCCGTCCGAGA
>DATIRW010000052.1:0-1566 GCA_035469365.1 Thermoanaerobaculia bacterium
GGGAGAGGAACCTGGCGCGGGACGCGCTCCGGCGCTTCATCGCCACGGCCCCGCCGGCCCTCTACGCGAAAGACCTTCAGCGGGCGCGCCGGATGCTCAAGGAGATGGGAGGCGCTTGAAGGCCGCGATCCGCTCGGTGGCGCCGGCCCTTCTCCTGGCGCTCTGCCTGCTTCCGGGATGCCGTCGGGACCGAGCGCTGGTGTTTCCTTCCGCCCCCGTCGTCCTGATCTCGGTGGACACGCTGCGGGCCGACCACCTGCCGGCCTACGGATACAAGGGTGTCGCGACTCCTCATATCGACGCGCTCCGCCGGGACTCCATCCTCTTCACCAACGCCTACTCTCATGTCCCGCTGACGCTTCCCTCGCACGTCTCTCTCTTCACGGGGCTGCTGCCTCCGCAAAACGGAGTGCGCGACAACATCGGCTACTCTCTGGAGCCGCGGATCGAGACGCTGGCGTCGTGCCTCAGGAAGGCGGGGTATTCCACCGGCGGCGCGGTCTCGAGCATCATCCTGGCCCGCACGACCGGGATCAGCCTCGGCTTCGACTTCTACGAGGACGACATCGAGGTGACCGCGCCCGGCCAGTCCCTCGGCCGCGTGCAGCGCGCTGGCGAGCGGACTCTGAACCGGCTGCGCGGATGGATCGAGAAGACGCCCGGGAAACTCTTCGCCTTCCTTCATCTCTTCGAGCCCCACAGCCCGTACGACCCGCCGGAGCCCTACAAGAGCCGCTACCCGGTGGCCTACGACGGAGAGATCGCGCGAGCCGACGAGATCGTCGGAGACTTTCTCCAGCTTCTGAAGACCCGCGGGCTTTACGAGAGAGCGGTGATCGTCTTCCTCTCCGATCATGGCGAAGGCCTGAACGACCATGGCGAGGAGGAACATGGCGTCCTGCTCTACCGGGAGGCGATCCGCGTCCCGCTCCTCGTCAAGCTGCCCGGGTCGCGGCGGGCCGGCGAGAATGTCGCGGCTCCGGCCGCGTTGATCGACGTCTTTCCGACTGTTACAGCCTTGCTCGGTCTCTCCGCGCCCCCCGGTCTGCCGGGAATCCCGCTCACGGCGGCGCGCGGCGCGGCGACGGGTTTATCGCGCCGCGTGTACAGCGAGACGCTCTATCCGCGCCTGCATCTGGGCTGGAGCGATCTCGCTTCCCTGGAAGACGAGCGGTATCAGTACATCGAGGCCCCGCGGCCGGAGCTGTACGACATGGTCGCCGACCCCCGTGAGAAGCAGGATCTCGCGGCGAGCCTGCCGCCGGCATTCCGCTCGATGCGCCTGGAACTCTCCCGTCTCCCCCGTGCCCTCCAGGCGCCGGGCGCCTCGGACCCCGAGCGAGTCAAGAAGCTCGCGGCGCTCGGTTACATCAGCGCGACATCCTCGAATCTCTCGAGCGCAAACCTGCCCGATCCGAAGGACCGCGTCGGAGCGGTCGATAAACTGAAGACCGGCTTCGGGCACCTTCAGGCCGGCCGGTTCCCGCAGGCGGCTCTTCTCTTCCGGGAGCTCCTGGCGCAGGACCCGGGGATGACGGACGTGTGGGGGATGCTCGCGCAGGCGGC
>DATIRW010000053.1:0-16277 GCA_035469365.1 Thermoanaerobaculia bacterium
TCACGGATCTCGTGCGCGTGGACCTCGCGGCGGGAACGGCGATACCGTTGCCCGAGAAATCGCCCCGTCTCGATCCCTGGCTCGTCTGGACCCATCCCCGCGTTTCCCCCGACGGGCGGACCGTGGCGGCCTTGCTGCACAGGGAAGGCCGGTGGCGCGTTGTCCTGGTTTCGCAGAGCGGAGAAATCCGCGAGATCGCCACACCGGGATTTCCGGTGGGGCCGCCGGCCTGGAGCGCCGACGGATCGCGGATCTTCGTCGCGACCGACGCCTCGGGAATCTGGAATATCGTTTCTCTCGACGCGAGCACGGCGGGCGCCGGCGCGACGCTGACGCGGGTCACCGGAGGCGCCTTTTCGCCGGCCCCGTCGCCAGACGGCAAGTCGCTTTTCTTCCTGGAGCTGACGGCGAAGGGGATCAACCTGCGCCACCTGCCTCTGCCGGCGAAGTCTCTCGCGACATCCGAGTCCGATCTGGCGGGAGCGGGGTTTCCGATCCTGCCGCCGGCTCCGGCTCCAGAGAGCAGGCCACTTCGCCTATCGCCCGTCGGCTCGCCCCGACCTTACAGCGCGCTCCAGACTCAGGTTCTGCGCCTCGCCTCGGGATTCACGGCCGGGCCTGATGGAAACTCCTTCCAGCTCGGAGTCGGTGGCTCCGACGTGGTCGGGAGATTCCGGTGGTCGGCGCTCGGGGCAGCCGGAAACGCCGCGGGACCCCGCGGAGGCTCGATCGCGGGCGCGTGGCTCGGGCTTCCCGCGGAGCTGCGGCTGCAGATCTTCTCCGCGCTGGAAAAACCGGGTAGCCAGCATCTCGTGCCGCGTCCCGAGCTGGACGAAGAGAGGGCCGGAGGCTTCGCCTCGGCCTCCTGGGGAAGACCGTTTTTCTGGGGTGGCGTGCGGATAGAAGCGGGCGGAGGGTGGACACGCGTTGACCCCCAGGACAAGCAGCCGAATTTCGACCGCGCGCTGGGATCGGTCCAGGGCCGCGCGAACCTGCGGCGAACGCGCGGAGAATCGGGCGTCGCTCTCGACCTCGATCTTGCGGGTTCCTTCGGAAGAACTGCCGGCGCGTCGTGGAATCAGGGAGTCGCCGGAGCCCGGCTCTCCGGAATCACCTCCGTCGTGACGCTCGCTCTGGGCGCGCGCTTGGGCGACACGGGCGGTTCGCCCACCCGCTTCGATCTCTTCGCGCTCGGCGGCGCCCCCTCAGCGATCCTGCCTCCCGGCCTCGACCGGAACCGCGTGGAGAGCGCCGCGCTGCCCGCCGCGGTTCAGCTGGGCGAGCGTTTCGAGGCCTATCGCGCCGAGCTGTCTCCCTCCGGCTCTCCCCTCGTTCTCTACGCCGAGCGGATGCGCGCCTGGAGCTCCGGCGCCGAGAAACCGGACTGGATCCGACTGGAAGGGATCGAGGGACGGCTGGAGCGCCTGTTGCCCGCCGATCTCTTCGGCCCGATCTCCTTCTATCTCGGTTTCGCGCGCGTGCGCAGCCAGGAGCCGCGCTTCGACTCGGTCCGCGGCTACGCCGGACTGATCTATCGACCGTGAAGTGATTTTGGATTTTAGATTTTAGATTTTGGATTACGGATCGAAGAGTCTTGGTTCAACTTGAGGGTTTTTATGGATGCCACCGTCATTGCGAGGATTTCATTGGCCTCTGACATGAGAGGCCTGAGACTGTCTTCGCGCACAACGCCACCTTCCAGGAGAAGTTCCATCCAGTAGAGGGACTCGTCCGTCTCCTCTTCGACGATCGCCAACTTGGCGATGAGGTCAGCGGTCGATTTCCCTCGACAAGCTGCGCGATAGTTCGCTCCCACGGAGCTTGCCGAGCGAAAGAGCTGCGTGCCCATCACTTGAGCGGTGCGGCCTTGCGGCAAGGCCTCAACGAGCCGCATTGTCGAAAGTGCAAATTGCTTCGTGCGATTCTTGAAGGTCACCTCGTCCATGCATGCTCCGGTGCGCCCAATTTCAAAATCCAAAATCTAAAGTCCAAAATCAAGTCAGTCTTCGTAGTATTGCCGCGCGTTGACCTCGCCTTTTAGGGCATCGAGCTTGACTTCGATCGTGTGCAGGCCGCGAGGGCCTTCGGGCTTCTTGAAGACGAGGACGTAACGGCCGGAGATCGCGCGGCGCACGCGGTCCATGGCGAGATTGGGGAAGATGTGCGTCTTCTGATAGGTGCCGCCGGTCAGATCGGACAGGTTCTGGAGGTAGCCCTCGAGAGAATGGTAATCGGCGTCGGTCACGTCCAGGGTGAAGATGTTGGTGCGCGCCGCGGCTAGCGCCCTCAAGGCGTTGCCGAAGTCGCGGCTCTCCGCCAGGTTCGGCCCGCCGAGGCCGCCGATCGTCACCAGACCCCATCCGAAAAAGAGCATCGTCTTCCCGCCGGGAATCGGAGCCAGCGCCCGCGCGAGCACGAAGAGCCCGCGCTCCGGCGTCGCCGCATCCCTGGCGGCGGTGAAGTCGAAGTGCTCGGCGATCGAGGGAGAATCCGGCGTCTCGATCGGCGCCGGCTCTCCCGTCCGGATGGCGTGGAAAAGGGCGTCCCGGATCTTCCGGTGGTCGCTGGTGAAATCCTGGCGCAGCTTCAGGTGAGAGTCGTACGAGACGACCGCCACGCGATCGGTCGGAAGGAGATCCTCCAGGAATCGACGCGCCTGGAGACCCATGCGCACCAGGCCGAGGAGCCGCGACGTTTCGAAATCCGTCTGGAAGAAGAAGACGATCAGGCGGCCCGGCGCGGGGAGCGAGATCGGTTTGCCTTCGGGCGCGGCGGAAAGCGCCTCCCCGACCGGCAGTTCCGGGAGATCGGCCGGGATCCAATCGGCCGACTCGAGCTCGACGGGCTTTCCATCCACGCGCACCCGGAAGTCGGCGGGACCGAGCCCCGGGATCGGATCGCCGTACTGGTCCGTGACGTACGCGTCCACGACGACTCGCTCAACCCGGGCCTCCTCCCGATAGCTCCCGGGCCGTCCGGGCGGAGCCCCCTGGCCGAGAACTGCCGCTGAAACGAACCCGAGAGCGATGGGGAGGACGACTCCAGCCGGTTTCACGACGTAAGATTCTAAGACCCAGAATGGCCCTCTCGCCCGGAAGCCGCCTCGGGCCGTACGAAATCCTCGCCCCTCTCGGGGCGGGCGGGATGGGAGAGGTCTACCGGGCGCGGGACCCGCGGCTGGGTCGTGAAGTGGCGATTAAGGTTTTGCCGGCGGAGGTGGCCTCGGACTCGGAGCGGCTTCATCGTTTCGAGAAGGAGGCGCGGGCGGCCTCGGCGCTCAATCATCCGAACATCGTGACGATTCACGACATCGGGCGTGAGGGGAGCGTCTCCTACATTGCAATGGAGCTCGTCGAGGGAACGACGGTACGCGATCTGCTGGCCGGGGGGTCCCTGCCGACCAGGAGACTCCTCGCCGTCGCCGCGCAGACGGCGGAGGGGCTCGCCCGGGCGCACGAGGCGGGCATCGTGCACCGGGACTTGAAGCCCGAGAACCTGATGATCACCAGGGACGGCTTCGTCAAGATTCTCGACTTCGGCCTGGCGAAGCTGACCGGGCCTCCGGAAGGGTACGGCGGGGCGACCCGGGCACCAACGATCTCGGCCGGCACCGAGCCCGGTGTCGTAATGGGGACGGTCGCCTACATGTCGCCGGAGCAGGCGGCCGGCGGGATGGTCGACTTTCGGTCGGACCAGTTCTCGCTCGGCTCCATCCTCTACGAAATGGCGGCCGGCAGGAAGCCCTTCGCCGGGGAAACGAGACCGGAGGTGATGGCGGCCATCATCCGGCAGGAGCCCGAGCCTCTGGCGTCGGTCGCGCCGAAGATGCCGACGGCGGCGCGCTGGATCGTCGAGCGCTGCCTCGCCAAGGACCCGTCCGAGCGATATGTCTCGACGCGCGATCTCGCGCGGGATCTGACCACGCTGCGCGACCGGATCTCGGAGGCTGCTGTCCCGACCGACACCGAGGTCGCGAGAGTCGGGCGCTCCTCTTCCGGCGCGCGAACCGCTCTCTTCGCCGGGGTTGCGGCCGCGGCCGCCCTCGCCGCGGGGATCCTGCTCGCGCCTCTGGTCAGGCCCGGTGCCGGAGCGGCGCTGCCTTCCTGGACGCAGATCTCCTTCCGCCGCGGCATGATCTGGTCGGGCCGTTTCGCTCCCGACGGGCAGACGGCCGTATACAGCGCCGCCTGGGAAGGGGAACCGGTCCGTCTCTACGCCACGCGGGCCGGGACGGCCGAGACCCGGGCGCTTGATCTGCCACCCGGCAAGATTCTCGGGGTCTCCAGAACAGGGGAGCTGGCCTTCCTGCGCGATCCTCGGTTCGTCTTCTTCTACCTTCAGCCCGGCACGCTCGCACGCGTGGCGCTGGACGGCAGCAGCAGCGCGCGCGACCTGCTCGAAGACGTTCACGGCGCGGACTGGTCGCCCGACGGAGGCCGGCTCGCCGTGGCGCGCGGCGCCAAAGGGAAGGGCCGGCTCGAATATCCAATCGGAAAGGTTCTCTACGAGACAGAGGGAGTCCTCGGCAGCCTCGGCGTCTCACCCGACGGCGAGTGGATCGCGTTCTTCGAATACGTTGTCCCGGAGGCTTTCGTTGTGGCAATCCGAACCGCCGATGGCCAGCGCCGCGTGCTTTCGAGGGGATGGAGCCTCCCATCCGGCGGCCTGGCCTGGTCCGCCGATGGGCGCGAGGTCTGGTTCACGGCCAGGGAAAGGTTTGACAGCCCCAGCCGCCTCCAGGCCGTCACGCTCTCCGGCCGGCAGCGAGAGGTGACCCGCGTTCCGGGAGACCTGCGGCTGCTCGACATCGGACGCGACAGGCGGGCGCTGGTCGCGCGCTGGGACTGGCAGACCGGCCTGCGAGCCGGCGGGACAAGCGTTGCCTCCGAACGCGAGCTCGGATGGTTCGATCACTGCTTTCTCAACGACCTGTCACCGGATGGCGCCGCCGTGCTCTTCTCGGACCGTGGTGACTCGCTCTTCCTCCGCAAGACCGGCGGCTCGTCCGCGCTGCGCCTGGGAGAAGGCTTTGCCTTCGAGGGGAGCAAGCTCTCACCCGATGGCAAGTGGGTCGTCACGCGTCCCGTCGCCGAACAGGCGGCGCTCGTTCTCCTACCGACCGGCGCCGGTGAGGTTCGAAAGATCGAGCCGCCCGCGAGCAGCGCTTCCTGGTTACCTGACGGACGAAGTCTTCTGTTGACGCTTCGCCAACCGAACTCCAAGGCAGGCCTGGCGGTCTACGACATCGCCGCGGCAGCGGCACGGCCGGTCCCCCTGCCCGCCGGGTTCGAAGGAAACATCAAAGACCAGGCCGTCTCCCGGGACGGCCGTCGCATCGCTGCCGTCGATTCGGCGGGCAGGATCTGGCTGATGGCCGTGGACGGCGCAGGGGCCAGGAAAATCCCCGGAGAATTCCGTGGACTGACGCTCATCGAATGGACGCAGGACGGCGGACACCTCTTCTTCTACCGAATCGGCGACGTGCCGGGACGGGTCATTCGGCTCGATATCGAATCGGGAACGACGGAGCCCTGGAAGGAGCTGAGACCCGAGGATCTGGCGGGCGTTGTCCGAATCCACCCCGTCTGCGTAACGCCGGACGGCCGTTCCTGGGCCTATACCTATGCGCGCGTCCTATCGAATCTGTACCTGGTGGATGGGCTGAAATGAATTGCGGATTGTGAGTCGCCGGCCTGTCCCTTTCGGCCTCGAGTAAGGCAGGGAATACTCTCCAGGCGTCAAGAAGGAGGTGTGAGATGCGGAACCCTGTGAAACCCGTCGGGCTGTCTCTGTCGGTGGCGCTCTTGCTCTGTTCTGTGGTCCCGAACGCGGCCGCGGCGGGCGGACCTCTCGACGGCAAGAGCTTTGTCGGCACGATGACAGCCAGGGGGAAGACGAAGGAGGACAAGGACACGTTCGTCTTCAAGGACGGGAAGTTCCGCTCGACGATGTGCGACGCCTACGGTTTCACCGAGGCGGCATATACGGCCGCCGTGAGCGACGTGTCCATACGCTTCGAGGCGGAGGCCACGAGTCCCACGGAAGGGACGATGAAGTGGAAGGGGACGGTCAAGGGGGACTCGGTCGAGGGCACGGCGGTCTGGACGAAGAGGGGCCAGACCGACACCGTCTACACATTCAAGGGCACCCTGACGAAGTAGCCTTCGCGCCCGCTTTGGTAGGCTCGCTCGCGTGAGCGAAGGACAAAAGCCTTTTTCCGAGGCCTACGCGACGCTCGAATCGCTCCAGGCGCTCGCGGACGTGTGGAACTCTTCGCCGCCGATGCGGCACCTCGGCGCGCGGCTCGAATTCGACCGCGTTGACCGTGTGCGGGCGGTCATCGATCCCGTCAAGCCCTACCACCGCGGCGGCATGGGAACCGACGCGGTGAACGGCCCCGTCCTGGCGGGACTCTTCGATCTGGCGATCGGGACTGTCGGCTGGCTGACGCGCCCCGACTCGCGCTCGGCCACCGTCACTCTGGCGATGACATTCCTCCGTCCCACGCGCGGCAACCGCGTCGTCGTCGAGGCCCGGCTCCTGCGCGCGGGCACGAACCTGACCTTCGCGGCCGCCGAGGTCTTCGACGAGCGCGGCGAGGTCACGGCCCGCTGCGACGGCAGCGTCGCCGTCGCCCGCGGAAAGTTCGAGTCGAACGACTTCTACGCCGCGATGAGGGGAACCTGATCCGATGTCATCCTGAGCGAAGCGAAGGATCTGCCCTTCAGTATCAGAGAGCAGATTCTTCGTCGCTCCGCTCTTCAGAATGACAGGTCATCAAGGGGCGCGGAACACGGCCGCCGTCTCGCGGACCCTCGCCGCAAGCGATTCGATGGCATCGGCCGTCTTCCGGACGCTCCCCTCGACCTCGGCGTACTGCTTCTCCTCGATGGCCTCGCGCACGGCGGGGAGCGTCTTGACCTCGTAGCCGGTGTAGAAGCCGGGCGCATAGACGAAGTGCTTGAACCAGGGGCGCCGGGGAAGTCCTTCCTCCCGTGTCAGCGACCGCTCGGCCGCGCGCAGGAGCGCGTTGACCCGGGTCATCCGCGCGGTGTCGGACGCGCGGACCGAGGCGAACGCCGACTCGTATTCCTTCGCGGCCGCCGCAAGAGACGCAGACGCCTTTTCGAGCGGCGATAAGTCGAAGTCGGGAACCGGCGGCTCCTTTCCGGGTGGCGCGAAGGGCTGCCTCGGGTCGGCGACGGCCTCGGGGACTCCCTCGTCGATCCGGCGGTTCTGCTCCTCGACGGATTCCTTCCGATCCTTCGCCAGCTCCCGGATCTCCTTGATGTAACGGGCGACGGCCTCGGAGGACCCGGTGAAGTCGAACGGGAGAACATCCGCGTCTGCCAGCCGCATCAGGATCGTCCCGGCCGTCTGGGCGAGAGCGCGTCCGTAGGAGAAGTCCGTATCGGAGAAACGCGTGTACCAGGCGAAATCGTCGTAGATCGAGTGATAGACGCCGCCACCGCTCTCGCCGCCGAAGCCGAGGTTCAAAGAGGCGATCCCCAGGTGATCGACAAACGTCGTGTAGTCCGAACCCGATCCCAGCGCGCCGATGCGCAGATTCGCCCGCTCGCGGACATCGCGCCGGTCCTCGGCGTTGCGGGCGTCCTCGATCCGCCGGAGCCGCAGCCGGCGGAGGATTGGGATCTTCTTCTCCGGGTCTTCGACCTGCGAGGCGGCGTCGTTGACGAGCGCCTCGAGTGAATGCGAACCGCTGGCGTTGAAGAAGCCCCGTCCGCACGAGTCGCTGTTGATGTAGGCGACCGCCTTGTTCCGGAGCTCCGCGGCGTGCGTCTCGGCCCACTCGGTCGAGCCCAGCAGCCCCGGTTCTTCCCCGTCCCAGGCGCAGAGCAGGATCGTCCGGCGCGGTCTCCACCCTTCCTTGACCAGAATCCCTAGGGCGCGCGCCTCTTCGAGCAGCGCGGACAGGCCGCTGACCGGGTCGCTCGATCCGTTGACCCAGGAATCGTGGTGATTGCCCCGGATCACCCATTCGTCCGGGGACACCGATCCCGGGATCCGCGCGATGACGTCGCGCACCGGAGTGATTTTCCAGTCGAAGGAGACCTTGAGATGGGCCGCGGCCGGACCGGGGCCGACATGGTAGGTGATGGGCAAGGCGCCGCGCCATTCCCGCGGCGCGACGGGTCCCGCGAGCGCCGCGAGAAGCGGCAGCGCGTCGCCATAGGAGATCGGCAGGACCGGAATCTTCGTCAGGGTCTTCGCGTCTTTCAGGTCGAAGCGCGCGTTCGGGTCCGTCGCGCCGATGCCCGGGGTCAGCGGATCTCCCGCATAGAGCGGCCCATCCGAGACGCTTCCGCGCTGCACGCCCTGCGGCGGCCGGTACGGCCCCGCCGGGTAGACATCCCCTTCGAAGTAGCCGTCGTCGCGGGGGTCGGAGTAGATCAGGCAGCCGACCGCCCCGTGCTCGGCCGCCACCTTCGGCTTGATACCCCGCCAGCTCGCTCCGTATCGCGCAATGACGATCTTGCCGCGCGCGTCCACTCCGAGCCGGGCGAGCCTCTCGTAGTCGGCGGGGACTCCGTAGTTGACGTAGACGAGCGGAGCCGTCACGTCGCCGTCGATCGAGTAGACGTTGTAAGTGGGCAGCTGCGCCGCTGTCTGGGAGGAGGTGGGGTCGCCCGCTACCGGCGTCTCCGTGAGCGTCGCGCGAAAGAAGGCCGGCTCGACCATCTCGAGGACGCGCTCCTTCGGAGTAGAGAAGAGGGGATAGAAGGTCTCGATCGAGGCGTCGAGCCCGAACTCCCGGAACTTCGAGAGGATCCACCGGGCGTTCCTCTCGCCCGCGGGCGAGCCGACGTGATGGGGCTCGGCCGAGAGGATCCGGTTCGACTCGCGGATGATGGAGGCCTGCGGCAGCGAGCGGTAGCGTTGTTCCCATCTCTGTTCCGCATCGGCGTTGTCGCCCTGGAATCCGCGTGGGCTGGAAGCCGGCGGGGGACCTTGCGGTCCGCCGATTCCCCCTGCGAGCGCCGGCAGCAGGAGCAGAGCAGCCGCGAGCTTCGTCGCAGGAGTCATGCTTCGAGGATATCAACTGACTGCCGATTGTCGATTGTTCGATTCTTCGATTGAAACGACCGGCGAGCCCCCGGCCAATCGTCAATCTTCAATCGTCGATCATCAATTCTCGTTGCCTCTGCCGGCCGGGTCGAATACAATTCTCGCGTTGACAGGCTAGCGGACGCGAGGTTTCGCGCTCCGCGGAACGCTTCGGAGGTCGTTGTGCGCGACTTGACTCCGAACGCCAGACTGGCCCGGCCTTCCGGTTGCCGGGTCCGACCGTCCCGAGAGTCGTCCCGATGAGACTCGTCTGGTCGCAACCCTCCGCTCCGCAAGGACGCCCCAGGAGTCTCCTGCTCCTGGCGGTGATCTGCATCTTCCTGGGAGGCGTCGTCTCCGACCGCCCCGGAATCGCCGATGGCCCGAGACCCGTGCGCGCGGCGGCCGCGAGCCTGCTCCTGACCGGAGCGCTCCTGTTCATCGTGGGCGGTGCGGGGCTGGCGTTCCAGCGGGGGCGCCGGTCGAGCCCCCGCCTGTCACTGGCTCCGCCTTCACCCTCCGATCCGCATCCTTTGTCCTCGTTACAAGAGGAGGAACAGCGGTGAGCGAAGAGAATGTCGTGCGCTTTCATCCTTCTTCCCGGGCCGGAATGGCTCGCCGCGGGGCGCCGGACAAGACCCACTCCCCAAGGTCCGAAACCGTCGAGGTGGAGTGTCCTTTCTGCGCCGCCGTGCTTTGTCTGGAGGCCGGAGTCCTGGCGTTGCGGCCGGAAGTCCTTTGCGCCGGCTGCGACACGACGATCCAGGTCGCAAAGAGACGGTAGCTGGTTAACATCTGACACCCGTCACCTGACACCTGCGGCCGCGTCAAGCGGCCGCAGGTACGCCCACCGGTGCGGCATGTCCCAGAAGATGTGAAAGCGGAGCAGGGCGTCGAAACCCAGGCTGCCGTCGTCGCCCCATTCGGAATCGAAGGCCGCCGGCAGGACGGCGACGGGCGCCGGAGGAATAGGAGCCGAGCCCCAGCGCAGCTCCCCGGCCACAGAGCCGGGAGCGGAGAACCCCATCCGGCGCGCGGAGTCGGGAGCCAGGAGCAGTCCCGGCGCGGCGCCGGTGCCGGCACGCAGCCGCAGCGTGTCCGAGCCCTGGCGCACGATCGCCACCGGCCGATCTCCGTCATCGTCGAGGAGCCCGCGGAAATAGCCGGCCGGCGCCGTCCAGCGCGCGGGATCGTGAAACCGGACGTGCGCGTTCGCCGGGTCGATCTCGACGACGGCCTCCCGGAAGAAGACGCCACCTGCTTCCGCGTCGGCGCCCTCCGGAATCTCATCGGAAACCTGCACCCAGAGCGCCGGGAAAGAAAGCGCTCCGACCTCGAGCGGCCCGGCACGCGCCAGCCTCCGCCCGAGCACGTCGGGGCGCGGTGAGAGCCCGAGTCTCTGCGCCAGGCCGGCGCGAACGCGGATGGGTCCGTCGGCGCCGGCGTCGAAGGCGATTCGAACCGGCGCTCCGCCGAGGCGCGCGTCCAGGCCCACGCCGCTGCCGATCCTGAAGAAGACGGCTTCCGAGGAGGCGCCCGGCCAGCGGGCGGACCATCCTCCGGCTTGCGTGTCCGTCATCTGATCCGAGGGGAGGGTGATCGAGGAAATCTCCGCCTCCACGGGCGCGCCCGGGCGCGAGGTGTCGGTCATTCGCCGCGGACTGGCGAACGTGAGTTGAAATCGCGGCGAGCGCGCGCCGACTAGCTCTCCCCGGTTGGACAAGATCAGAAGGAGAGGGTGACCGCCCCGCGGGGTCAGCCGGATGGAGACGGTCTGCGCGTCGGCCGGACCGAGCGCGATCCTGGCGTTCTCCAGGTCGTCGAACAGGTAAGCCCGCCGCCAGAAGTAGGAGCGTGTCAGGAGCTCGGAAAGCGTCGGCTCGGAGGTGACCCGCGTCACTCCGTCTTCATCCGTCAGGTAGGCCTTGCCCGCCTGGATGCCACGGACAGTGGTGCAGCCTCCCGAGAAGACCGTCTCCCGGTAGGTCGCTCCGTCCCATTCGATCCGTTCGGTTCCTTCGGCCGCTTCTCTTCCAGGCGGGGCCGAGAGCCTGAGCCTTACGACCTGCGCGCCGGGGAGCGGCTTCACGCCGGCGCGGCGGCGGTGGTTCTCGAGGATTCGCCGGGCGATCCGGAGGTCCGACCGCTCGCCGCACGCCGCCGCTGAGAGCGCGGCGAGCGCAATGAGTGCCGCTAAACGGATGTTCCGATAGCGGTTTAGGCCTCTTCTCTGCGCCGGCGGCTCCGGCGGGGCCCACGAGCCCGGGGTCGCGGGTGCAACCCGGCCCCGCAGCGATGGCGCCCGCATCTCGACTCTGCCTCCTCGATCGCGAAGAGATCTTATCCTCGCGAAGGGGCGCAGGGCGGCGCCGCGTGCCCGCAGCGACGCCGTCCTGCGATGCGAAAAAAACTTTGCCGGATCGCATTTTTTTTGCTTGACGCTCCGCGCGGTGGATAGAATAGCGACCCAGTTTGAATGACGCCGGAAACGGCGATTCCAAAAGAAGAAGGGGTAACGCATATGGCAAAAGATTCCGGGAAGGCGCTTTCGAAGTCTCAGATCGCGGATCACCTGGCCAAGTCCACCGGGCAGACCAAGCGCGTGGCGACGCAGTTTCTCGACGACCTGACGGCCCTCTCCTACAAGGAAGCGAAGAACAGCTTCACGATCCCCGGGGTCGGCAAGCTGGTCCTCGTGAATCGGAAGGCGCGGATGGGCCGCAACCCGGCGACGGGCGAGGAGATCAAGATCCCCGCCAAGCGCGTGGTGAAGTTCCGCGTCTCGAAGAAGGCGAAGGACGCCATCCTGGGGCCGAAGAAGTAGTCGGAACTCTCTCCGAAGAAAAAGGCGGTCCCGCGGGACCGCCTTTTTTGTT
This sequence comes from Thermoanaerobaculia bacterium, assembly GCA_035469365.1. Lineage (GTDB taxonomy): Bacteria > Acidobacteriota > Thermoanaerobaculia > UBA5066 > Gp7-AA6 > JAWOLE01. Next base: position 11,943 of record DATIRW010000053.1, read on the forward strand.
GAGCCCTGTCACGGGCGCGCCTTATCGCGTCGTCGTCCTGGTCTTCGTGATGGTCACCTGCCTGGCGACCTGCGCGCCATTGGCCGTGGTCGTGCGGATCGTGACCGTCTTGCCGATCGTCAGGTCCTGAGGAAGCTGCGATTCCTGGTTGATCGTGTAACGGACGGTCTGATGGTCGGGGCGCTCGATCGTGATGAACTGCCCCGGCTCGAACGCTGAGACCGTTCCGCTGATCGTGGTGGTCGTCGTCTTCGACGTGTCGCCCGACGGGCTCATTTCGGTCCTCTCGGTGGTCGTCTTGGTCTGGCCTTCCGGTGTCATGCTCGTGGTTGTCACCTTCGTGACCATCGCCGGGCCCGATCCGTCGCTCGACGGTTCCGTGGAGACGGTCACCGTGCGCCCGATCCGGATGTCTTCCGGAAGGGTGGCGCCGGGGCTGAGCGTGTAGGTTACGACACGCTTGTCCGGCTGCCGGAGAACGATGGTCTGGCCCGGCTCGTACCGGACGACATCGCCGGTGATCGTGACGATCCGCGGGTTGTCGGAATTCTGGATCGTCGTCTGTTTCGTGGTCACCTCCTGGGCGCCCAGGAGAGTGGCGGCGGCGCCCATCGCCAACGCCAGGGAAAGATTGCGCCATTTCATCGGTTCCTCCTTTGCCGCGCGGGGTTTCTGTCGCAACGGCGACGGCACCGCGCTCAAAAACGATCCCCCGCACCATGCGGGGGATCGCGCCGCCGCCAGAAAGAGTTAGGCGGTGGTCTTTTTCGTCTTCTTCTTGCTCGAGGCGGACGGGTAAGCGACGACGGTCGTGACCTTGTCGCCGCCGTCGGACTTCGTGTAGCTGACCTTGACGCGTCCCCCGACGTTGACCGCTCCCTTCATGGCGACGTTCTCATCGATCGTGAAGGTGTAGTCCTTGTCTTTCGGTCCGGTCACCGTGATCTTCTTCCCTGCTTCGTATTCCTTCACGGTGCCGATGACTGTCTCGGTCTTCAGCTTCGTGTTCGGTCCCGGTCCCTTCTGCTTCGTCGTGGACTCGACGTGCATCGTGCCGCCGCCATGTGAGGCGCGCGCCTCGGCGCTTTCCGCCGTCGTGCGGGACGGGTGCGCGGCCGCATTCGCCTCGGAGAGCACGGTCACGTGCTCCTTGCCCTCGTTGTCCTTGGTGTATTCGACCTTCGCCGTCTGCCCGACCGCGATGGTTCCCTCGACCCGGGCGTTTTCATCGAGGTCGAACGAGTAATTCTTGTCGGCCGCCCCGGTGATCTTGATCTCTTTTCCTGCTTCGTATTCCTTGACGATCCCCGTCACGGTCTTCGACTTGGTCTTGATGGTGCCCTCGGACGTCTTCTCCTTCTTGACGCTTTCCGACGACTGCGCCTGTCCGAGCGCGATTCCCGTGGCGAGAAATGCGAGAACGGTAATTGTGACTCCCCAGCGTTTCATGGTTCTCCCCTCCGGCGGGACCGAGATTGGACCGCCGATATCTGGAGACTTCAAGAATCGTGCCGATCCGGGTTATCCTCTTTCGATGGTTCGATTGGCGAGGCTCCCGGCCTCCGCGCTCTTGTCGTTCTCGTGCGCTCTCCTTCTCTCCGCCTCGCCCGACAAGCCGTCCTGGCCACTGACCCTGCGCGAGGGATTGCCGGTCACCCTGCCGGGCTACGCGGCCGCGCCGACCGAGAGACTGCCTGAGGACGCCGAGAACGAGATGGGTCCGTACGTCGAGGTCTCCCGCTTCTTCCAGCGCATCGAGAGTCAGAGCTCGACGAAGCAGTTTCGCATCGCGGTTCAGGACTACGGAGGTGGCAAGGACCTGGCCGCGTCTCTTCGCGGCGCCTTTGCGGAGGCGAAGAAGGCGGGCGGCGTCGAGACGCGCGAGACGGAGATTTCGGCGCACAAGACCTTCGTCGTAACGGACCGCTCGACGGGCCGGCCGACGACCCTCGTCACCGTGATCGTCCTGCCGTCGCGGCTTGTGCTGGGGCAGGGCGCCAACGTCTCGGCGGAGGAAGCGGTCCAGCTGATCAAGTCCGTCGATTTCGCGAAGGTTGCCGCCGTCAAGAAGTAGGCGGGATTCCGGGCGGGAGGCGGGAGTTGAAGACTCGACAGCCGGCCATTCGAAGCGCGCGGCGTGAGGATGGCCCTCGCATCGTCGAGCTCGACAGGGAGCTGGCGCGATTCGAGAAGCTTCCTCCGCCCGACGACGTCGAAGCCGAACGGCTTCTCTCCTGGATCTTCGAGTCGAAGAAGCTCGAGGCCTTCGTCGCGGAGCTCGACGGCAGGGTCGAAGGCGTCGCCCTCTTCTACGAGGGGCTCGGCACCTTCCGCGCCCGGCCCTTCCTGTACCTCGAGGATCTGATCATCTCCGAAGAGGCACGGGGCCGCGGCATCGGTGAGGCGCTGATGGCGGCCCTCGCGAGGGAAGCCCTCGCGCGCGGCGCCCTGCGCCTGGAATGGGTCGTCATGGACTGGAACGAAAGCGCGATCCGCTTCTACGAGCGTTTCGGCGCGAAGCAGCCGAAGGAATGGGTCAAGTTCACCCTCGACGGCCCCGATCTCGAAGCCCTCGCGCGGCGCTGACCGCCGCCACGACGTGGTCGCGCACCCATTTCTTCGTGCTGTAGGGGCGGCCCTTGGGCCGCCCGACTCTGCGGTCCATGCCTCATCGTCGAGACGGCCAGGAGCGTTTGACGCGACAAGGCTCCTCCGATTACCCGGCCGGTGCGTCCACTTCGTCCACGATCGCGACGATGAGGGACCTCACCGGCGCTTTCGGGTCTTCGAGGATCTGGCGGGCGGAGTTGCCCTCGTCTTCCACGAGGACGGTCTGGCCTACGCCGGCACCGACCATGTCGAGTGCGAGGATGTACCGCGTACCGTCGAGGGTTCCGTCCGGCTGGACGGCCCCGACGAGGAGCTGTTTCCTTCCGGCATAGAAGGGGTGCTGGACGGTGCTGACGACCGTGCCGAGGACGCGACCGAGGATCACCGCATCACCTTTGCTCTTCCGGCTCCAGGTGGTGCTGGTCCACGATGCCCACCACGGCGTGGTCCACCGGGATGAACCACGGCTCGTGCAGGAGCGCGGCCTCGCGGGCCGCTTCCCAAGTCACGAGGTCGCCCGAGGAGGCCTGCGCCGAGGCATCGGTGGCGACGAACGGGTCGCCGTCGTCCTGGAGGGCGGCGGTGAGCGGCCGGACGATCAGGAGCTTCAACCCCTCCATTCCATCGGCCTTCACCGTCGCCACGAGCGTGCCGATGACCCTCCCCAGCTTCATCCCCGGAACTCCCTGAAGAAACGGCTCGCGGAGCCGAGAGCCTCTCGGATGGCCGGGTCGGCCCGCGGGATCACCGCGGTCGAGGCGCCCTGCGCGCCGGCCTTCTCGAAGGAGGCTCGCGCCAGGTCCACCGCCGCTACCATGTCGTGCGTCTCGCCCCAGAGGCTTGCGATGGCCTTCCCGCCGATGCCGTCCCCGACTCGCAGCTCCACGAGGTCCACGAGCGTGCCCTTGAGCGCGGCGTCCGCGGCGCGGACCAGGGCCGGAGGCGTGGCAGCCTGAAGGACGCCGAGCGTGTCGCCGGGGGCGGGCCAGCGGATCGCTCCCGCCCGGATGGCCGGAAGGAGGCGAGCCTCGGCGTGGGGGAGGAGCACCTCGTCCACGACCTGCGGGCCCGCAGTGTCGAGGGCCCGGCGCCACGCCCGCTCCACGGGTCCGACCTCGCCGCCGAAGAGGATCAGGTAGCGGCCGCAGTGAATCGTGCCCGTCTGGAGAACTTCGACGTCCGCCTCCTTCGCCAGCGCGTCGAGGACGAAGAGGCCCGGCGGGATGTCCCCGAGCAGGAGCATCGCGAGCGCGGGGCCGGGAGGGGAGGTCCGCTCGTTCACCGGCGCGTCACACGATCCGGAACATGTCTACCAGCGTGCAGCGGCGCCAGCGGGAGAAGGAGCGCGGACTCGTCATCCCCTCGCCCGTCGGGGAGGAGATGGTAAACGAGGTGTACCCCTCGCCCCCGAAACCGAGGCCGGCCAGGTTGGGCCCGTTCTTCACGAAGATCGAGCAGTTGCACCGGCGCGCCATCGTCGAGAGGGCCGCGATGTCGTGCGAGTGCATGGTGGCGGTGTGGAAGTTCCCCGCCTCGGCCGCGACCGCGAGAGCGATGGCCTCGTCCACGTTCTTCACGCGCGTAAGCGGCAGGACCGGCATCATCTGCTCGGTCCAGATGAGAGGGTGCTCGTTTCCCACTTCGATGAGGACGGTCCGGATCTCGGGCCCCGCCGTGATGTTGAGCTCGCGCAGGATCACGGAGGCGTCCTTCCCGATGTATTTC
>DATIRW010000054.1:0-6073 GCA_035469365.1 Thermoanaerobaculia bacterium
CGGACAATCGAAGAGGCGCGGAAGCGGAGTCTGCAGGGCCGAGGCTGATTGCCGATTTCTCGACACTTTGCCGAAAAATCGTCGGTCAGTTTCTCCTGCGGGAGGCTGGCGAGCCCTGGATCTCCTTCACCCAGATGACTGATTACGAAGGGTTTCTCGCGCGCGTCCTCCCGTGAATCCTGTCTGGCACGGAGCGTGTAGTTCGATGCGGTGTCGATTTAGGAGCCCTTCATTCGACTCTAGAGAGTGAGGAGAGTCACACGGATGTCACAGAGATGCGTCGAAATGCTCCTGGGAAAGATCCTGACGGACGAGGATTTCCGGAGGTCCTTCTTTCCCGTTCAGCCCTCCAGCTTCGAGATGGCGGCCGCCCACGGCCTGGAGCTGACGCCGATCGAGCAGAGCGCCCTGTCCAATCTGCGGCTGCGGCGCTTCGCCTTCATCGCCCAGACCCTCGACCCGCGCATTTCGCGCTCGCGCGCCTCGGGATCCAGGGGCGCGGGCCGCGGAGCCTCGGGCACGGGAAACGGCAAGTGGAGCTTTTCATGAGACCGGTCACGAGATCCGTCGCAGTTCTCGCATTCTGGCTGGCCGCCGCGGCGCTTTCGGCCGCGGATCCCGCTCCCTTGAGGCTAACGCTCCAGGAGGCGACGCGGCGCTCGCTCGAGCGCAACACGACGCTCGCGGTCGAGCGCCAGAACCTCGATCAGGCCGTTGCGGCGGTCAAGGGCGCCGAAGGCGCCTACGACATCCTCTGGAACGCCGACTTCAACTGGAGAAAGAACACCGATCCGATCAACTCGATCTTTTCGGGAGCGCCGACGGGATCGCTGGCCCCCGAGAACGAGGGAGTCGAGGCCGCGACAGGCCTCTCGGGCCTCCTGCCGACCGGCGGATCGGTATCGCTCTTCACCAACTGGGGGCGCGCGACGACCAACAACGTCTTCACGATTCTCTCTCCCGCGTACGACACGGGCGTTGGCGTGGCGCTTCGCCAGCCGCTGCTCAAGGACCTGCAGATGGACCCGGCGCGCGAGGGGATCCGGGTGGCGTCGGCGGACCGCGGAGCGTCGAAGGCGCGCCTCGAGCAGACCGTTTCCGACACGATGGCGCGCGTGGACACAGCGTACTGGAACCTCGTCGCGGTGCGGCGCGACGTCGTCTCGATCGAGAGCTCGATCGAGCTGGCCGGCCGGCAGCTTTCCGACACGAAGGTGCGTGTCGAGTCGGGCGCGCTGGCGAGGACCGACGTCGCCGAGCCCACCGCCGAGCTCGAACGGCGCCGGGGCAATCTCGCGCTCGCGCGCCAGCGCGTGGAGGAAGCCCAGAACACCCTGAAGATTCTCGTCCTCGGAGACCCGAGCGATCCGGACTGGGCCTCGGACATCGTGCCGGCGGACGCCCCCGAGACCGAGCTCCAGCATCCGAGCCTGCCCGAAGCCCTCGCGACGGGGATGGCGAAACGCGGGGAGATCGCCGAGGCGCGCGCCGTGCGCGAGCGCGCCGAAGCGCACCTGGAGGGGCGCCGGAGCGACGTTCTTCCGAAGCTCGACCTCGTCGCCTCCTACCAGCGCCGCGGGCTCGCAGGAGGAACGAATCCGAACGCGATGGACTTCAATGGAGAGCCGGTCGTCGTTCCGCCGCCGGTGTCGGGCGGAACGGGGCGCTCCTACGGCACGATCGGCGAGAACCGCTTTCCGGACGCGTCGGTCGGCCTTTCCTTCTCGCTCCCGATTGGAAACCGCACGGCGAAGGCGAACCTCGCGATCGCGAAGTCGCGGCTCTCGCAGGCAAACGTCGGGATCACGGCCGCCGAGCAGTCGGTGGGCGCCGACGTCCGCAACGCGGTCTTCTCCGTCGAAACGGCCAGGCAGCGGATCGAAGCGGCCCGGGCTTCGCGCGAGGCGGCCGAGACGCAGCTCGCGGCGGAACAGGAGCGCTTCAAGGCCGGGATGTCCACCAACTTCCTCGTCCTGACGCGCCAGAACGACCTGACCCTCGCCCGGGTCACCGAGACCGATGCCCTGACCGACTACCGCAAGGCGGAGACGGCGCTCGCCCGCGCCACCGGCGTCCTGCTCGAACAGCGGCACATCCAGATCGAAGCACCGGAGGGCAGGAACGCCCCCGGCGGCGCACTCACGCATTGAGATTGGAGGTCTGGCTCTCATGAAGAAACGGATGACCCTGATGGTGTTGGCCGTGGCCGTCTTCCTCACGGCCATCGGCGCGGTGAAGTATGGCCAGGTGAAGAAAGCGATCGCGCATTACTCCTCCTTCCAGCCTCCTCCCGAGGCCGTGACCACGATCGTCGCCCGGCAGGAGCAGTGGCCGGCAAATCTCGCCGCGATCGGAACGGTGGCCGCCGTGCACGGCGTGACGGTCGCCGCGGACCTGCCCGGAATCGTGGACCAGATCCACTTCGATTCCGGAAAGATGGTCCGGGAAGGCGCCGTCCTCGTGCAGCTGGACACTCGGGAGGAGCGCGCGCAACTGGCCGCCGCGGAGGCGCAGCAGAAGCTTTCCCGCCTCAACTTCGACAGGGTGAGCGGCCTGCTCGAGAAGAGGGTCATCTCCCAGGCGGACTACGACAAGGCCGCGGCGGAGAACACGCAGGGCCGGGCCAAGGTCGGCGAGATCCACGCCACAATCGAAAGGAAGACCATCCGGGCGCCGTTCACCGGGATCCTGGGGATCCGCCAGGTCAACCTCGGCCAGTACCTGGCGGGGGGAGCCCCGATCGTCCCGCTCCAGTCCCTGGACCCGATCTACGTGAACTTTTCCGTGCCCCAGCAGGACGCCGCTCGCGCGAGAGTGGGAGGCGCCGTGCGCGTCGCCGCCGGGCTCTCCGGAGGGTCCGCGCCCGTCGAGTTCTCCGGCAGGATCACCGCGCTCGACTCGGTCGTAAACGAGGCGACGCGTAACGTCCAGGTCCAGGCCACGCTCGCGAACCCGGAGGGGAAGCTGAAGCCAGGCATGTTCGTGGACACGCAGGTCCTCCTGCCCGCGAGCGAGACGGTCATCGCGCTTCCGGCCTCCGCGATCAACTACGCTCCGTACGGTGACTCCGTCTTCATCGTCGCGGACCTGAAGAGCCCCGACGGGAAGGCCTACCGCGGCGTGCGCCAGCAAATCGTCAAGCTCGGCGCCGCGCGCGGAGACCAGATTGCGGTCACTTCCGGCATCCGGAACGGGGAGGAAGTGGTGACCTCGGGCGTCTTCAAGCTCCGCAACGGCGCCGCCGTGCAGGTCAACAACAAGACGCAACCCGGCAACAACCCGGCTCCGAAACCCGAAGACAGCTAAGAGGGAAACGAACATGAAATTCACCGACCTTTTCGTCCGGCGTCCGGTCCTGAGCGTCGTCGTCAGCCTGGTGATCCTGATCGCCGGGCTGCAGGCGATCCGGTCCCTGTCGGTGCGGCAGTTCCCGAGGACGGACATCGCGGTCGTGAAGGTGACGACGGCGTACGTCGGCGCCAACGCCGACCTCGTGCGGGGCTTCATCACCACGCCGCTGGAAAGGGTCATCGCGAGCGCCGACGGCATCGACTACATGGAATCTTCGAGCGCGCAGGGCTTGAGCACGATCACCGTGCACCTGAAATTGAACTACGACACGAACGCGGCCCTGACGCAGGTCCAATCGAAGGTCGCGCAGGTTCGCAACGACCTTCCCCCGGAGGCCGAGGCGCCGGTCATCAACCTGGAGACCGCGGACACGCAGTTCGCGGCGATCTACATCGGGTTCTCCTCCGAGAACCTCGACCAGAACCAGATCACGGATTACCTGACGCGCGTCGTCCAGCCGAAGCTCTCGGCGATCTCCGGCGTGCAGAGGGCCGACATCCTGGGCAGCCGGACGTTCGCGATGAGGGTCTGGTTGAAGCCCGACAGGATGGCCGCCCTGGGGATCTCGCCGTCGCAGGTGCGCAGCGCGCTGGCGAACAACAACTCCCTCTCCGCCCTGGGCAAGACGAACGGGTCCATGGTGTCGGTCAACCTCATCGCCAACACCAACCTCCAGACCGCCGAGGAATTCCGCAACCTCGTGGTCAAGGAGGACAAGGGCGTCATCGTCCGGCTGGGCGAGATCGCCGACGTGGTGCTCGGAGCCGAGAACTACGAGTCGGACGTGCGTTTCAACGGGCAGGCCGCCACGTTCATGGGCGTCTGGGTCCTGCCGACCGCCAACACCCTCTCCGTGATCAAGAACGTGCGCGACGCGATCCCCGACATCCGGGCGCAGCTTCCCGTCGGAATGAAGGTCGGGATCCCGTACGACTCGACGGCCTACATCCAGGACGCGATCCGCGAGGTCTTGAAGACCCTGACGGTCACGCTCCTGATCGTCATCTTCGTCATCTTCCTCTTCCTCGGCTCCTTCCGGTCGGTGCTCATCCCGATCGTCGCGATTCCCGTTTCCCTCGTCGGCGCCGTCTTCCTGATGCTGGTGGCCGGGTTCACGATCAACCTGCTGACGCTTCTGGGCATCGTGCTGTCCGTCGGCCTCGTCGTGGACGACGCGATCATCATCGTCGAGAACGTGGAGCGGCATCTCCACCTGGGGGAACAGCCGTTTGACGCCGCGATCAAGGCCGCGCGGGAGCTCGCCGGTCCGATCATCGCCATGACGATCACGCTCGCGGCGGTGTACGCGCCGATTGGCATCCAGGGCGGCTTGACCGGCGCTCTCTTCCGCGAGTTCGCGTTCACGCTCGCCGGCGCGGTGATCATCTCCGGGGTCGTGGCGCTCACTCTCTCCCCGATGATGAGCTCGAAGCTCCTGCGCGCCGGAGGCTCCGACCGCGGCTTCGCCGGGATGATCAACCGGCACTTCGAGGTCGTCCGGAAGACGTACGCCCGCCTGCTGACGGGGACTCTCAACTACCGGCCGGTCGTCTTCGCCCTGTGGGTGATCGTCGCTCTGCTGATCGTCCCCTTCTACATGTTCTCGCAGCGGGAGCTCGCCCCGAAAGAGGACCAGAGCGTCGTATTCGGGCTCATCCAGGCGGCGCCCAACGCCACCATCGACCAGACCAAGCTCTTCTCCTCGCAGGTCCACGACGTCTACCGGTCGTTTCCCGAGGCCGAGAGCATCTTCCAGATCACGGCCCCCAACGGCGGCTTCGGCGGCATGGTCACCAAGCCCTGGAGCCAGCGCAAGAAGACGACGGAACAGCTCCAGGTCGAGGCGGCCGGAAGGCTCTCGACGATCGCGGGCGTGCGCGTGATCTCGCTCATCCCGCCGGCGCTGCCGGGAGGCGGAGACTATCCGGTGGACTTCGTCATCGCCTCGACGGCGGAGCCGCAGCGGCTGACGGAGTTCGCCAACCAGCTCGTCGGGAAGGCGTTCGCGAGCGGCCTCTTCATGTTCGCCGACTCCGACCTGAAGTTCGATCAGCCGCAGGCCGAGGTCGTGTTCGACCGCGACAAGGTCCGTTCCCAGGGCGTGGACCTCGGCCAGGCCGGGCGCGACCTCTCGACGATGCTCGGCGGCGACTACGTCAACCGCTTCAGCATCCAGGGGCGCAGCTACAAGGTCATCCCCCAGATCAAGCGCTCGGAGCGCCTGACGCCGGACCAGCTCGAGCAGATCTATGTCACCGGCGCCGGCAACAAGCTGGTGCCGCTCTCGACCTTCGCGACGCTCAAGACCTCGACCGAGCCGAGGGAGTTGAAGCGCTTCCAGCAGTTGAACGCCGTGCGCATCCAGGGCGTCATCCCGCCGGGCGTCTCGCTCGACCGGGCGCTCAAGTTCCTCGAGGACGAGGCCTCTCGCTCTCTGCCAAAGGGCTTCACCGTGGACTACGCCGGCGAATCGCGCCAGCTCCGGGTCGAAGGAGGCAAGTTTCTCGGCACGTTCCTCCTCTCGGGAATCCTGATCTACCTGGTGCTCGCCGCCCAGTTCGAGAGCTTCCGGGACCCGTTCATCATCCTGGCGGGCTCGGTCCCGCTGGCCCTGTCCGGCGCGCTGCTCTTCTCGTTCCTCGGCCTGACGACATTGAACATCTACAGCCAGGTCGGCCTGATCACGCTCGTCGGCCTCGTGTCGAAGAACGGGATCCTGATC
>DATIRW010000055.1:0-2200 GCA_035469365.1 Thermoanaerobaculia bacterium
GACTCCTTGGGGACTGCGGTCAGGGGGACAGCGGGCCCCGGCACCAGCATAACCGACCTCTTGGGGGGATTATTGCCCGGCGAGGGCTCTCCGGCTCTCCCCGGAGGCCGGACGTGGACGGAGAGGATCGGCCCGCGTCTCTCGAACCGGATCCGGCGGCCGGCCTCGAATCGGAAATCCAACCCTGCGACGAGGCGGGCCACGATCTGCTCGCGCTCGCGCCCCGTCAGCGGCGGCCGTCCCGGAAGGGCGAAGGGTCGGGCCGCTTCCTCGACGGCCCGACGCAGGAGGGGCAGCTCGCAATCCTCCAGGGAGAAGGCGTCGGCGAGGACCGCGCCGGGCCCCCGGAAGATCCGAGGCTCGATCTCCCGCGCGAACCGCCGTCCGATCGCGTCCCGTTCGCGCGACAGCCTCTCGACCTCCCGCATCATTTCGGCGAACGAGTCTTCCGCTCCTTCCTCGAGGAGCCGGGCGATCTCGCGCCGGACGCGGTTTCGCGAGAGACGCAGGTCTCCATTGGAGGCGTCGCGCCGATAGCCGATGGCCCGCGCTCCCAGGAAGTCGAGGATCTTCGAGCGGGACACGCCCAGCATCGGCCTGACAACGCCGTCCGCCCGCTCGCGCTTGACGCCGGCGAGACCCGCGAGACCAGCCCGCCTCTCCCGCGCGAGCAGGTATGTCTCGAGCCGGTCATCCCTCTGGTGCGCGGTCGCGATCCGCTCCGCTCCCGCCTCCCCGGCCATCTCTCTGAGCGCCGCGTAGCGCGCGTGACGGGCACCCGCCTCCGGGGAAAGCCCGAGAGCCCTGGTTTCTTGCCGCGCGTCCCGCCGCCGGAAGCAGAAGGGGAGCCCCAGCCGCCGCGCGTGCTCGCGAACGAACGCGAGGTCTCGATCGGCCTCGCGCCCGCGCCAGCCGTGGTGGACGTGCCCCACGGAAAGCCTCCACCCGGTCTCGCGGACACTCTGCGCCGCCCCATGGAGAAGCGCCATGGAGTCGGCTCCTCCCGAAACGGCCAGCAGATGCGAGCCCCCTGGCGGCATCAGCCCGGTTGCGGCGGCCTCCTCCAGAGCGGCTAGAACGGCGTCCATCACGTGATGGTACGCCGTTCTGACACTATTGCCCTTCGTTTTCTCTCGTGTCACCCACAGCCCCTCGCCCCTCGTTGTCATCCCGAGCGCAGCGGGGGATCTGCTCTCGTTGCTTCGACGGGCCGGGGTATGCTCGGGACAGGCTCCGCCAAGGATCTGCTCCCGGCTTCTTCTTGACGGAGGTTCCCGCGCCGCCTAAGATCACGCGTTCCGCTCCGGCGGTGTAGCTCAGTTGGTCAGAGCAAGCGGCTCATATCCGCTGTGTCCGGGGTTCAAATCCCTGCACCGCCACCATTCCTGCTCGGAAACTCGGGGGTTTTTGGTCACGTGTGCTCGTTTGTGTGTCTGAGCGAATCGGAAAAGTTGCAAGGTTCTGGCTAATCGCCACTAGCTCCGCCGCGTAGACGCGGGCCTTGCGGAGAGCCTCCAGCTTGTCGTCCATCGAAGCTACGTCGTACCGCTGAAACATCGAGTCGGAACGGTGCCCGGTCACTCGATTGGCGATCGACTGCGCCACGCCGCCCCGGATCATGTTCCGGGCAGCCGTCCGACGCAGGTCGTGGGGAATCCGTCCGACGACTCCAGCCCGATCCGCTGGACTCCACCGCGCAGGGGGGCGTCGCCTGCAACGAGTTCTTCGTCACGATCGCCACCGGCGCCAACTCAAAGCGGTCAATCTCCCTTGGCAACATCGCGATCAACTTTGATGACGCACATCAGCGGCTTCAGCTCCAAGAGCGATATGAGTAGCGAGCCCAACCCGCGCTTCGCGGACGCCACCGGCTTCGCGCTGGTGCTGCTCTCTCCAAAACGACCAAAATCTAGCTAGACCGAGGCTCGGCTCCGAGACGGGTATCCCGTCGTTTTTCCTGCTTTCGCGGGGTTCGGGGGTCAGACGGCGTGGGTACCTGGTAGGTCTCCTCCTCCCGTGAGCCGCCCTAGAAGGCGGACACGAGACGGACAGGCACTCGCAACTCGTAGTCCGAAGGGCCCTTCGCGAGGCACGTTGGATTCCCAATCCATCAGACGACAACCTTGTGCCTTGACGGCGATTCTCGCCTTCTGATGCGGATGTATCTGGCAGTCTTGAACGCAGTTTTCGATAAATCTAC
>DATIRW010000056.1:0-4228 GCA_035469365.1 Thermoanaerobaculia bacterium
CAGAATGACACGGAACACCGCTAGAGGCTTCTCCAGTTCACTAGCGTAACGAGCACTCCGACGAATCGTTCCAGCCCCGCACGGTCCGCATCGTCAAATCGGCCGATCTCCGGCGAGTCCACGTCGAGGACGCCGCGCGAGAGGCCGTCCTGCAGGATCGGGACGACGATCTCCGAGCGAGACGCCGCATCGCAGGCGATGTGGCCCGGAAAGGCATTGACGTCGGGCACGACGAGAGTCTCCCGGCGCGCCACCGCCGTCCCGCAGACCCCCTTGCCCACGGGAATCCGCACGCACGCGGGCTTCCCCTGGAAAGGCCCGAGCACCAGCTCCTCGCCGCGCAGGAGATAGAAGCCGCACCAGTTGATCCGCGCGAGCGCCTGCGCCAGCAGTGCCGAAGCGTTTGCGAGATTGGCCAGTGCGTCGCTTTCGCCGGCCAGAAGTGATCCGAGCGAGGCCGCGAGATCCCGATACACCTCTGCCTTCGGAAGCGTCCTATCGATTGTCACCGATTCCATGAACGAGATTCTATTCGTCCGCTCTGGACCTTGGATCTTGGACCTTGGACTAGCATGCGCCAGCATGCATCCCGTCCGCGGCCGCGACCTCGCCATTTTCTGGCTGCTCTCGATTCTCTGGAGCGGGAACTGGCTCCTGATCAAGGTCGGCCTGGAGGGCCTTCCTCCGTTTCGCTTCGCCGGCTTGCGCATGGTCCTGGCCAGCCTCCTGCTCGCGGTGTTCGTCCTGCGCCGGGGGAGCCTGTCCGTCGGCGCGGAAGAAATCCGCACCATCGCCCTCGTCGGATTCCTCCAGATCGCCGTCTCGTACGCCTGCGTATTCACCGCGGAGCAGTGGATCGACTCGGGTCTGACGGCCTTGCTCTTTGCCTCCTTCGCCATCTGGGTCCCGGTGCTGGGACACTTTCTGCTCCCCGGCGAGCCGCTGACAGCGCGCACGATCGTCGCGACACTCTGCGGCATCGCGGGAGTGGCCGTGATCGAGTTACCCGCGCTGGCGCGGGCAGAATCTCTCCCTGCCCGGTCGCTTGCCCTGGGGGGCCTGCTCGTCCTGGTCAGCGCCGTCGTCTCCGCCATTTCCGCCATCATCGTGAAGAAACGCCTCGCGCGGGTCTCGGCCGCCGTCAGCGTCTGGGGCCAGTCGATCGTCGCCGCCCCGATTCTGCTTCTTGCCTCCGCCGCCTTCGAGAGGCACGACGCGTCCCGCTGGACCCCCGGTGCGGTCTTCGCGCTCGGCTATCTTGCTCTGGTCGGCACGGCCACGTTTCTCGGTAGCCAGTGGCTCATTCCCCGGCTTCCCGTGGCCGTCGTCGGGACCTTCCCGATTCTGAACACGCTTCTCGCTCTGCTCTGGGGAAGCCTGCTCGGCCACGAGCGGATCACGGCGAGGGCTGCGGCGGGAGGCGCGCTGATTCTCTCGGGCGTCGTGATCGTGACGGTCCGGACGCGCGCCCGCGCCGCCCCCGCGCCGGCCGCCACGGGATAGGCGCGCGTCATGTCCATGCTCGCCGGACGGCGGCTGGCTCTCTACCTCTTCCTCTGCGCCGTCTGGGGCTCGACCTGGCTCGCCATCAAGATAGGTCTGCGCGATCTGCCACCGCTGCGCTTCGCCGCGTTCCGCATGGCGCTGGCCTGCGTGCTGATCGCTCCGGTCGCCTTCGCCGCGCGGAAGAGGCTGTCCCGGCAGGAGCTACGCTTCGTGGCGGTCTCCGGCTTTCTGCAGATCGGACTCTCCTATGCCTTCCTCTTCACGGCCTCGCAGTGGATCGCCTCGGGACTCGCGGCGATCCTCTTCGCGAGCTTTCCCATCTGCGTCGGGCTCTTCGCCCACTACCTGCTTCCCGACGAGCCCCTGACCCCGCGGGCCATGGCGGCCGCCGCGCTGGGTCTCTGCGGCGTCGCGGTGATCGAGGCGCCCGCGATAGCGGGCCTGCGCTCCTCGCCGCACGGCCCTCTCGTCGCCGGCGGCTCTCTGGTCCTCGGAGCCGCGATCGTGTCCGCCTATTCCAACGTTCTGAACAAGAGATCGCTCTCCGGCGTCCCGCCCGTCGTCAACGTCTGGGGCCAGACGCTCGTGGGCTCGATGGTCCTCCTCCTCGCGACCGCGGTCCTGGAGCGCGGCGCCCCCGCTCGCTGGACTTCCTCCGCGATCCTGTCGCTCCTCTATCTCGCGGTCTTCGGAACCGTGCTGACCTTCGCCGGCCTCTTCTGGCTGATCCCGAAGGTGCCGGTCGCCGTCATCGGCACGATCCCACTCGTAGATACCTTCATCGCCGTGATCCTCGGCAGCCTCATCCTCGGCGAGAGGCTCTCCCCGCGGATCCTGGCCGGCGGCATCCTGATCCTCGCCGGCGTCGTGCTGACAGCCTCGGGCCGCCGCCCTCCCGGCCTGGCGGCCGGCTAACCGTCGCTCTGCGCTTGCGCAGGATCTGCGCCTGCCGGCGCACCGGCGGGCGACTCGGCCGGGTGCGGCCTCGATCGCTCGCCTGATCCTGCGCAAGCGCTGCGCTCCCGCGGCGCGAGGCTCCTCCCCTCTGGGAGACTCCTCGCGCCGCGACCGGGGCAGGGATCGCCGACAAAAGTCTTGGGTTCGCCGCGTTCCCGGCGCCCCGGCCTGGCTATCCGCTACCAGTCGACGGGGATCAGGACGAAGCGGCCGATCCGCTGGGGAACAAAACGAAGCACGTAGAGGCGCAGGTAATCCCCCTTTTTCACTCGCCCGACTTCGTCGCGGAACTGGCCGACGGACCTGACCGGTTTCCCGTTGATTTCCGTGATGACGTCCCCGGGGGCCAGTCCCTGGTCGCCGGCGGGAGACACTTCCTGCACGTCCTCGACGATCACGCCGGACACGCCGGACTCGATCCCGAGCTGCCGCCGCAGGTCCGGTGTCAGTTCGCTCACCGCGAGTCCCAGTTTGTCCCGGCTGTCCCGTCTCTCGGCGGCGGGCCGGGCGTCAGCCTTCTCCTCGCTCTCACGCTCCGTGAGCGTCACGGTCGCCGTGACCGTGCGGGAGTTGCGCAGGAGGGTGACGCGGACTTTCTGACCGGGCGCCTTCGAGGAGACGTAGTCGATCAGGTCGCGCGTGCTCCTGACCGGCGTTTCGTCCACCCTGACGATCGTGTCTCCCGGCTGGATCCCCGCCCGGGCGGCCGGAAGATCCGGACTCACCGATTCGACGAACGCTCCCTCGAGCGAGGGCAGGTGGAAGGCCTGCTGGACGTCCTGGTCCACGTTCCGCGCGGTGACGCCGAGGAGCCCGCGCGTCACCTTGCCCCGCTCTTCGAGCTGCGGAAGGATCGCCTTGGCCATGTTGATCGGGACCGCGAACCCGATGTTCTGCGCGGGACGCACGACCATCGTCGCGATTCCGACGACCTGGCCGGCGACGTTGATGAGGGGGCCGCCCGAGTTCCCGAAGTTGATCGCGGCGTCCGTCTGGATGAAGTCCTGAAGGGAAGCGGAGTTGGGGTCGTCGGAGAGCCCGCGGCGCTGCTTGGCGGACACGACGCCGACCGTCACCGTGCTCTCGAAGTTCATCGGGTTGCCGATCGCCATGACCCAGTCGCCGACGCGCAGCTTTTCAGAATCTCCCAGGGGGATTGGCCGGAGCTTCCCCTTCGCGTTGACCTTGAGCAGGGCGATGTCCGTCGCCGGATCCTTGCCGAGCACGCGCGCCGTCACGACCTCCTGGTCGGAGAGCCGGACCTGGATCTTCTGAGCGCCGGCCACGACGTGATAGTTGGTCAGGATCTTGCCGTCTCCGGAGATGACGAACCCGGAGCCGCCCGCCACCTGCTTGTGTTCCTCGGGGGAACGCGGCTGCGGCGGGCCGAAGAAGAAACGGAAGGGATCGCCGTCGCCGAAGGGCGATGCGCCTCCCCCTTTCACGATCTCCGTCGAAGTGATCGAGACGACGGAGAGGAGAGCGCCCTGCGCGATGTCGGCGAACGACGGGATCGTCAGCGTCGCTACTGGCGTTGCCGAAGGAACCGCCTCGCGATTCCCGGCGGCGAGGCGGGAGGACATCTCCAGCCGGCCGGTCAGCACGGCACCCGCGACGACCGCCGCCGCGATGATGGCGAGCAACCCGATCGGCCTCATGCGGTTATTCATTTCTCAACTCCTCGTGACGCGCCGGAAATCGCAGCGTCTCTGCCGAGGAACCGTTGCGGGCGGCGATCGAATTCCGTGAATTTTCCGTGCAAGAC
>DATIRW010000057.1:0-8128 GCA_035469365.1 Thermoanaerobaculia bacterium
AAGCTCGCGCTCGAGCCCCAGCAACGCGCCGAGCGCCATCGCCAGCGCGACCTCTCCCAGCATCTCGAACTGCGATCCGATGGACACGGCCTTCGCTCTGACTCGGGAGCTTACTCTCTTAGGCGTCCTGATCTCCGGATCACTCGGGAGGCTCCCAGAGCTCGACGCGGTTGCCCTCGGGATCCATGATCCAGGCGAAGCGGCCGTACTCTCCCTCTTCGACTTTCGGATCCACTTCGATTCCCTCGCGGCAAAGCGCGGCCAGGAGCTCATCGAGGTCCCGCACCCGGTAATTGATCATGAAAGGAGCGACGCTCGGCTCGAAGTACCGGGTGTCTCTTGGAAACGCCGACCAGACCGTCCTGGCGGGGCGCTGCGGCTCGGCCTCCTCGCGCCATTGGAAGGCGACGTGGCCGTCGCCATCCACCGGAAGGCCAAGGTGCGTTCGGTACCACTCCGTCAAGGCCCCGGGATCCTTCGCCTTGAAAAACACTCCTCCGAGAACCCTTACCCGCTCCAGGGGCCGATCTCCTTTTTTGTCAATGAGTTGACGGACCTCGGCAAGTATTATCGCGCTGCTAAGAAACCTTTCCGCGGCCTTCTGCGTACGAAACCTTTGACGAAGCTAAATTTTTAGCACCTGCTAAATTTTTAGCACTAAGATCCCGCTCCTCGGAGGTGACCCGAACATGAAAGCCAGAAGGGCCCTGACCAACCTCTCTCGCCGCGAGCGGCAGATCATGGACGTCATTTACCGGGAGGGACAGGCGACGGCCACCGAAGTCCTGGCCGCGATGCCCGATCCCCCGAGTTACTCGGCCGTCCGGGCGATGTTGCGCGTGCTCGAGAACAAGGGGCACCTGCGCCATGTCCCCGACGGCACCCGATATGTCTACCGGCCGACGCTGACGCGCGACCGGGCAGGAAAGCCCGCCCTGGCGAACGTGCTCGAGACCTTCTTCGACGGCTCGACCGAGAAGGCAGTCGCGGCCCTGCTTGACCTCTCGCGGTCGGAATTGTCGCCGGAGGCGCTCGACCGTTTGTCGGAACTCATCGAACAGGCCAGAACGGAGGGACGCTGAGATGAACGAGACGATGCTTTCGGCAATCCGCTTCGCGTTGGACATCGCCCTGAAGGCGACTCTCCTCTTCTCGTTCACAGCTGCGGTAATCGGGCTTCTCCGGCGTTCCGGCGCCGCGGCGAGGCATCTCGCGGGCACGGCGGGATTGATCGCAGCCCTCGCCCTGCCCCTCCTGACCCTGGCCCTGCCGCGCTGGGAAGTCCGCGTGCTTCCCGACCTCTTCAAGTCCTCTCGGGTCACCCCGGTTTCCTCTCTCGCCCCGGATATTGAGCGATCGGACCCCGCTTCGGAGGCGCGGTGGGAAACGGTCGGGAGCGCGAAGGAGACCGGCTCTCCCGTCACTCCCGTCAATCCGCCCGGCCGCTCCGTGCCCTGGCCGCTCATCGCGTTCGCCGCCTGGGCCGCTGGAAGCCTTCTCGTGGGAGCCAGGCTCGCGTACGGCGTGCTCCGCGTCCACCGAATTCGCCTCGAGGCCGCGCCGATCCGGGACTCGGAATGGACTGAAGAGACGCGGCGCCTGTCGCGCGAATTGGAGCTCGACCGTTCCGTCGAGCTTCTCGAAAGCGCCAGGGTCCCCGTCGCCATGACCTCGGGACTGCTCCGGCCGCTTCTCCTGCTCTGCCGTCAGGCCCGGCACTGGGAGGTCGAGCGGCGGCGCGTGGTCCTGCTCCACGAGCTCGCCCACGTGCGGCGTGGAGATTGGCTCTGGCTCCTCCTCGCCGAAGCGGCTTTCGCCTTCTACTGGTGGCACCCCCTCGCCTGGGCGCTCGAGCGTCAGGTCCGCCGCGACTGCGAACGGGCCTGTGACGATCTCGTCCTGGCGGCCGGCACGAAGCCTTCCGTCTATGCGGGACACCTGCTCGGAATCTTCCGCTCACTCTCGGCCGCGGCGCATCCCGTCGCGCCGGCGGTCGCGTCGGAGCGCACCTCCCATTTCGAAGGACGGCTGCGCGCGATCCTCGATCCCGGGCAGGCGCGACGCGATTTGCCGCGAGGGCGGGCCCTCGTCTCCGCCACGGGTCTCTTCGCCGCCGCGGCCGTGATCGCGGTCGTCCAACCCTGGACCCCCGTCTGCGCCCATGCGGCGATTCAGAGCTTCTCGACCGATGGCGAGGAGACACTGGCGAGTCCGGCCGCCACGGCCAGGGCGACCTCCCCGGCCTGCAAGTTCAAGAAGGCAAAGCCGAAGCCGGCCGGACTGGCGCACCCTGTTTCCACTTCCGCCACCTCGTCCGTGACCATTTTCGCCACCCCGTCTGTTACCACTTCCACCACGGCTTTCGCGACCACCTGCGCTTCCGAAACAACTTCCGCCACACCCTCCGCGAGCGAGGAGACCGTCGCGCCGGCCGAGCCCCTGCCCGAGTCGGGCCGAACCGTGCCGGCGATCCTGAAGGCAATCGGCGCCGTGAAGGACGCTGCAAGCGGATTCGTCCGGGCTTCCAATCAGGGTCACGGCAAAGGCGCGCGTGACGGCAGCGACTGGTACAGCCGCGGAATGAACTTCCATCGCCGCGAGCGTTACGACGAGGCGATCGAGGCGTTCCGGAAGGCAATCGAAGCGGGCTATCGCGAGGACGCCGCGTCTTACAACATTGCCTGCGGCTATGCGCTGAAGGGAGACCGGGACAAGGCCTTCGAGTGGCTCCGCCGGGCCGAGGAGGCGGGCTTCGAGGTGGCCTCCTATCTGGGACACGATGACGACCTGGACGGCCTGAAATCCGACCCGCGATGGAAGGCGTTGAAGGCCTCCGTCGAGCAACACCCTTCGGCGCGCCAGGAAAGGGAAGCCGCGGCGGCCGTGAAGCGGTACGAACGAATTGCCGCCGGTCCCGGAAGCGGCGAGGCCTATTACGACGTCGGCAAAGAGCTCCTGGACGCCGGCCGTTTCGACCTTTCGGCCAGGGCCTTTGAGAACGCAGCGCACCAGGGCTATCGGGTCGGGACGTCGCTTTACAACGAAGCGTGCGCCCTCTCCCGAGCGGGACAGACGCGCGCCGCGCTCGACACTCTCCAGAAGTCGCTCGACGCGGGCTTCGACCAGCCGGACATCTTCGCCAGGGACGACGATCTCGACAACGTGCGCGACGATCCCCGTTTCGCCGCGATCCAGCGCGAGGCGCACGACCTGGCCCTGCCGGGCTACAACAGCTGGTTTCTGGGTTCCTCCCGGAACCGCTCGAAGTGGCGGGAGGCCGCGCGGAAGTTCGAGGAGTACACGCGCGCGCATCCGCAGAAGGGCCGCGCCTGGTACAACTTCGGTTTCGCTTCGCTGGCCGGCGACCGGCCGGGCGCCGCGACGGAAGCTTTCCACAAGGCGCTGGAGCTCAACTATCGCAAGCCGACGACGATGTACAACCTGGCCTGCTCCTACGCCCGCCTCGATCAGAAGGACGCGGCGTTCGACTGGCTCTTCAAGGCGCTCGACGCCGGGTTCGATGCCAGCGGAACGCTTCGGGGCGACGAGGACCTGGACAACCTCCGCGGGGACCCCCGGTTTCGGAAGGCCCTGACCATCGCCAAGGCCCGCGACCAAGCCGAAGACGACTAGCCCCTGTCCTAACTAAAGACCCCTCGGAGACGTCCAACGTCTCGGAGGGCCTTGGACTGTGGACCTTCGACCTCGGACTCTCGACCGGAGGAACCTCCGTCCCCTCCGTGCGTAAGAAGCACTAGGACGCGGCAATCCGCAACCCGGGGAGGCTGGCATGCGTAAACTCTTCAAAACCCTGCTCATTCTCGTCGTCCTCGTGGCAATCGCCGGGGCCCTGTACGCCCTGACCCGCTCCAACAAGGGGGACAAGGACGGTGTCAAACAGGTGACCATCGAGAGCGGATCCATCACCGAGAAAGCCATCGCCGTCGGACAGATCCAGCCGCGCCAGAAGTTCTCGATCAAGTCCAAGCTCTCCGGCATCGTCAAGAACTGCCTCGTCAACGTCGGAGACCGGGTGCGCGCCGGCGACGCGCTCTTCGAGATCGCGCCGGACCCGACGCCGCAGGAACTGACCGACGTCGACAGGCAGCTCGATTCCGCCAAGGCCTCCTATGAGCGGGCGCAGGCCGACTTCGCCCGCGCCCAGGAGCTCGTCCGGCAGGGCCTCCTTCCCAAGTCGGACATGGACGTGCGGCGTGAAGCCTTCGAGCTCGCCAAGATCGCCCTCGCCAGGGCCGAGCAGGGCCGGGAGCTGACACGCCGGGGGCGGATCGCCGGAGCCGGCATCTCGATGGAGTCCATCGTCCGCGCGCCGGCCGCCGGAACGGTCCTGACGCGGGCCGTCAACCCCGGCGATCCGATCACCCCGCTGACGTCCTACCAGCCGGGCACGGAGCTCGCCACGATCGCCGACATGAGCGACCTGATCTTCAAGGGGACCGTGGACGAGATCGACGTCGGCAAGCTCCGCGTGGACCTGCCGGCGCGGATCAAGGTCGGGGCCCTGCCGACCGACGTCGTGACCGGGCACGTTTCGCGCATCGCGCCCCAGGCGCAGCAGAAGGAGGGGGCCACGCTCTTCGACGTCGAGATCGAGCTCGACCGGGCCAGCGGCATCGTGCTGCGGGCCGGCTACTCGGCCAACGCGGACCTGATCATCCGTGAGAAGAAGGACGTCCTGATCGTCCCCGAGCGCGTCGTGACCTTCGAGGACGGCGGTAAGAAAGCCTTCGTCGATCTCCCCGGAGCCAACCCCAAGGAGGAGCCGAAAAAGACCGAGATCAAGATCGGCATCTCCGACGGCATGAACGCCGAGGTGATCTCGGGATTGAAGAAGGGCGACAAAGTGGTGGAGCGGCCGCCGAAGAAGATCAGTTGAACGTCCTGTCATCCTGAGGAGCGAAGCGACGAAGGATCTGTCCCGCCACTCCTTCGCTTCAGCTCAGGATGACAGGGTGGAAGCGACTGGATGACAGGAAAAGAGATGTGACGAAAACGGCATGCTGACTCTCAAGGATGCGCTGCGCCAGCTGTTCCGCGACATGCGGAGTCAGAAGCTCCGCACGCTGCTCACGGTCTTTGGCATCGTCTGGGGGACCGTGGCGGTCACTCTGCTCGGCGCGTTCGGGCAGGGGCTCCACAAACAGATCGTCAAGAACTCGGCGGGGCTCGGCGACCGGATCGCGATCGCCTGGCCGGGCCTGACCTCGATCCCATACGAAGGACTCGGCCGCGGCCGGCGCATCCGACTCCAGGAGGAGCAGATCGAGGCGGTGCGCCGCGAGGCGTCCGGCGTCGTCGCGGTCTCCTCCGAGTACGCGGACACGTTGAAGCTCCATTACGGTTTGAAGACCGTGGCGGTGGACGTCTCGGGGGTCTGGCCCGAGTTCGGGGCGATGCGCAACCTGATCCCCGATGAGGGGGGCCGGTTCATCAACGCCCTCGACCAGCGGGACCAGCGGCGAGCGCTCTTTCTCGGCGACAAAATCGCCAAGGAGATCTTCGGCAAGCCCGCCTCCGCGGTCGGGAAGACCGTGATCTTCGGAGGCTCGCCGTTCACGATCGTCGGCGTCCTCCAGTCGAAGGTCCAGAACTCGAGCTACAACAGCCGCGACGAAGGGCGCGCCTACATGCCGGGCTCGACCTTCCGCGCCCTGACGGGGTCCAAGTACGTCAACAACTTCGTCTACCAGCCGGCTTCCCCCTCGGAGTCGGAGGCGGTGACCGAAAACGTCCGCGCGGTGCTCGCGCGGCAGATGCGCTTCGATCCCAAGGACAAGGAGGCGCTTTCGGTCTGGGACACGGCGCAGCAGTTCAAGTTCCTCGACATCTTCTTCCTCTCGTTCCGCCTCTTTCTCGGGATCGTCGGATGCTTCACGCTCGTCGTCGGCGGGATCGGCGTTTCCAACATCATGAACGTCGTCGTCGAGGAGCGCACCAAGGAGATCGGGATCAAGATGGCTCTGGGGGCGAAGCAGCGCTGGGTCCTCCGGCAGCTGATCCTGGAGACGATCCTGATCACCGCGATGGGAGGAGCCGCCGGGTTTGCGATCTCCTGGGGCGTCTGCGCCGTCTTTCCGAAGTTCGGAGTCACGAAGTTCGTGGGCGACCCGGAGATCTCGCTCCCGGTTGCGGCTCTGACGGCGGTCGTCCTCGGCGTCACCGGGCTCCTGGCGGGCTACTTCCCCGCGCGCGAAGCCTCGCGGCTCGACCCGGTCGTCGCGATGAAGTTATGAGCCGGCGCGACATCTCGGTCGTCCTCCACCTCTTTGCCCGCTCCGCGCGGCTCCAGAAGAAGCGCGCGACGCTGACGATCGCGTCGATCGCCTGGGGAACCGTGACGATCCTGATGCTCCTCGCCTTTGGCGAGGGGCTCAAGCGCCAGCTCTCCTCCAACGAGCAGGCGATGGGAGAGAACCTCGCCATCCACTGGCCGGGGGAGACCTCGAAGATCTGGAAGGGGCTGCCGGAGGGGCGTCCGATCCAGCCCCGGATCGACGACATCGCGGCCTTGCGCCAGAGGCTTCCCGAGTGCGACGTCTGGGGAGAGATGCGCAACGGCCGGACGAACATGACTTACGGCCGCAAGACGGTCAACGGGCAGGTCTCCGGGACGAGCTGGATCTACGGCGACCCGCGCAAGCACTACCCGCGCGCCGGCGGGAGATTCTTGAACGCCAACGACGAGGAGGAGAAGCGGCGCGTCGTGTTCCTGGGATACGAGCTCGCCGAGGACATCTTCGGCAAGGAGGACCCGGTCGGCAAGACCCTGCTCGTCAACAACTCCCCTTTCACCGTCATCGGCGTCATGCAGAAGAAGACGCAGACCTCGGCCTACGGCGGCCAGGACAAGGACCACGCCGTCATTCCGATCACGACCTTCAAGGCGGTCTTCGGGCGCGACCGGCTCTGGGTCCTGGTCATCCACACCCGGCGTTCCGAGGACATGGCCCCGGCGCTCGCGCACGCCAACGAGGTCATGGCCGCGCGCTACGGCTACGACCCGCAGGACGACCACGTCTGGGGGATCTGGGACACCGTGAAGGGGCAGGAAACTTCGCAGAAGATCTACCTCGGGATGGAGATGTTCTTCGGCATCATCGGCGCGCTGACGCTCGTGATCGGCTGCGTCGGCGTCGCCAACATCATGTACGCCGTCGTCAAGGAGCGCACGCGCGAGATCGGCGTGAAGATGGCGCTCGGCGCCCGGCGCGGGTGGATCACCGGCCCGTTCCTCCTCGAGGGGCTCCTCTACACGTTCGTGGGAGGCCTGGCGGGCGCCGCGATCGCGATCGCGATCGTGACGCTCCTCGGCCTGATTCCCCAGGAGGGGGCGAAAGTCCTCGAGTTCCTGGGCAAGCCAACCCTGTCCTGGCCGATCGGCGGCGCCACGGTGGCCATCCTTGGAGTCGCCGGACTCCTCGCCGGGTACTTCCCGGCGCGGCGCGCCGCGGCCATCGACCCGGCGGCGACGCTGAGGTACGAATGACACCGATTCCAGATTCCACACTCCAGATTCCAACGGGCCACCTGGAATTTGGAATCTGGAATCCGGAATCCGTCCCGGAGGAGAAGCGATGAGCGAGATCATCCACATGGAGGGGATTCGCAAGGTGTACGACACCGGCAAGGTGAAGGTCGAGGCCCTGAAGGGGATCGACCTTGTCGTCGCGGGCGGCGAGTTCGTGGCGATCGTCGGGCCTTCGGGATCGGGAAAATCCACGTTGATGAACCTGATCGGATGCCTCGACACGCCGTCGGACGGACGCTACCGGCTGGCCGGCGAAGACGTCTCGAGATTCGGCAGAGACGATCTGGCGGACGTGCGCAATCGCCGCGTCGGGTTCGTCTTCCAGGGCTTCAACCTGCTGCCGCAGATCTCGGCCTTCGAGAACGTCGAGATGCCGCTCGTCTTCGGCGGCGTCCCCCCGAAGGAGCGCCGGCGGCGCGTGGCGGAGCTCATGGAGCGCGTTGGCCTGGCCGACCGGATGGAGCACAAGCCGACGGAGCTCTCCGGCGGCCAGATGCAGCGCGTCGCGATCGCCCGCGCGCTCGCGATGCAACCCGACGTCGTCCTCGCCGACGAGCCAACCGGGAACCTCGACTCCTC
>DATIRW010000058.1:0-11077 GCA_035469365.1 Thermoanaerobaculia bacterium
TGCTATACAGTAGAAAGGGAACAAGTTGGCTGGGAAGATGAGCAGCAGCGCGCAGGCGGCTCCGAAGCATCCGGTTCACCCGATCGTCGTGCTCGACTACCGGGTGCGCATCCCCGGGATGATGTTTGTCGCTCTGTTCGCTTTATCTCACTTCCAGGGAAGGCCGCTCGGGCCGCTGCTCATCGCGGCGATGGTCTTCACGGGCCTCGTCTGGCCCCACGCGGCGTATTTCCTCGCGCGGAGGGCGCGCGACACCAAGCGGGCGGAGTTGCGCAACTTGCTCCTGGATTCCTTCATCGTCGGATGCTGGATCGCGGCCATGTCGTTCTCGCTCTGGCCGACGGTGGCGATGGTCGCGACGATGATGAACGGCAACCTGGCGGTGGGCGGGTTTCGGTTCGCGGCCAAGGGCGTGCTCGGCATCGTCGTCGGCGTCCTCGCGGCCGGCGCATTCCTCGGATTTCAGCCCGTGTTCGCTTCCGCCATCCTGACGACGTTCTTGAGTGTCGTTGGGCTTTTCGTCATGGTGTCCATGTTCGGAATCCACTCGTACATTCAGACCTCCCGTGTCTACAAGGCCAAGAGCGACCTCGCGGCGCAGAACGAGCAGATCCAGGAGCAGAACCGGCTGATCGAGCAGGCGCGCCGGTCCGCGCTCGAAGCCAGGGACGCGGCCGAGGCCGCCAACCGCGCCAAGAGCGCGTTCCTGGCGAACATGAGCCATGAGCTGCGCACGCCCTTGAACGCCATCATCGGGTACAGCGAGATGCTCGAAGAGGACGCGGAGGCTTCCGGCAACGCGGGCTTCGTGTCCGACCTCCAGAAGATCCGCTCCGCGGGCAGGCACTTGCTGGGTCTCATCAACGACGTCCTCGACCTGTCCAAGGTGGAAGCCGGAAAGATGAAGCTGTACCTGGAGACCTTCGACGTGGCCAGTGTCGTCGAGGAGGTCGTGTCCACGGCGAAACCTCTGATGGAGAAGAACGGGAACACGCTCGCGGTGCGATGCGCGCCGGACGTCGGACAGCTGCGGGAGGACATCACGAAGGTGCGGCAGGTCCTTCTGAACCTGCTGTCGAACGCCGCCAAGTTCACCGAGAAGGGCACGGTTGCCCTGGACGTGACGCGTGAGAACGACGTCACCGGAACCTGGGTGGTGTTCCGGGTCCGCGACACCGGAATCGGAATGACTCCCGAACAGCTGGGCAAGCTCTTCCAGGCGTTCATGCAGGCGGACGGCAGCACCCAGCGCAAGTACGGCGGAACCGGCCTGGGCCTCGCCCTCTCCCGAAAGTTCTGCGTGATGATGGGAGGGGACATCAACGCCCAGAGCGAGCCGGGCAAGGGCTCGACGTTCACGATGCGTCTGCCCGGCGACGTCGAGAACGTGGACGGGGAGGCCACCTCCATCCACGTCTCGATCAAGAAGAGGATCTCCCAGATGGTGCGCTTCTCCGGCGGGACCCCGGTGGCGGTCCAGGCTCCCCGCCAGCGGATGCTCGTCATCGACGACGACCCGGCCGTCTGCGAGCTGATGACGCGCCTCTGCTGCAAGGCGGGGTACGACGTCGTCACCGCGGCGACCGGCGAAGAAGGCCTGAGGCTCGCCAGGGAGAAGCAGCCGAACCTGATTACGCTCGATGTCGTGATGCCGGGAATGGACGGCTGGGCCGTCCTGAAGACGTTGAAAGCGGATCCACACCTTTCGGCGATCCCCGTCGTCATGATCACGATCGCCGACGACCGGCAGCGCGGCCTCGCGCTCGGCGCGGCCGACTACCTCGTCAAACCGGTGGACCGCAACCGCCTGGCCGGCGTGCTGGAAGCCTACGCGCCGTGCCTGCCGGAAAGCTAGCGGGGAGGCGTCACGGTGGCCAGAATCCTGCTCGTGGAAGACAACGAGATGAACCGGGACATGCTCTCGCGCCGGCTCTCCAAGCGCGGATACGAGGTGTTGATCGCCCAGGATGGAGGAGAAGGCATCGCGATGGCCCATTCGCAATCTCCCGACCTGATCCTGATGGATATGAGCCTGCCGGTCGTGGACGGATGGGAAGCGACGCGTCGAATCAAGTCCGGGGTAGAGACGCGCTCCATTCCCGTCATCGCGCTGACCGCGCACGCGATGGCGGGTGACGAGGAAAAGGCTCGCTCGGCCGGTTGCGACGACTTCGACACCAAGCCGGTCGAGCTGCCGCGCCTCCTGACCAAGATCGAGGCCCTCCTGCAGCGGCCCCGGACCGGGCCGGGCCCGACGCCTTGAGGCGGGAATTCGAGCGTGCGGCCCTTCCCGCGAGCCTCCAGGCGATTCGAGACTTCGTCGAGGATGCCTGCCGGCAGGCGGGAGTCGAGAAGGCGGCCGCGCATGGGCTCGTGCTCGCCGTGGACGAGGCCTGCGCCAACATCGTCGAGCATGGCTACGCGGGGAGAAAGCCCGGGCCCATCGGAATTTCTTTCGACGCGGAGGCCGGGAGAATCGTGATGACGATCACGGACAGGGGACGAGCGTTTGACCCGAAGGACGCTCCGGTTCCGGACCTCCATTCCGGCTGGCGGGAGCGGCGGGTTGGCGGCCTTGGATGGCATCTGGTCAGGCAATTCGTGGACGAGATCCATTACGACCCGGACGCCCGGAATGGAAACAGGCTGACCCTCGTCAAGGCGATCGGGCGGAGCGAGGAGTGAAGAAATGGAAATTCTGACGGAGCAGCGTGGGCCGGTGATGGTCATTTCGATCGTCGGGAGCGTGGACGGGATGACGGCCCCAACCTTGACCGGCTCGTTTCGCGCCCAGGTGACGGGCGGGTACATTCACATCGTGGGAGATTTCGCGCGCGTGGAGTACACGTCCAGCGCGGGCCTGCGGGCCCTGCTCGAGACCGTCAAGGAGACGCGGCAGCAGGGGGGCGACCTGCGGCTGGCCGGCGTGCAGCCGGAGGTGCTGCGGGTCCTGGAGCTTTCTGGCTTCACCCACATCCTGAAGCTCTTTCCCGACATCGAGTCGGCCGTGGCGAGCTTCTCGGCGTGAACGTCGAGAGCCCCCGGGCCAGGCGGGATGAACCGCGGGTTGCCGTCGTCCTCGGCTCGGGGAGCGTCAAGTGCGCAGCCGCGCTCGGCTTGTTGAAGGTCCTCCGGCGCGAAGGGATCGGCATCGACATGATCGTCGGCTGCAGCGGCGGAAGCCTCTACGCTGCGCTGATTGCACTGGGACACGACGTGGAAACCGCCGAGGCGATGACTCGCCGGCTCTGGACGAAGGAGCTGACGAGCCGCCGCAACCACAAGTCCCTGTTCTCCGTCTTCCTGCCGTGGCTCTTCGGTTTCGACGAAAGCTTTGGGATGGTCAACGACACGCTGATCCTCCAGCGGTTGAAGAAGGCATTCGGCGACGCGACGCTCGAGCAGGCGCAGGTCCCGCTCTACCTGACGGCGACGGACTTTCACACCGGAGACCAGGTCGTCTTCGAACGAGGGTCCGTCGTGGACGCGATCCGCGCGTCCATCGCCATTCCTTACGTCTTCCGGCCCTGGCCCGTCAACGGCCGCCTGCTGGTGGATGGGTTCATGTCGGACCCGATGCCGGTCGGGGTCGCGATCAAGCAGGGAGCCAACATCATCGTCACGATGGGGTTCGAGAGCCCCCTGCAGCCGAAGGTCAACTCGCCCCTCCGGTTCGCCTTCCAGCTCTCCTCGATCACGTCCAACAACCTTCTGAAGTCCAACTTCGCCTTCCACAACCTGGCCCACCACGCCGAGATCCTGCCGATCCTTCCCGAGTTCAAGGACCGGATCCATCTCTTCGACACCGACAAGATCCCTTACGTCATCGAGGAAGGGGAGCGGGCCGCCGAGCGCCAGGTTCCGTACCTGCGGCGCCTGCTGGCGGGAGCCTGAGCGCATGGCGAGCGAGAAGAACGACGGCGCGGCAGAGGCTCCGACTCCTCTTTCGCGCGCGCCGAGGATCGGCGTCGTCATCGGGTCCGGGTCGATCAAGTGCGCCTCGGCCCTGGGCCTGCTGCGTGTTCTAAAGAGGGAAGGGATCCCGGTGGATCTCGTGGTGGGTTGCAGCGCGGGCGGCCTCTACGCCTCGGCCCTCGCCCTGGGCTGGGATCTGGACGAGACGGAACGGCGCAGTCACGACATGTGGCAGGGCCTCTTTGCCCGCGTCCATTACGGAATGATTCTGCGGGGACTCTTGCCTCGCCTCTTTCGCACCCGGAGACCGGTCGGCCTCCTGGACGAGCGCCGGTTAAAGCAGGTCCTCGAGAGCCTCTACGGTCAAACGACCTTTGCCGACGCGCGGATTCCTCTCTATCTCGTGGCCACTGATCTGAAGACCGGCGAGAGCGTCGTCCTCTCGCAGGGGCGCCTCTTCGACGCCGCGCGCGCCTCGGTCGCGATCCCGGTGCTCCTCTCTCCCTGGGCCGTGGACGGGCGACTCCTCTTCGACGGCGGCGCCTCGGATCCCCTGCCGGTCAGCGTCGCCATCCGGGAGGGGTGCGACATCATCCTCGCGATGGGCTTCGAGAATCCGCTCCACGAGTCGGTGGAATCGCTGATGAGTCTCGTTTCCCAGACGACCTGCATCACCATGAACAACCTGTTGAAGTCCACCTACTCCTTCTACAGCGCGGCGCATCACGCCGAGATCGTCCCGATCATCCCGACCTTCGAACGGCACGTGGGCCTGCGCGACTCCACTCTTCATCCGTACATGATCGAGAGGGGAGAGGAGGCGGCCTCCAGGCAGCTCCCCTTCCTGCGGCGCCTGCTCGCGCGCGTGTGAGAGTCCTCAGTCCCTGGTCCTATCATCTCTTCGAACGCTGTTCTGGATTGGGGCAGAGAGCCGATGGCAGCTGAGATAGGCCGGGTCCTCGTCGTGGACGATGTCGAGGCCAATCGCGACCTGCTCTCCCGCCGCTTGAAGCAGCAGGGCCATGCGGTGTCGGTCGCGGAGAACGGGCGCAGGGCGCTGGAGATGGTGCGGGCCGAGCCGTTCGACCTCGTCCTTCTCGACATCATGATGCCCGAGATGGACGGGTACCAGGTCTTGAGCGAGATGATGAGTGACCCGGCCTTGAAGCACATCCCGGTCATCATGATCTCGGCCGTGACCGAGATGGACAGCGTCGTCAAGTGCATCGAGCTCGGCGCGACCGACTACCTGCCCAAGCCCTTCAACCCCGTGTTGTTGAAGGCCCGCGTGGGCGCGACGCTGGAGAAGAAGAGGCTCCGCGACAAGGAGCGGCTCTGGGCGAAAAGCCTCGAACGGGAGCTCGAGATCGGGCGCGAGATCCAGAAGAGCTTCCTGCCGGAGGAATTGCCGCAGGTTGCCGGATGGGAGATCGCGGCGCTCTTCCGGCCGGCCCGCCAGGTGGCCGGCGACTTCTACGACGCCTTCTCGCTGCCGTCCTCCGGGAGGATCGGCCTCGTGATCGCCGACGTCTGCGACAAGGGGGTAGGCGCGGCGCTCTTCATGGCGCTCTTCCGCAGCCTCCTGCGCGCCACCGCGACGGGAGCCGCTTCGGGGCCGGAACCAGGCACGGAGCTCCTGCGCACCGTCCGGCTGACCAACGACTACATCGCGCGAACGCACGGCCGTTCCAACATGTTCGCCACGCTCTTCTTCGGAGTGCTCGATCCCGCGACCGGCTCGCTTCTCTACGTCAACGGAGGACACGAAGCCCCGGTCCACTTCGGACCTGGCGGCGCAAAGAGTCGCCTGTCTCCCACCGGTCCGGCCGTGGGCATGATGCCGGACATGCCCTTTGAAGTCCGGGAAACGCGGCTGGAGGCGGGGGAGGGGCTGCTCGCCTTCACCGACGGCGTGACCGACGCGCGAGGCGCCTCGGGCCTCTACGGAGAAGGGCGCCTCCTCGCTCTGCTGGGTCAGCCCGTCGCCTCCGCGGCGGCGCTTCTCGACGCCATCGAGGCGGGTGTGCTCGCCCATGCCGCCGGCGCGGAACAGGCCGACGACATCACCCTGCTGGCCGTTCTGAAGACATAAGGGGGAAACCCGCCCGATTCTTTTGATCGGGAGATAATCCGGCGGGCGGGGGTCCGGCGATTCTCGCGGGGAGGGTGTGATGAGGTTTGTCCTTCGCCTGCTGATTAACGCCGCGGCGCTCTGGGTCGCCACGCGGATCGTTCCGGGCGTCACACATTCGGGAAGCGAAGCGAGTCTCTTTGCCGTCGCCCTCGTGTTCGGCTTGCTCAACGCGCTCCTGCGCCCCCTGTTGACCGTCCTGTCGTGTCCTCTTCTGATCCTGACGCTCGGGCTCTTCACCCTCGTCATCAACGCCGTGATCCTCCTCTTGACGAGCGGCCTCTCCGGGTCACTCGGCATCGGCTTCCATGTGGACGGTTTCTGGGCGGCGTTCCTGGGCGCGCTCGTCGTCTCGATCGTGAGCATCCTGCTCTCGATCTTCGTCCGCGACGTCTCGGACGTCGCTCCGCGCTGACGCGGGATCTGCGCCTTCGGCGCACCGGCGAGCGACTCGGCCGGATGCGGCCTCGATCGCTCGCCTGGTCCCGCGCCAGCGCTCCGCTCCCGCCGCGCGAGGCTCCTCCCTGCGGTTACTTGGGAGACTCCTCGCGCCGCGAGCACCGGCGGAATCCCGCGGTTCTACTGAACGCGTCGCTGAGGATGTGTTGAGGGAACGCTTACCCCTGTCGTCCTGAGCGAAGCGAAGGATCTGCTCACCTTGCTCCGCCGGGCCGCGGCCGGGGCTGAGAAGATGACGACGCAAGTGCGCGCCTAGGCGTCCTCTGGTGTTTCGGGTTTTCCGCTTTCCGTGAGGAGGTGTGTGATCGAGTTGGCGTAGTAGGCCAAGAGCGGCAGCTCCTCGGGATGAGCGTTGTAGAGGCCGCCCGACTCCGTGACCAGGTGGCGCAGCGTCAGCATCCGCAGCCCCACGGTGATCGCATAGTCCTGATCGCCGCGCGGGACATAGACGTGAGCGCCGGTGGCCTCGAGCTCCCGCATGAGATCGAGCGCGGCGCCCTTCAACTCCAGCTCGCTCCAGGCCCGGGCCGGATGACGCAGGAACGCCGTCGCCACGAGCGAGACGGGCACCGCCGGCACGACCCGCGCGACCTCGGCCATGAGCTCGCGTCCGAGCTCTTCGATGGCGGCGGAGCGTTCCTCGCGCCCGAGCGCCCGGAAATCGACGCCACGGCGCCGGATGTGTTCTTTCAACGACACCGGGGAGCCAAAGTTGACGCAGGCGTAACCGAAGCGGTGCCATTTATTTCGCGCGAGCAGCCAGAGATTGCGCAACAGGAATTGCAACATCTGCCGGACGGACGCAAACGCCCCGGGCGGAGGCGCTTTGGCGTCGAGCTCGCGAAGAAAGCTGCGGTCCTCAAAGACGCGGTCGTAGTTGATCCCGACCGGCACGAAGACGATGTCACGCTCGCTGGCCGGATCGAAAGAGCGGGTCATGTAGTCGAGGATCCCGAGCTTGGGCCGGCGCAGGCGCCCGTCGCGCGAAAGGCCTCCCTCGGGAAAGACCGCCTGCGTGACGCCGGCCTGCGTCGCCATGGCAACGTAGCGCTCGAGGACCTTGCGGTAGAGCGGGTCCCCGGAGCTCCGCCTCACGAAGTACGCCCCCATCGCGCGGATGAGCGTCTGGAGCGGCCAGATGCGCGCCCACTCGCCGACCGCGTAGGAGAGCGCAGCTTTCTCGGCCGCCAGGTACGACACCAGGATGTAGTCCATGTTGCTGCGGTGGTTGATGAGAAACACGACCGTTGAGGCCGGGCCGATGGAGGAGAGTCCGCGCTCGTCGGAGTAGCCGAGCCGGACGCGGTAGAGCGAACGCGCGATGGTTCTCGCCAGCCAGTAGCCGAATCGGAAGTAGATATAGGCGTTGAAGGCCGGCACGATCTCCCGCGCGTAGCGATGGATGCGATCCTGCACGACCTCGCGCGGCGTCCCGGCTTCGCGCGCCTGCGCCTCGGCCGCCTCCTGCACTTGAGGGTCGTAGAGCAGCCGGTCGATCAGGACCTCGCGCTTGGTCAGCTTGAACGGCGGGATCCGGATCTTCAGCCGCGTATTGATCTCTTCGAGCACGCGGTTGACGCGCCGCCGCAGGAACCAGCGAGCGCTCGGGATGAGCAGCCGGTCGAGCGCCGACCAGAGCGCGAGCAGGCCGAGGACGATCGCCAGCCACAGGGGAAGCGTCAGCGTGACGGCCATGCGGTGGAGTGAGAGGGACAGGGTGACCGGGGGACAGGGTGACTGGGGGACCGCTTCGGGTGACCTTCTCCCGGTCTCCCAGTCTCCCCGTCCCCCAGTCCACGAGTGGTCGCCTCCGAGAAGGTCATGCACCCTGCTCTCGCTTTGCGCTAAGAGTATCTTGACCGGCAATGCGGTCGGTCGAGATCCGACCCGGTCCCGGCAGGCGAGCGCACGCGGTCGACCACGGACCTCTTGTTGGTCTTCGCCCGCATGAACATCGTCGCGACGCTGGCGGTGAAGTAGTGACACTTAGCCGCCGGAGCAAACAAACCCTGTCTCCGGCATCACGTAATACCTGGTGGCGGCTCGGCATGATAGGCACCGCATCAACACGGCCAGAGAAGGCTCCTGAGGTCCCGGTCGAAGCGGGAGCCGAACCGTCGGCCGGGGATCGGTTCGCGGCGAGGCTGCGCGGATTCGGGCCGATCGGGATCCTCGCGATTCTCGTCATCCTCCTCGTGGGCAACTATCCCTTCGCGCCGCTCAGCGCCATTCTCGTGCTCATATGGGTCAAGCTGTCGCGCACGCCGTGGCGCGAGATCGGCTATGTGCGGCCCAGGAGCTGGATTGGTACCCTGGCCGTCGGGATCGTCTTCGGCATCGCGTTCAAGTTCCTGATGAAGGCGATCGTGATGCCGCTCTTCGGCGCCGACCCGATCAATCAGGCGTTCCATTACCTGGCCGGTAACCGGGCCGCGCTTCCGGGAGCCATTTACGCCATGATTGTCGGCGCGGGTTTCGGGGAAGAGACGACGTTCCGAGGGTACTTGTTCGAACGCCTGGGCAAGCTGTTCGGACCCGGCCTGCGGGCCAGGGCATTCATCGTGCTGATCACGTCCATAGGGTTCGGTCTTGCCCATTACTCCGGGCAGGGGCTTGCCGGAACCGAGCAGGCCACGATCGTCGGGCTCGTGTTCGGGACGATCATGGCGATCACGGGCCGGATCTGGATGCTGATGGCGGCGCATGCCGCGTTCGACCTCACCGCGCTCGCGATGATCTATTGGAATCTCGAGTCCAGGGTGGCTCACCTGGTCTTCAGATAGGTTCATGAACTCGATGGAGAGAGATGATCCGCGGGCGGCCTTCATCGAGGCCGCGTGCGTTCCGCTCGAGGGCGGACACGCTTCAGGGACACTGGAGCGCGCCGAGGCGCTTCTTGCAGCGCACCCCGAGATTGCGAGCGGTGATATCCACTCAGCGGCGATTCTCGGAAATGAGGCGGCCGTGCGCCGGTTCCTCGAGCGCGATCCGGCAAGCGCCACGGCAAAAGGGGGGCCGCGGGGCTGGGATGCGCTCACGTATCTCTGCTTCTCCAGATACCTGCGCCTTGACCGCGCGCGGTCGGACGGGTTCGTGCGCGCGGCGGAGGCGTTGCTCGATGCCGGAGCCAGCGCGAATACGGGATGGCACGAGACCGACCACCAGCCCGAGCCCGAGTGGGAGAGCGCGCTCTACGGCGCCGCCGGAGTCGCGCACCATGCGGATCTGACCCGGGTACTCCTCGAGCGCGGCGCGGAGGTCAACGACGACGAGGTCGTCTATCACTCTCCGGAGACCTACGACAACGCCGCGATGCGAGTCCTCGTCGAGAGCGGCAAGCTCAACGACGACAGTCTCGCGACCATGCTGCTCCGCAAGGCCGACTGGCACGACACCGAGGGGATCCGGCTCCTGCTCGAGCGGGGCGCCGATCCCAATCGGATGACCCGCTGGCATTACACGGCGCTCCATCAGGCCCTGCGGCGCGACAACGCACTCGAGAACATCGAGCTGATGCTCGAACACGGGGCCGATCCGGCGCTGGAGGACGGTCTGCACGGACAGTCTGCGGTTGCCATAGCCGCGCGTCGAGGAAGAGGCGATGTCCTCGAGGCGTTCGAGCGGCGAGGCATTCCCGCCGCGCTCGCCGGCGTCGACCGGCTGCTGGCCGCTTGCGCCAGGAACGACACGGCGGCCGTTCATTCCGTCGCAGAGGACGAGCGCGGGCTCGTCCAGGAGGCCATTGCCGGGGGAGGCCGGATCCTCGCGGAGTTCGCGGGGAATGGGAATACGGAAGGCGTCCGGAACCTCCTCGACCTCGGCGTGAGCGTCGCGGCGGTGTTCGAGCAGGGCGACCCCTATTTCGGAATTGCGAAGGGCAGCACGGCTCTTCACGTCGCGGCCTGGCTCGCGCGCCACGCCACCGTGAGACTGCTCATCGAGCGCGGAGGGCAGGTGAACGCGCGCGACGGCAACGGGCGTACGCCGCTGGCGCTCGCTGTGCGCGCGTGCGTGGACTCCTACTGGACTGAAAGACGTTCACCGGAGTCGGTTCAGGCGCTGCTTCGCTCGGGGGCGTCAGCGACCGGCGTCCAGTACCCATCGGGCTACGCGGAAGTGGACGAGCTGCTTCGAGCACACGGAACGCAAGGGTCCTGACCAAGCCCCAAGAGAGGTTTATTGATAGGCGCTTTCGGACTATTCGACTCTCCCGCGCGCGGCGATGCGGAATTCCATCTCGACGCGGCCGGCGCGAACTCCGTAGAGGCGGTCGTGGAGGTTGGAGACGACGCAGGCGTGATTGGGGAGGATGCGGACCCGGTCTCCGACGCGGAAGGAGTCGCCCTCTTCGACGCGCGCGACGCCGTGCTCTTCCGAAAGGCTCTGGAGGCGGCTTGACGTGCCGAGGATCAGGCCGTGGCCGTTGGCCCGCGGGCGCAGTGTGTCCTGGGAGAGGGTCTTCGATCCGGCGTCCAGTACCCATCGGGCTACGCGGAAGTGGACGAGCTGCTTCGAGCACACGGAACGCAAGGGTCCTGACCAAGCCCCAAGAGAGGTTTATTGATAGGCGCT
>DATIRW010000059.1:0-12908 GCA_035469365.1 Thermoanaerobaculia bacterium
CGGGGCTGGCGGTCCGCCAGTCCTCTCCCGCCTCCCGCGCCGAAGCGCCGGGAGCCAGGGCCCAGCCGACGATCAGGACGGCTGCCCCCGCGCGCTTCACGATCCTGTTCCCATGGCGCTCCATGCAAACGGCCATTCTCCGTATTCTTAGACGCCCGGCGTGTTGGAACGGTTGGACTTTTCTCGAAGGCGATAGGGCGCCGCTTTCAGCGCGAGCAGGGGAGCCAGTTCCGGTCGCGGCGCGAGGAGTCTCCTGAGGTAATCGAAGGAGGAGCCTCGCGCCGCGGGAGCGTAGCGTTTGGGCGGGATCAGGCGAGCGGTCGAGGCCGCATCCGGCCGAGCCGCTCGCCGATGCGCCCGCTGGGCGCAGATCCCCCCAAACGCGGAGCGACGGTTTAGTTCGGGTGGAGCTGCTGGTACCGCGCGAGCAGGACCTCCTGCGACTCGGTATGGGCCGGATCGACCGTGATGCAGTCCCCGATCGGGCAGGATTCGACGCACTGGGGCTTGTCGAACGCGCCGACGCACTCGGTGCAATGCTCTTGCGCGATCAGGTAGATGTTGTCGCCCGCGGAGATCGCCTTGTTCGGACAGACCGGCTCGCAATTTCCGCAGTTGATACAGGTTTCGTTGATGACCATCGACATGGGATGACTCCTTTCCGGACGACAGACTGCCATACCGCATTCCCCGAGGGGATGATGCAAAAACATCAGAGGTTGCCGCCGCTTCCGAGAGGCGTGTTAACGTGAAAGGCGTGCCCATCCAGCGCGGGCGGCGGGGACCACGATACGCGGCCGAGCTGTTGCAGTCGCCTCTCTATTCGCGCACCTGCAAGGAAGCGTTTCGGATCATGGAGCGGCTCGCGGCCGCCTCCCTCCGGCGTCCGGGCTCGGTCCGCAACGAGGCCGCTCTTGCCCTCGAGACTGGCCTCTCGCTGCCGGAACTCGAGCAAGTCGTGTACTTCTTGCGGCTCGCGGGGCTCGTGGAGACCACCGGCGGCCGGACGGCGGGCATTCGCCTTGCGCGCCCCCCCTCGCGGATCTCCCTCCTCCAGGTCGTGCGCGCGATCGACGGGACGGGCTTGTGGGGGCGTTGCATTCTCGGGCTGGAAGAATGTTCCGAAGCCATGCCCTGTCCCGCACATCCTGTCTGGAAGCAGGCCCGGTCCATGCTCGAAGAACATCTGGACACTCAGTCCCTCATCGATCTGACGCGGGTGCTCACGAGGAGGCGGCACCCGCAGAAGTCCATTCAGGCGCGCCCGGGAAAGGCCGTTGACATCTCCGATCGGATGCCGTCGGCCGGCGGTTTTGATTCGGCGGGGGACCTGTGAAGACGGAAAAAGAGATCCGCGAGGAGACCCGGCGGATCCGGGAGAGAGCCAGAAGCCTCTCCGGCTTCTGGGTCGCCGAGCTCGCGTCGGCCGCCTATTCCCTGGAATGGGCGCTGGGCAAGCATGCTCGTCCTCCCTCGGAAGACATCGGCGGTTCCGAGAGCGCCCAGGGCAGGATCGCCGCGTCCCTAGTGAAGGCCGCCGAGAAGACGGCCGCAGCCTCGGCGAAGCCGGCCCGGTCCGTTAAGACGACGCGCGGCGGACCGCGCCGCGTCAAATAGGGCGGAAGGCCGTCATCGATACCGATCGCCGCTGGCGGCAGTCAATCGGAAGAGCTTGGCGTTGACGATGACGGTTCCGTCGAGGCGCACCGTCGCGTTCTTCTCCACCTGACTGTAGGCCTCGTGCGTGAACGTGACCTTGTAGGGCCCCGGGGTGAGAAGCGCGAAATGGAACCGGCCGTCCTTGCTCGTCGTGAAAACCCGGACAGAGGACTCGGCTCTGGCTTCCACCTTCACGCCCTCGAGCGCCTTGTCGTCATCGTCGACGACGGTGCCGCGAATCTGTCCGGACGTCTGGGCGCCGAGCGCCAGGACGACGAGCAGGCCCGCCACGGCGCACACGGCTCGAATGGCGTTGGTCATCATGGGTCCGTCCTTTGTGAGATCGGGCATCTTACGGTTTCCGGATCGCAAAGGAAACGAGCGAATCGATCCAGAGCGCCTTCCCGCGCGAAATAATGCAGTGACCTTGGTCCCGGGGTGACATCCATGAAGATGGATCTGCACACGCACTACTATCCGGCCCGGTACTTTGAGACGGTCCGGGACACGCCGTCGGACTTCTCCTTCGGCACGGACCCGACCGGCCGGACGATCATCCGGTACCGGGGCGCGCGTTTCTTCGGCGTCACGGCTCCGATGACGGATCCGGGCCGCAGGCTCGAGGACATGGACCGCGTTGGGATCGACGTGGAGGTCCTCTCGCTCTCGACGCCCAACGTATTCTTCCTGGACGCCTCGGGGCAGCCGGAAGTCGCGCGGATGGTCAACGACGCCTACGCGGAGCTCGCCGCGCGTCACCCGAAGCGCTTCAAGGGCTTTGCCTCGATTCCGATGGACGCGCCGGACGCGGCGCTCGCGGAGCTGCATCGCGCGATCGGCGAGCTGAAGCTCCATGGCGTCATTCTCCTGTCCAACATCCGGGGGCGGGCGCTGACGGACCCGGTGTACCGGCCGTTCTTCGAGGAAGCGGACCGGATGCGGCTCTGCATTTTTCTCCATCCGATGCTGCCGGCCCATTCGGAACCCTACAACGAATATGTCCTCGGGCCGCTCGTCGGGTTCCCCTTCGACACGACGCTGGCCGTGGCGCGCATGTGCTTCGACGGAATGTTCCGCGACCTCCCCAACATTCGCTGGATCATCGCGCACCTGGGCGGAGCGGTTCCATACCTGATGGAGAGGCTCGACAACGGATTCCGCGACTTTGCCGAGTGCCGCGCGAAGATCGACGAGCTGCCGAGCGTCTACCTGAAGCGCCTGACCTACGACACCGTCACGTTCAGCCCGCACACGCTCGCCATGGCCCGGGACATCGTGGGAACGGACCACATGGTCATGGGGAGCGATTACCCGCACATGCTGGGCTCCATCGACCGCGCGGTTTCCTCCATTGAGACCCTGAACATTCCCGCCGCCGAGAAGGAGCGGATCTTCAGCGGAACGGCCCTCTCCATCCTGAACAACGTGTGAGCTTCGAGGTCGCTCCTCCGCGGCTGGTCCGCGCAGTGGGGCTGGCGGGGCTGATCGCCATCGCGATCAACGGAGTGGTCGGCGCGGGAATCTTCGTTCTGCCGGCCACCGTGGCGGCGCTTGCGGGAGCGGCGAGTCCGGCGGCCTACGCCGTTGCGGCGAGTCTCATGGCGCTCGTCGTGCTCTGCTTCGCCGAGGCGGGGAGCCTCTTCGAAGAGACCGGCGGTCCTTACGTGTACGCCCGCGCCGCGTTCGGGCCGTTCGCGGGCTTCCTCGTGGGCTGGATGTACCTCCTTTCGCGGCTGGCCGCGGCCGCCGCCGTCGGCAACGCCTTCGCGGCCTACCTCGGTTACTTCTGGCCCGCGCTGGCGCAGGGTCCAGGGCGCGTTGCAGTCCTGACCCTCTCGATTGGTCTGCTCGCCGCCGCCAACGTCGTCGGTGTCCGCTCCGGCGCCCGGACCGTGAACATCCTGACCGTCGCGAAAATGCTTCCGCTCCTTCTCTTCGTCGGCGCCGGCCTCGCGGCCGCTGACCCGTCCCGGTACCGGCTGCTGGCGTTGCCTGCAACCGGCGCTCTCCGGCAGGCGAGCCTGCTCCTCGTTTTCGCCTTCGGAGGCTTCGAGAACGCCAGCGTCCCCGCCGAGGAGGTGAAGGACCCCAGGCGCCACCTTCCGATCGCGCTGCTCGTGTCGATCGGGATGACGGCCGTGCTCTACGTGCTCATCCAGATCGTCGCGCTGGGCACGCTTCCCGGCCTGGCGGCGGACCCGACGCCGCTCGCCTCGGCCGCATCGCGGTTCCTCGGGCCGATCGGCGCCGGCGTCATGACGCTCGGGGCGGTCTTCTCCACTCTCGGAACCGAAAGCGCGCTGATTCTCGTGGGGCCGCGGATCCTCTACGCGTTCGCGCGGGGAGGCCAGATGCCTGGCGTGCTCGGACGGATCCATCCGCTCTTCAGGACGCCTCACGTCGCGATCGCGGCCTTCGCGATCCTGGCCTGGGCCGCGGCTCTCGCCGGCTCCTTCGGCCAGCTCGCTGCGGTCAGCGCCATCGCGCGCCTGGTCTTCTCGGCGGCGACGTGCCTCGCGCTGCCCGTCTTGAGGCGCCGGATGGCGCCTTCGAGGTTTCGCGTGCCCGGAGGTCTTTTCGTGCCGCTCGCGGCCGCGGCTCTCGCCCTGTGGCTGCTCCTCGCCATCAGCCGGGACCAGGCCCTTGCCGGAGCGGCCGCTCTCGTGGCCGGACTCGCGCTCTACGCGGTCTTCGGCAGCGGGCGGTTCGCGCCTGAGAAGGGTAAGCTCTCGGGAGGACCGTGAAAGAGCTGGAGACCGCGGCCGCCTTCGCGCTGGAGAAGGACTCTCTGCGGATCCTCCGCGACGCCCTCGGGAGGCTCGAAGATGGATTCGCAGGGCTGCCGGCCCTCGACGCCGGCCCGGCCGATCCGGCGCGCCTGGAGCAGGTCCTGTCGGAAGTGGCGGAGCGCCTTCGCGACAACTATCCGTACTTCCATCCCTTCTACGCCGGCCAGATGATGAAACCGCCTCACCCCGTCGCCCGCGCCGCGTACGCCCTCGCGATGTGGATCAATCCCAACAACCATGCGCTCGACGGCGGCCGCGCGAGCTCGAGGATGGAGAAGGAGGCGATCCTGGAGATCGCAAGCATGTTCGGCTGGGAGAAGTGCCTCGGCCATCTCTGCGGCGGCGGCACGATGGCGAACCTCGAGGCGCTGTGGATCGCCGGACGCCTTCGACCCGGCGCCGCGGTCGTCGCCTCGGAGCAGGCGCACTACACCCACCAGCGGATCGGCGGCGTGCTCGGGCTCGATTTCGAAACGGTCTCCTGCGACCGTCGCGGCCGCATGGACGTGGAGGCCCTGGAGGAACGGCTGCGCCGCGGCGGCGTGGGGACGGTCGTCGCGACCATGGGAACAACCGCGACCGGTTCGGTCGATCCGCTCCCCGCTTTGCTCGATCTGCGCGAGCGCTACGGGTTCCGGCTGCACGCCGACGCGGCCTACGGCGGCTACTTCGTCCTCGCGGGGAACCTGGCGCCCGAGGCGAGGTCGGCGTACAACCGTCTCGCGGAGGCGGACTCCCTCGTCGTGGATCCGCACAAGCACGGCCTCCAGCCCTACGGCTGCGGGGCAGTGCTCTTCCGCGATCCCTCTGTCGGGCGTTTCTACAAGCACGAGTCGCCGTACACGTACTTCTCCTCCGCCGAGCTGCACCTGGGGGAGATCAGCCTCGAGTGCTCCCGGCCGGGCGCGGCCGCGGTCGCGCTCTGGGCGACGCAGAGACTGCTGCCCCTCGCGCGAGGCGGAGAGTTTGCGCGCGGCCTCGAGGCCTGCCGGGAAGCGGCGCTCGCGCTGCACGGGCGACTCGCGGCCGACCGCCGGTTCCTGACGGCATTTCCTCCGGAGCTCGACATCCTCGTCTGGACGCCCCGGTCCTCCTCAGCGAGCGCCTCCTCCGACCTCGCGCGCCGTGTCTTCGAGCAGGCGGCCCGCGGAGACCTCCATCTCGCGCTCGCGGACCTGCCGGCGAAGTTCTTCGACCTCGCGACCACCGGCATCGCGGAGGACCGCGACCGCATCACGTGCCTCCGCTCCGTGTTGATGAAGCCCGACCACCGCGAGTGGGTCCCAAGAATCTGGGACATCCTGGACAAAGCCACCGACGCCGTTCTGAGTTGACGGCGATCAAGAAGAATTTGTGATTTGTGATCGGGGCGGAAGGGCTGTCTGGGCGCTCTTAATCACCGATCACCAATCCCCAATCACCAATCCTTCTTCTAGCCCCGGAACTTGCCGACGGTCGAGAGGAGTAACTCGGGTTTGACGGGCTTGCGGATGCAGCTGACCACTCCGAGCTCCTTGGCGCTCTCCTCCGGGCGGTTATGGGCGGTGACGATGACCGTGGGGATCGCGGAGAGGGCCTGATCCCGCAACTGCTCCTGCCGGAATTCCCAGCCGTTCATCACCGGCATCATCAGGTCGAGCAGAATGACGTCGGGCCGGGCTCCCTGGCGGAGCTCCTTCAGGGCTTCCAGGCCGTTGGCGGCCACGGAGACTTCATACCCCTCGTCTTCGAGGACGTCTTTGAAGGCGTCCAGAACCGCGTAGTCGTCGTCCACCACGAGGACCTTCACGCGAGCGCTCCTCCCGGCGGGCGGAGCGGCAGGTCGATCCGGAACGTCGAGCCCCGGCCGGGCTCGCTCGTGACTTCGATCCGCCCGTGGTGAGCCTCCAGGATCTGCCGCGTGATCCAGAGGCCCAGGCCGAGTCCGCCATAGGAGCGCTTCGACGCCGCCTGCTCGAACCGCTCAAAGATCTTCGCCTGATCCTCCGGAGAGATCCCGATTCCCTGATCCCGGACCGTCAGCAGCGCCCACGACGTGTCGAGCGAGGCGCGAATCTCGATGGGCTTGCCGTTGCCGAACTTGACGGCGTTGGATAGGAGATTCGTGACGACCTGATCGAGACGCGACCGGTCCCAGATGCCCGTGATTCCCTGTGGAGCGACCACCCTGAGCTCGCAACCGGCGCGGGCGGTCGACTCCTTGTGGCGCTCCGCGACACCCTGGACGACCTGTCCGAGATCGGTTTCCTCCAGCTCGAGCTCGAGCCGTCCTGTCGTGATCCGGGTCACGTCCAGGAGCTCTTCGGTCAGCCGTGTCAGGCGTTGCAGCTGCATCGACGCCCTGCCGAGGAGCTCAGCGGCCTTGTCCTGCTGCCCGGATTGAATCCGGCGGCGGAGCGTATGGAGCTGGAGCTGCAGCGACGTCAGCGGCGTGCGCAGCTCGTGGCCCGCCACCGAGAGGAATTCTTCACGCACCCGAGCCGCTTCCTGCGCCTCTCTGTAGAGGCGCTCGCCTTCCGCCACCTGCCTCTTCTGCTCGGTGACATCCCGCGCGATCTTGGCCGCCCCGACGATGTTGCCGGCGTCGTCTCTGATGGGAGACACGGAGAGCCAGACGGGAACGAGGCTTCCGTCCTTCCGGAGCCGCACCGTCTCGAAGTGCTCGACCCGCTCGCCCCGGCGGATTCTGTCGAGGATCCTCTCCATGTCGTCGCGGTCCCGCGGCATCAGCCAGGAAATCGGCCGGCCGACGATCTCCTCGGCCGTATAACCGAAGAGTCTTTGAGCGCCCGCGTTCCAGGAGGTGATGACTCCGTCGAGGTCCTTGGAAATGATCGCATCCTCCGACGACTCCACGATGGCGGCCAGGCGCCGGAGCTCCTCCTGGGCCCGCTTGCGGTCGGTGATGTCGCGAAAGAGAACGACGACCCCATCCGGCGAGGGATAGATGTCCGTCGCGAGCCAGCGTTGGAGAGCCGGGTTGAAGGCCTGGGCGTGACACGTTTCCCCCTGCTCCATGGCTTTCCGGACGGCGGTGATTCCGGCCTCGGACATCGGAGAGCCCTCGAGCGCGCTCCTTCCGACGAGCTCCTCGCGGCGGCGTCCCAGAATCTCCTCTGCCAGGCG
This sequence comes from Thermoanaerobaculia bacterium, assembly GCA_035469365.1. Taxonomy (GTDB): domain Bacteria; phylum Acidobacteriota; class Thermoanaerobaculia; order UBA5066; family Gp7-AA6; genus JAWOLE01. Next base: position 7,575 of record DATIRW010000059.1, read on the forward strand.
GTTGACGTACTTGTACCGATAGGAGCGATCGAGCGAGCAGAAGCCGTCGGTGATGCTCTCGAGGATCCGCTCGAGCTCGCCCGCCACGGCCTCCGCGGCCGCGCGCGATCTCTGCGTCTCCTCGACCAGCCGCGCCCGCTGGCGGAGCCACACCGGCCCGTCGAACCCTGGGAATGGCTTCAACGGATCTTCGGGGGCGGTCGCATGGGCGACTGTCTGACAGGTCGGTCGATCATTCTGACTTCGTTTTCCGAACCGGGCTTGCTGGTGCAAATCCTGTTCCATCCGCCGCGGGTGTAGGCCGGCCGACGGACAGCGTGACGCGAAGGCCCTCTTCGAGAAGAGCCTCGTATCGCATCTCCGGCTCGGCGCCGACGGCGTCCAGAACCTTGGAAAAGAAGCTGCGCGCCCCGACGGTCATCGCGACGTCGAGAACCTCGGCGTCGGAGAGCCCCTCCCGGCGCAGCTCCTCGATGTCCTCCCGGGTCACTTCGTGCGCGCGGAGGGTGACCTTCTCCGCGAAAGCCAGGATCGCGACCTCCGCCGGCGGAAGGCCGGCCGTGCGGTAATCGCGCACGATCGCCTCGATCTGCTCCGCGGTGAAGAGCTGCGAACGGAGCGCCGCCCCGTGGTGGAGCGTTCAAGAGGTGCAACGCAGGCGCGCCGCGGCGATGAGCGTGACGAGCTCGTACCGCCGCGCGTCCATGTGTTTGCGGATCGCGGAAAGAAGCGTTCGCCACGCCTCCAGCGCCTCCGGCCGCAGGCTCCAGGCCCGGCTGTAGTTGGGAACGGACCCGTGCTTCCGGACATCCGCCGCGTAGAGCTCCGCCAGGAGCCCCTTGGCCTCCTCCGGAGGGACCGTCTTGATGAACGCCATGAACACGCTCCTTTCCCCCCATGAGTGTAGCGGCTCTGCTTGCGAACCGAAGCGTTCTAAGGGAGCGGGGAGCCCGCGAGTGCGACCCAGGCTGCCAGGGCGGCGAGCTTCTGGTCTTGCGTCCAGGGGGATCCGACCAGACGCCCGGCTGCCTTGAGGCACTGAGCGATCTCCTCCTCGGGGATGCTCAGGCTTGCGGCCGCGCGGGAGGAGATCTCCTTTTCCCTGACACGGGTCACGGGAAGGCGCCGTTCTTGCGCCGCGGCCGCCAGCGCGTCGCGGAAGAGCTCGCCGTCGGCCGTGTGGATGAGAGCGTGCGAGGCGAGGATGGCCTCGAGCCCGGGCAGGGGGCGCCCCGAAGCCAGGAGCAGACCGCAGGCGATCACCGGGCGTTTGCCTTTCTCCAGCCCGGCGAGGACCTCGTCGAAGGCCCTTCCGGCGAGGCGGCGGGCGTCACTAGCGCAGCGGCCAATGATCTTCTCCGCCTTCGGGAGCTTCTCCCCTTCGGCGGCGTGGTACGGCTGCTTCGATCCCGGGACCTTCGGGTCCGCCAACTCGATCGACCGCCGCAGGAGAATCTCGGGCAACCGCGGCGTGCCGGCAACCGCGACGAGCGCCGCCCAGCCGGAATGGGCTCGTAGCCCGAGCGCTACCCCCTCGAGTGCTGTCATGAAGTCATCGCCAAATCATCGATCACGAATCACCAATCATCAATTCTTCCCTGAGCCTACATGGAGAATGAGCGAGTTAGGCTATTTCAGGCGAACGATGCGCTTTTCTATCGATTCCCTGGAGCCTTCCGACTGGCCCTTCGTCCGGTCGATCTATCTCGAGGGCATCGCCTCGGGTCAGGCTACGTTCGAAACCGAGGCTCCGTCCTGGCAGGACTGGAACGAGTCTCATCTTCCGCATCCGCGCTTGAAGGCCGTCGGGGAAACCGGGATCGCGGGCTGGGCAGCGTTGAGTCCCGTGTCGCGGCGCGCGGCCTATTCCGGGGTGGCCGGGGTCAGCATCTACGTCACGGAACGCTCGCGGGGCCAGGGCATCGGAAAGGCCCTGCTGTCCGAGCTGGTGCGTGCTTCCGAGGAGTCGGGCCTCTGGACACTTCAGGCGGGAATCTTCGCCGTCAACGCGCCCAGCATCGCTCTTCATGCGGCGTGCGGGTTCCGCGTGGTCGGAACCCGCGAGCGCATCGGCCGGCTCGCGGGCGTCTGGCACGACGTCGTCCTCATGGAACGCCGCAGCGCGCGCTGGCAGTAAGGCCATCGAGCAACACCCTCCGAACGAGTGAAATCCTCCGGGCGCCTCTTCCGTTAATCGGGTGAGCCGTTGTCGGCTCTGGAGGGTTGATGAAGTTGCGAGGTCCTGGCTCGCTGCTCCTTGCTTGCGCTGTCCTGTGCGGGGGAGCCTGTTCCTCCTCGCCGCCGTCTCAGCCGCCCGCACCGAGGCCGTCGGAAGCGCCGGTGTCCGATCCGGCCGCCGCGGCGGCGCGGATCTCGGGAGATTGGCAGTTCGCCATGGAACGCGGCGGAAGGTCGATCGAGGGCTGGCTCCATTTTTCCTTGAGCGCGGGCGAGCTGGTTGGTTCTCTGACCGGCCCGGACAACAACTCGCGTGAGATCTCGAAGATCGTCGTCAAGGGCGACAAGATCACGTGGCTGATCGAGAACGACTATGCGAAGGAAACCTACGAAGGGAAGCTGGCCGGGACGTCGATGGAGGGGACCCTGAAGATGAGCCGCAAGTCCGGCCAGGGACGCCAGGGCGGCTCGGAGAGGAACGAGGGCTCCGGCGGTTCCCCGGGCGGCGGCTATGGAGGCCATCACGGCGGCGGCCACGGCGGAGGCGGAGGCGGCAGCCGGGGAGGAGCGACAGGCCAGGTCACCTGGCGCGCATTCCGCTCGATCCAGCCAACGCTGCCCCTCCTCCCCGAGCCCACGAAGGCGCCGCAGCAAGGCTAGCGAGGGTTCCTGGCTTCGCGAGGCCTATCGGCGCCACGGTTACACGATGGAACGGGGGTCGGAGGGGCAATCCTCTTCCCTACGGCACGTTTCCCCGATCGTTACAGGACCGAACGGTGCGGAGCGCGGAGGGGAGTACTTCCTCGAGGAGATAGCCGGGAAAGAGGGAGCGGATCCTGTCGAGCGCAGCCGACGCGTCCGGCGAGGCGACGGTTGTCCTGATCTCGGAGTGGTATCGGACCTGATCGTCGAGAAGGTCCGGGCCACCGGCGGGTCCGTGGCCGGGAACGTAGGTCCGCGCTCCGAGAGAGCGGAGAAAGCCGATTCCGTTCTCGAGGTTGCCGGCGTTGGCGTCCTCGTAGTTGACGTGGTAGCTCGAGGAGACGAGATCGCCGCAGATGACGGTAGCGCTGTCCGGCACGTGCACGACGGCGTCTCCCGGGGTGTGGTTGTGGCCGGGGTGAAAGACCTGGACATGCCTTCCGCCGAGATCGAGCGTCAGGCTCTGGTCGAAGACGCTCTCCGGAAGGTAAGGCTCGGCATCGCGGAAGAGGGAGGCGATCTCGGGTTGGCGCCGCCGCGATTCGATGAGAGCGGGGTGCTCGGCCGCCATCCGGTCCCGGCAGGCGCGGTGCGCGTGGACAGTCGCTCCCCGTGCGGCGAACCAGCCTGCGCCAAGCGCGTGGTCGGTGTGGTGGTGGGTCAGGACGACGTGCCGGACCGGCAGCGGGGTCTTCTCGAGGAGCTTCTCCTCGACGAGTCTTGCGTGGGCCGGCGCGATGAAGGGATCGACGAGAAGGACGGAGGTCTTGCCGATGACGGCCGTGCAATTGGAGCCGTAGCTCGTCGCGATCCGTTCTCCGCCGAGTGTGAAGACGAGGATGTCCTCGCGGACCCGGGTTTCGACCAGAGTTCCCGGAGGACCGGCGGTCTCGCTCACGCCTTCGCGGGAATAGCGCCGTCCACGAACTCGAGGATCTGACGCGCGTGCTCGTTGGGCTTCACCTTCGGCCAGACCGCGGCGATCTTCCCTTTCTCGTCGATCAGGTACGTGATCCGATAGATGCCCTTGAACAGCCGGCCGTAGAGCGACTTCTCCCCAAACGCGCCGTAGTCCTTCACGATCTTCCTCTCTGTGTCGGCGAGGAGCCGGAAAGGCAAACCGAATTTCTTCGCGAACTGCTGGTGTGACTTCTCGTCGTCCGCGGACACACCGAGAACCTCGATTCCCCTCTTTCGATAGTCGGCGAAGCCGTCGCGGAATGCGCAGGCCTCCTTCGTGCAGCCGGGCGTGTCGTCCTTCGGATAGAAGTAGAGGACGACCTTCTTGCCCGCGAAGTCCTTCAAGGAGACAGGTTTCCCGTCCTGATCGGTCGTCTTGAAATCCGGCGCCTTGTCGCCGGGCTCCAGCAGCTTCATTGCGTCCTCCTTGTGTCTGTCATTACGAAGAGGGCCTTCACTTTTACGTCATTCCGAGCGCAGCGAGGAATCTGCCCTGCTTGTACCGCAACGAGGGGACTGATCTCTCGCGCTCAACAACGGGGGGAGATCCTTCGCTTCGCTCAGGATGACAAACTCGCTCAGGATGACAGGGCCGATCAGGATGACGAACCGCATCTATTTCGGAGTCAAGTCTACAGGCGGGAGCTTCGCCTTTCGGAGGTCTTCGTTCAGTGATGAAACGCCCCGCGTCTTGACGTCGTTCCAGCGCGCGAGGAGGCCAGCCAGCGTTTTTTGAACGTCGTCGGCTGCGGCGGTCATCGCGGCGGTGGGCTTCGCGTCCGCGTTTTCGACGACTTCGAGAAGGGTTTCCAGTGACCCGTTGATTCTAGAGAGGTTGTCTTCTGCACCAGCGCGGGCGCCGAAGCCGAATCCGCCGGCGCTCCCTTCGATTGCGGCGGCCTTGGTTTCGAGAGCGGCGATCGCGCTGGCGGCGGGGCCGCCCGCCGCCTTCTCTTTGAGCGCTTTCAGTTGCGCGCGGAGCGAAAGCACGTCCTGGAGCGCCTTGAAGTCGTCTTGCATCGCCGCGGTGATCTGCGTCGCGAGTTCGAACTGCCGCGACAGGTCCTCGGCGGAGGTCTTGACGCGCGGGTCCATCGCGACCGTCAGGGGCTGCGTCGAGGTCGTCGCGCCGGCGGTGAGCTTGACTGTGTACTGCCCCGGCAGGCCCCACGGCCCCAGCGGGTGGCGCGGCGTGTCCTGGAGGATTGCCGTCATCGGATAGTCGCGGCCGCGGCTGAGAGCGGCGGGCGGCGGGTAATGGAGGTCCCAGACGAACCTGTGAAAGCCCGCGTCTGCGGAGACGGTCCGAGGCGGCCGCACCCAGTACGTCGGGACATTCAGCTCCTTCTCGTCCAGGGGCTCGGGCTTGTCTGCGCTGGAGAAGCGGCGCACGAGTCTGCCGGACCGGTCCAGGATCTCGAGCGTCACCGGCCCCGCCGCCGTGGCCTTGAGTTGATAGTTGAGGATCGCGCCGTCCGGCGGGTTCTTGCCGGC
>DATIRW010000060.1:0-2854 GCA_035469365.1 Thermoanaerobaculia bacterium
CTGCTGGGGCTCCCGGCGGGGCAGATCGGCCTTCATCGGAAAGCCGGTCTTCGGCAGGTTCATCGTCGCCTTGTAATCGCCGGGCTCGCTCATGGTGATCGCGCGAGATTACCCGCCGCATCCACAGGGGTCAACCGGAACAATTCCAAATTCCATATTCCTGATTCCAGGGAGGCGCCGCCAGGCCGACCGTGTCACCTGGAATCTGGAATCTGGTATCTGGAATCCTGTTCCTCAATCAGAAGGACGACGGCCGCCGCCGCCATGGTCCGGGTATGCGTAATCGAGACCTCGGTGGCGTGTACCCCAAGCTCCCGCGCACGGTCGAGGGCCCGGCCTCGCAACTCGAGTCTCGGCTTGCCGCTGCCCTCGCGGCCCACGAAGATCTCCTTGAAGGCCACTCCGCGTATGCCTGTCCCGAGCGCCTTCATCGCCGCTTCCTTGGCCGCGAACCGTCCGGCCACGTGCTCGGCAAAGGCGCGCGCATGGCGCCTCCGGAGCAGGATCTCTCCCGGCAGAAAGACACGGTCGAGGAAGCGCTCACCCCAGCGCTCGAGAAGCTCCGAGATGCGCGCGACCTCCGTCAGGTCGAGCCCCAGGAGCAGGCTATTCACAGGCCGAAGAAACGGGCGATGCGTTCGGCCAGCGGCAGAGGCTCCGCCGTCTTCCCCGTCTCTCCGCGGCTCGCGTCGAATTCCCCCGCCGCATGGCGCCGGCGCTCCTCCATCGTCGCCTCGAGCTCCTGCACGAGCTGCGGTTGCTCCCGCAGGATAGGGGCGAGCGCTCCCTTCTCGATCTCGACGAGGGTGGTCTCGGTCACGGCCCGGACCGTCGCCGTCCGAGGCTCGCCCGTCAGAAGGCCAAACTCTCCAAACGCCGCGCCCGCGCCGAGGACGGTCAGGTCCCGGTCGCCGCCGGAGGCCCCGTGGATCGAAACGTTGACGCTCCCGCTCTCGATCAGGAACATCGAGCAGCTGAGCTCGCCCTCCTGGACGATCGTCTCGCCCGGCGCATAGCGGCGCTCGCGGGAGTTGTCCACGAGCCGCTGGCGCTGGTCCTCAGGAAGACGAGCGAAGAGCGCGGCGTTCTCGACGGCGACGGCGATGGCGGGCCGCCGGTCGGGGGTCTCCAGATTCGGCGCCCTGTACTGGTGCTGGCGGATGACCGGATACGCGATGGTCAGTCCGGCTCGGGAGAGGGCATACCACACGCGTTCGTGCACCTGGGAGTCCACGTCCATGTATCGCGCGTAGTCTTCGAGCCAGTAGCGAAGCTCGTAGGTGACGGCATAGGCATCGAAGCCCTTGAGATAGGCGACGGGCTCCGGCAACGCGGCCACTCCGTCGATTCCCGCAACGGCGCCGCGCAGAACCGCCCGCGCGCTCTCCGGCGAGGCGTCGTACTCCAGGCCCACGCGCAGAATCCGGGCGACCGGACGGCCGGGACGCGGGTAGATCTCCAATTTCTCGCGGCCGGCCACGCTGTTGGGAATCAGAAGGAGGTTGCCTTCCATCGTGCGCAGCTTGATCGCCCGCCAGGAGAGCTCTTCGACGGTCCCGTAGATCTCGTCGTGACGGACCATGTCGCCGACCTGGACGGTCTTTTCCAGGTGGAGGGCCAGGCCCGCAAAGAGATTTCCGAGCGTGTCCTGGAGGGCCAGACCGATGACGGCCGTGATGATCGCCGACGTGGTCAACACGGCCCCCAGACTCACGCCCGGGAGGATCAGCTTGAAGAGCGCGGCGACGCAGATGCTGAAGATGAGGAGCCCGACGAGCTGCCGCAACAGGGCCGGCGCGGCCGCCTTTCGCCTCAGGCGGAACGCGACGTCGAAGAACAGGTAGTCGAGCAGGCGCGTGACGACCAGCGCCCAGGCGATCCCGACCGCGAGTGCGCCGTAGTTCCTGTTCTGCCGGACGTCGATCGTCGACACTCCCAGCGCCGCGAGGAGCGCGACGCCGCCGAGGACGAGGAAGGCGAACAGGATCGGTCCGGCCAGGCGCCGGATGACGAGCGGGAGGCGCTCCTCGAGGGAAGCGATCGGTTTCATAGCCGGGCGATCCGCTCGAGAACGGCGCGCGGGTCCCCGGCTTCCTGGAAGAGGCGGACTCCGGCGATTCCCGCGATCCGGTCTCTGTAAGGGTCGAGCCTCCACAGGTTCTCCTCGCTGATTCCGCCGATCGCGAAGACCTCACAGGCGTGCCCGCTCTGCTCCGGAAGCTCTCGGAGCGCCGCCTCCCCGAGCGGCGGACCGTAGGCGCGCTTGGAAGGAGTATCGAAGACGGGCCCGATGAGAACCAGATCCGCTCCCTCTCCGATACGGGCGGCCGCTTCTGCGGGGGAGTGCGTCGAGACTCCGACGCGGAATCCCCGGGGAGTCGCGGCTCGCACCCTCGGGACCGGCAGCCCGGAGGCCGGCAGGTGAACCCCGTCGGCGCCCGCGGCGAGAGCGATATCGAAGCGGCGATTGACGAAGAGGGACACTCGTGTGCCCAGGGTGGCGCGAGCGAGTCTGGCCCAGCCGAGGCATTCCCGGTCGGACGTGTTCTTCTCGCGCAGCTGGACTGAGAGGCCGGTCGCGTCCGCGAGTGCGGACAGCGTTTCTTTCAAACGCGAGTCGCCTGCCGATGCTCGGTCCGTTACGTAGAGCGCCTTCATAACGGCTCCGAGGGAGGAGAGGCGAGGTCCCGAGAGAGCACGCGAAGGTCGCTCCAGCCAGCTGCCAGATTGACGAGACCGAGTCCGGAGACAAAGCCGCGGAAGAAGCCCGACGCGGGGACCCCGATGTGCCGCGACGACCACGGGCGCAGGAGCAGGTACACGCCCACCGCGGTGCAGTAGAAGACGAAGAGGG
>DATIRW010000061.1:0-4202 GCA_035469365.1 Thermoanaerobaculia bacterium
GACGAAGAGACCGGCAAGGCGACGGCCATTGAGCGAGTCCAGGTACGGGTGGACTGATCTCATCCTGTCATTCTGAGGGCCGTAGGCCCAAAGAATCTGCTCCGGAATGTCCGCGAGGCAGATCCTTCGCTTCGCTCAGGATGACATGAGGTTGATATGCCCCGGGAGCAACTGACCGCGATCGTCACGACCTTCAACGAGGAGGGGACCATCGCGGAGTGCCTCGGGACGCTCTCCTTCGCCGACGAGATCCTGGTCGTGGACTCTTTCTCGACGGACCGGACGGTCGAGATCGCGCGCGCCGTCCCGAAGGTCCGGGTCCTCCAGCACGAATACGCCGGGAACGGACCGCAGTGCAACTGGGCGATGGACCAGGCCGCGCACCCGTGGGTCCTCATCGTGGACGCGGACGAGCGCGTGACGCCGGCCCTCGCCCGCGAGATCGGGGATCTTCTGGCAGGAGGGCCTTCCGCCGACCACTACCTGCTTCGCCGTGACAACGTCTTCGCGGACAGGGTCATCCGGCATTCGGGATGGGGCCAGGACCGGCTCGTGCGGCTCCTGCGGCGCGGTTGCGCGCGCTATCCCGAGCAGCGCGTGCACGCGGACATGCATCCGGGCGGGCCGACGCCGACGCTGGGAGCTCCGCTCCTCCATTACACGTTCCGGTCGATGCCGCAGTATCTCGAGAAGCTCCACCGCTACGCGGAGTGGGGGGCACGGGACCTCGCGCAGGAGGGGCGCCGCGCGGGGTTCGTCGAAGTCGCGCTGCGCCCCGCGTGGCGGTTCTTCAGGATGTTCGTCCTCGAGGCCGGTTTCCTCGACGGTCTCCACGGGTTCGTCGTCTGCGCCCTCCAGGCCTACGGGGTCTTCCTGAAGTGGGCGCGCCTCTGGGAGCTCCAGCGGGAGAAGAAGAGGAGCTGATCCGTGGCCCCGGTCGTGCTCCTCGCTCTCTCGGATGCGCCGCCTCGTGGAGACGGGCACACGCCTCCGTCACCATGTGATCACCCACGATCCTTGAACCTCTCTTTCCGACGGAAGGACATGGAGGCGGGCGGGTGCAAGACCCGCCCCTACGGCGTGGAAGTCTCCGGAGCCAACAGTCCCTCGTAGAAGCTCCTGGCCTTCTCGGCGAAACGCTCCGCGGTGAACGCGAGCGCGCGCTGCCGCGCCTTCTCGCCCATCCACAGGCGCATCTCTTCCGACGCGGCGAGCCGGCCGAGGGCGCGAGAGAGAGTTTCGACGTCGGCGGCGATGAGGCCTTCCTCCCCGTCGGTGACGAGATCGCGCACGCCGGGAATATCCAGCGTCGCGATGGGGAGGCCGCTCGCCATCGCTTCGAGAATCGCCCGCTGCCCCTGGTCCGAGCCGGAGGCGGTGAAGAGGAAAATGTCCCAGGAGCGGTAGAGGTCCGGCAGGGCCTCTTCCTGATAGCCGAGCCAGAAGTTCCTGTCCGCCGCGCCGAGCGCCGCGGCGTTCTCCGTCAGGTCCGGCATCAACTCTCCGTGGCCGACGTGCGCCAGCCCCGCGGAGGCGACGCCAGCCATCGCGCGAATCGCCTCCGCGTGGCCGCGCCCCGATGCCATCTTTCCGACCGTGCCGGCGAGGAGGACCCCCTCGGGAAGCTCGAAGCGCCGCCGCGTTTCCCCCCGCCCGTTGCCGGGATGAAATCGTCTTTCGTCCACGACGGGAGGAAGGACCGGCCCCGGCGCGCCGAACCGTTCGGCGATTTCCCGGTTGGCGAACGCGAACGCCCGGGTGTTCCGGAAGAGCGCGCGGGAGCCCGGGTCCCGGCTCGCGTATCGGATGTGATGGAGCGTGCGGACAACCCGCGCGTCCGTTCCTCGCGCCGCGAGGAGGGCTACCCCGTGGTCGTGCGTCGTGTGCGCGTGGAGGATGTCGAACTTCTCCCTCAGGACGGCTCCTCGGAGCCGGCGGGCGTCGGCAAGCACGTTGCCGGGAGTCCGCGGATGCGTGATGAGCGGTCTCGCCCATCCGAGCGGCAGGAGACGCCCGGCGAGCAGGCTTCCGGCGACGAAAGCGAACTGCGCTTCCACTCCCGCCGCGACGAGGGCCGCGGTCTGGTCGAAGACCACGGCAGCCGGACCGGTCCATTTCTCGCCCGCCACGAGGTTGAGTATGCGCACGAGGGGAGGATAGAAGGTGTCAGGGAACAGGTGTCAGGGAAAATGCAGGTTTCAGGCACCAGGTATCAGGTCAGGGACGAGACCTCGGGTCCTCACCTGACACCTGGCACCTGATACCTGACGCCTGCATTTGACCTGACACCTTCAACCTGGCACCTTCTCTCTCATCACCTGGAAGGATAAACTCGCCACCCGGAGGTCCGTTCATGGCCGTCGATCCGGAACTTCTCGCCATCCTGGTGTGTCCCAAGACGAAGGGGCCGCTCGAGCTTATCGAGCTCAAGGAGGAGACGCGCCGCCAGCTCGTCGAGAAGTACCGGGAGAAGTTTCGCGGCGAGGAGCCGGTCGTGACGCAGGGCCTCTATTCGAAGCAGGCGAATCTCGTTTATCCGATTGTCTCCGACATTCCCGTCATGCTCGTGGAGGAGGCCCTTCCCGGCTCGCAAGCCCGGTGAGCAGGATCGGGAAACGGAAGACGGGAAGCGGGAAACGAGCGGGGTGAGGCTCAAAGATACTCTTTTCCCTCTTCTCGTTCTCTTCGCGTTCCTCACCTCCCAGATCTCTCCCGCTTACATCGCCTTCGGGATCCTCGCGGCAGCCTGGCTCTTGGAGATGCGACGGCGGGGGCGCTGGGCGCCGTCCCTGTCGTCGCCGATCGTCGCGATGGCCGGCCTTCTCGCTCTCCTGACCGCGCTTTCGACGCTCTTCTCGCGCGATCCGGCAGTGAGCGTCCGGCATCTGGCCGGGATCTCGCTCCTCCTCTTGCTCCCGATCGCCATGGATCTCCTGGATGGACCGCGCAAGGTCCGGATCATCTTCCTCGCGCTCTGCGCGAACGCGGTCGTGCTGTCGCTCATCGGCTTCTGGCAGTTCGCTCACGGCGGGGACGATCTCGAGAACCGGATCATGGCGACACTCTCGAGCTGGATGACGTTCTCGGGCCTCACGATGATCGCCGGGTGCCTGCTGCTCGGGCTCGTATTCGAGGGCCGCGGCCGCTGGCGATGGATCGGGCTCGCGGCGGTGATCCCGTTCACAGCAATGATCCTGACCTTCACCCGCAACGCTTACGTTGGAACCCTGGCGGCTGTCGCGCTCTACTTCCTCGTCCGCAAGCCCAGGGGCTTTCTCTTCCTCGTCCCCGTGCTCCTCGTCGTGTTCCTCCTGGTCCCTCCGCCCATCCGCGCCCGGATCACTTCGATCGCGTCGCTGCAGGAACGCACGAACCGTGACCGCATCGCCATGGTCCACGCCGGCCTCCGCATGATCCGCGAGGCGCCTCTCTTCGGCATCGGCCCGGAGATGGTCAAGCGCTATTACCCCCTCTACCGCGACCAGGACGCGCCGCAATGGCGCGTCCCCCACCTTCACAACAACACCCTGCAGATCGCCGCCGCCAACGGCCTCTTCGCCGCCGCGGCCTACCTCGGTCTCATGGGCCTCTTCTTCGCAAGGACGGTCGTTCTGCTCCGGCACGAGGCTCGGCCGGACCGCGCCGCGCTTCTCGCCGGAGCCCTGCTCGCGGGGACCGCTCTCTTCGTCGCCGGGTTCTTCGAATACAACTTCGGCGATACCGAGGTCGAAATGGCGACGCTGATCGTCCTCGCCGTACCATTCTCCGTCGCCATGGAGCAGTCGGACGTGTGACGGTCGGAGGCATCAAGGTTTCAGGTTCAAGGTTTCAGGGAAATGCAGCTGCCAGGCGTCCGGTATCAGGTGTCAGGGACCGAACAGACCCGAACCTGACACCTGGCACCTGAAACCTGACACCTGCCTTTTCCCTGATCCCTGTTCCCTGACACCCAGGCCGTGAGGCTACGGCTGAGAGCTTAGAATGTCGCTCATGTTCCCCCGTGCCGTCCCGGCCCCGGCTCCGCCGCGGCCATACACGGTCTCCGAGCTGCTGGCGGAGGTCGCGGGGATGCTGCGCGCGTCCTGGCGGGACATCGCCGTGGTCGGCGAAGTCAGCCGGTGGGAGCAGCGGGGAGGCCACGGCTACTTCACGCTGAAGGACCGGACCGGCTGTTTGAACGCGATCATCTTCGCCTCGGACCT
>DATIRW010000062.1:0-2948 GCA_035469365.1 Thermoanaerobaculia bacterium
GGCGTGGCCGGGACCGTCGATCGCATCACCAAGAGAGCCCAGACCGACTTCCCCAAGGCCAGGCGCGAGATGTGGCTCACCGGTCGCGCCTCCCCCCGCGCCGCGAAGGAACTCGAGGCGCGCGGCTGGACGCTGCACGAGAAAAGCCTGAAGCTCATTTCCGAAGAGGCGGAGGGGGAGAATCTTCCGCCGGCCGCGCCCGAGAAGAAAGCGGAACCGGCCACGACCCCGGCCGCGAAGTAGAGGCGGACGGCGCGCGTCAAGGCTCGCGGGCTCCGCCAGCCCTTGTGACATCCTTTTCTGGATGACTCTTGCCGCCGGCAGCCGGCTCGGTCCCTACGAGATCCTCGCCGCGGTCGGCGCGGGTGGGATGGGCGAAGTCTATCGGGCCAAGGACACCCGGCTGGAGAGAACTGTCGCCATCAAGGTGCTGCCGCCGCACCTCTCGAAGAACGAGGAAGTCCGGCAGCGCTTCGAGCGCGAGGCGAAGGCGATCTCGGCACTTTCCCATCCGCACATCTGCGCGCTCTACGACGTCGGCAACCACGACGGGACCGAATACCTCGTCATGGAATTCCTGGAGGGCGAGAGCCTCGCCGAACGCCTGCTCAAGGGACCGCTCCCGCCCGAGCAGGCCCTGCGCTGCGGCATCGAGATCGCCGACGCGCTGGACAAGGCGCACCGCCAGGGGATCGTCCACCGCGACCTGAAGCCCGGCAACGTCATGTTGACGAAGTCGGGAGTGAAGCTCGTGGACTTCGGACTCGCGCGCTTCGAGCCGCCTGTCCCGGGGCCTCCCGGGATGTCGGTCGCGCCGACGCAGGCGGGCACGAACCTGACGGAGAAGGGGACGGTTCTCGGGACTTTCCAGTACATGGCACCCGAGCAGCTCGAGGGCAAGGAGGCCGATGCCCGCACCGACATCTTCGCGCTGGGAACGGTCCTCTACGAGATGGCCACGGGCCAGAAGGCCTTCTCGGGCCCGAGCCAGGCGACCTTGATCGCCGCGATCATCGGGACGCAGCCTCCCCCGATCTCGACGATCCAGCCCATGGTGGCTCCCGCCCTCGACCGCGTCGTCAGGACGTGTCTCGCCAAGGATCCGGAGGACCGCTGGCAGACGGCGCACGACGTGAAGCTGGAGCTGAAGTGGGTGGCGGAGGGCGGCTCGCAGGCGGGAGTGCCAGCCCCCGTCGTCGCGCGGCGTAAGAGCCGCGAGCGGATCGCCTGGGCGGGCTTTGCCGTCTGCGCGCTCCTCGCGGCGGCCTTCGCGATCGGCTATACCCGCCGCGCGCCCAGGCCCGCGCGCCCGGTCCGATCCTCGATCCTCCTTCCCGAGAAACGCTTCCTGAATTTCCTCGCGATCTCGCCCGACGGAGCGCATCTGGCCTTCGTGGCGAGCGGGCCGGGAGGAACGAGGACTCTCTGGGTTCGGTCGCTCGACGAGCTCACCGCCCGGCAGCTTCCTGGAACGGACAACGCGGACTTCCCCTTCTGGTCGCCGGACGGCCGCTCCGTCGGCTTCTTCGCCGAAGGGAAGCTGAAGCGGATCGAGACTTCGGGCGGGCCGGCCGTCGTTCTCTGTGACGCCGCGCCGAACGGGCTGGGCGGCACCTGGAGCCGCGAAGGAGTGATCCTCTTCGCGCATCCGGCGGCGCCGATCAGCCGGATCCCGGACTCGGGCGGGACACCGACGCCGGTGACCCGGCTCGACGAGGCGCGCCACGAGACGACGCACCGCTATCCCTCCTTCCTGCCCGACGGCCGTCACTTCCTCTACATGGCCGCGAATCTGTCGGGAGCTCCCGACGATCCCGCCAACCTCATCCACGTCGGGGCGATCGACTCGAAGGAGGACAGGGCCCTGATCCCGGCGTACTCGAACACGATCTTCGCCGGCGACCATCTCCTCTTCGTCCGCGACGGAAGCCTCTTCGCGCAGCGCTTCGACACGAAGCGGCTGATCGCGACCGGCGCCCTCGTGCCGATCGCCGAGCGGATCGCGCCGTACACGCTGTTCTGGAGAGACGCCGTGTTCTGCGCCGCGGAGAACGGAACGATCGCGTACGGGACAGCCGCGGCCGCCCCCTCTCGGCTGCTCTGGTTCGATCGGTTCGGGCGGCAGACGGGAACCGTCGGAGAGGCGGCGTTCTACCTGTCGGCCGGAACAGGAGGCATCGGGAGGCTTCGGATCTCTCCGGACGGCCGGCAGCTGGCCGCCACGGTGTTCGACCCATCCACGCGAGGCTCGGACGTGTGGCTCTACGACCTCGCCCGGGGAGTCCGCACGCGGTTCACGTCGGGCCCGAAGAACAATGCAGACCCCGTCTGGTCTCCCGACGGAAGCCAGATCGTCTACGACTCGGACGCGAAGCACCAGGGCGACCTCTACAGGAAGCCGACGCATGGAGGCGGCAGCGAAGAGCCGCTCCTCGAAGGGGAAGGGCAGCGGATCGCGGACGATTGGTCTCCCGACGGCCGCTTCCTTGCCCTGGAATTACGAGAGGCGAAGGGAGACCGCCGAGTCAGTCTCTCCGTCCTGTCCCTGACCGGGGACGGGAAGCTCACGACGTTCTTTCGCCGGGGCGTCGACAACGGCGACGCGCGATTCTCCCCGGACGGCCGCTGGCTCGCCTACTCGTCGAACGAATCCGGGAAGAACGAGATCTATGTCGCGCCCTTCCCGGGCCCGGGCGGGAAGTGGCAGGTCTCGACGGACGGCGGGGTCCAACCGCGGTGGCGGCGAGACGGCAAGGAGCTTTTCTACCTCTCCGCCGACCTTCGCCTGATGTCCCTCGAGATCCGCGCCTCCGGCGCGACTCTGGAACCTGGCGCTCCGAAGGTCCTCTTCGAGCCCCATCCGCTCCCCAGCCTCTACGACGCCGCCGCCGACGGCCAGCGTTTTCTCATGATCTCCTCGGGCGTCGAGCAGTCGCCTCCGATCACCC
>DATIRW010000063.1:0-8477 GCA_035469365.1 Thermoanaerobaculia bacterium
GATCTCGCCGACCAGGATGATGTCAGGATCCTGCCGGAGGAAGGAGCGGAGGGCCGAGGCGAACGTCAGGCCGATCTGCTCCTTCATCTGGACCTGGTTGATCCCCGCCAGGTTGTACTCGATCGGATCTTCCGCCGTCAGAATGTTGACCGTCGGGTCGTTCAACTGCGCGATCGCCGAGTAGAGCGTGTTCGTCTTGCCGGATCCCGTCGGGCCGGTCACGAGCACGATGCCGTAGGGGCGGTCGATCGCGTCCTTGAAACGGCGAAGCGGCTCCGGCTCGAACCCGAGCTGCGTCATGTCGAGCTGGAGCTTGGTCTTGTCCAGCAGCCGCATGACGACTTTCTCTCCGAACTGGGCCGGAACCGTCGAGACGCGCAGATCCAGGTCGCGCGAGCGCTCTTCCACGCGCAGGCGGATCTTGATCCGGCCGTCCTGGGGCAAGCGTTTCTCCGAGATGTCGAGCTTGGCCATGATCTTCAGGCGCGAGATCAGCGGGTCGCGCGTGCGCATCGGGAGCGCCATGATGTTGTGGAGGATGCCGTCGATCCGGAACCGGACCCGGAACTCCTTCTCGTAGGGCTCGACGTGGATGTCGGAGGCGTCCGCCTTGAGGGCCTCGATCAGGATCAGGTTGGAGAGCTTGATGATCGGGGCGGACTCGCTCGACCTGGCGAGGTCGATCAGGTCGATCTCCTGGCCTTCGTCCCCCTTCAAGACGTCGACGTCGGCGCCCGTCTCGACCCCCGCGATCTCGTCGATGTTGATCTCGCCCAGACCCACGGCGGCCATGTCGTCGGCCGTGAGAGCCGAGGAGGCCATGACCTCCTCGAGGCTTGCGTCCGGAGTCGCGTAACCGGGCGCGGACTTCGCCTTCTCCTTCAGGACGATGGACCGCGGCGTTCCATAGTGTCGGTCGATCGCCTTGCGGAGAGCGATTTCCGAGGCGACGACCGGTTCAACGTTGTACCCGGTCATGAACTTGATGTCGTCCATCGCGAAGACGTTGGTCGGATCGCCCATCGCGATCGTCAGCGTGGCGCCGGTTTTGTTCACGGGGAGCACGCCGTACTTGCGCGCGACGTCGGCCGGGACGATCTTGACGACCGCCGGATCGATTTCGAAGCTGGCCAGATCGATGGAAGGAACCCCGAACTGCTGCGACAGGGTCTCTGTGATGTCGTTTTCCGTCACCGCTCCGACGCGCACGAGCGCCTCGCCGATCTTCCCCCCCTCCTCGCGCTGCGACTTGAGCGCCGCGTCGAGCTGGTCCTGCGTGATCAGCTTCGCCTTGAGCAGAAGGTCGCCGAGCTTCACCGCCATGGTTGTGGGGAAGGATTCTACCTCAGGGGATTCCCGATCGGGTGATCGGGTGATCGAGCCATCGGGTGATCGTGGTTCTCAATCACCCGATCATCCGGATCGCAGATCACTCAATCGCTTCACTTTGTTTCAATCGACTTCAGCTTGCCCACGAGGGTTCCGACCTTGAGTTTCGAGCGGAGCTGGACGGGAATCTTCCGCGCGTCGTCGCTCAGCCAGAGCACCAGGTTCTTCCCCATCAGGCCTGCGGCCGCGCTCTTGGGCTCGACCCGGATCGTCTGAAACTTCCCGGCGGGGACCGTGATCGTCTCGCGCCCCTGGACCTCGACCTGGAGGAGTCGGGGTTGCGCGGAGAAGACCTGGAGCTCGATGGGTTTTGCCGTGTCGAGGCTGAGCGTTCGCAGGTAGTACACCGAGGAGAGGCTGTCCAGGGTGGCGTCCTCGAGCGGCACCGGCTTTCCCTGGTACCGCGCCACTCCCTTCTCGTAATCGAATTCGGTCAGCTCGTCGCGCGCGCGTTTGCCTTCGACGGTGTGTTTCTCGAAGCGGAGCGACCGAAAAGACTTCGGATCGATCCACGAGACGATGGTGTCTCGAACGACGAAGAACTTCGAAAGGAAGTCGTTGGACAGGGCCGACATCTCGAACCTGTAGGTCCGGTTGCCGTTGAGCTCGGCGGGAACCGCCGACAGAATCAGCTCGCCCCCGGCAATCCCCAGGATCGTCATCGCATAACGAAGTGTCTCCCCAAGGAAGGGCGGGGGGTCCGGGCTCTCCTGGGCCGAGAGGGATACGGGCCGGGGCAGGATCGCCAGGAGAAGAAGAGGAAGGAAGAGACGCCTCAATGTTCGGGACCTTGATCTTCTATCCTGCGTCTTTCGTCATCCCGGCGGTCGTGACCAGCTCGACGGCTTTGTGCGCGACCGATTCGACGGAACCCGTCTGATCGTAACCCAACGCGGTTCCCCGGTAGGGCCGGTTGCGCTCGGGCGCGTTGCGTTGCTGCGCCTTCGGGCCGAAGAGGGCGAGGCAGGGAATGCCGAGCGCGTCGGCCAGGTGAAGAGGGCCGGTATCTCCCGCCACGAAGAGGCTCGCGCGGGCCGCCACGGCGGCGAGGCCTGCGAAATCGAGTCGCGGGATTCTTGCCGCGTACGGGAGCTGGTCGGAGAGACGCTCGACACGCGCCTCGTCCCCCGGCCCCCAGGAGATCACGGGATACAGGCCGAGATCCTGATGGAGCCGCGACGCCAGCCGCGCGTAGTTCGTCTCCCCCCACGTCTTCTTCGCGTGCGCGGCTCCGGGATGATAGAGAGCGAAGGGCGTCGGCAGCGTCTGCAGGAAGGCGTTCGCCGCCGGGCTCTCGCGCGAGAGGAGGTACCTGGCGTCCGGGGCCTTTCGGGTAACGGGGAGGCCCAGCGCGGCGAGCAGGGCCAGGTTCTGATCCACGACGTGCACGGCATCCCCGGCCGGATCGATCTCTCTTGCGACGAGCACAGCCGAGGCCGGCTCGCGCCGGGATTCCGCGGAGAAGCCGATGATCGGCGCTCCGGCCAGGCGCGCAAGGAGCGCCGATTTCCAGAGTCCCTGGGCATCCAGGGTGGCGTCGGGCCCGAATTCGCGCAGAGCCTTTCGCAGATCCGCGATCTCCTTCCATCTGGAGGGCGGGAGCGGGTTGCGGCGCCACCGGCCGGTATCGGCCAGGAACAGGCGCTCGATGGACGGGTTGCCCGCGAGCAGCCCGCCATAACGGCGGTCGGTCAGCCATCCGACCGTCGCCCCGCCCAACCGGGCATTGAGCGCCAGAGGCAGCGCGTGGACGATGTCGCCCATCGCCGAGAGACGCACGATCAGGACCTTCATAGGCCGAGAGACTTACGGATCCGCGCGATCAGGTCGGTGGTGGCGTGGTCCTTGGGATCTCCCACGATGACGGTGCGCCCTCCATAGGCCGCGACGACGCCGCGCTCGGGCACCGTTCCGGCTTCGTAGTCGGTGCCCTTGGCGTGGACGTCGGGCTTCAGTTCCGACAGGAGCGAGGCCGGGCTGTCTTCGTCGAAGAGGACGACCGCGTCCACGCAGGCGAGGGCCGACACGATTTCCGCGCGCTCCGCTTCGGGCAGGATCGGCCGTCCCGTCCCCTTGCCGCTCCGCACGGAACGGTCGGAGTTGACTCCAACCGCGAGCCAGTCTCCCTCCCGCCGGGCCGCCTCGAGATAACGGATGTGGCCGACGTGCAGCAGGTCGAAAGCGCCGTTGGCGAAGACGATCCTCTGTCCCGCGGCTCTTTGACGGGTCGCCGCTTCGAGCAGTTCCGAGCGAGACAGGATCTTCTTTGTCGTCATAGACCGGTAGACGGTCGATGGCAGAAGGGAGACGGTCGGAAGACCTCCGTCTGCATCATGTCTTCCGTCTTCCGCCTTCCGGCCAAGGTCATGTGAGGATGGCCCTGTCCGACGCAATGGCGCCTTTCAGCTCTTCGGGGGTCACGACGGCGGTTCCCATCTTCATGACGGCGACGCCCCCGGCGAAGTTGGCCAGAAGCGCCGCTTCCAGGGCCGTCGCTCCCGAAGCGAGGGCCAGCGAGAAGGTCGCGAGAACCGTGTCCCCGGCGCCCGTGACATCGGCGACCTGGTCGGTACCGTGGACAGGGATCGAAACGGGCGGCGCGCCATCCTGAAAGAGGGCAATGCCCCGCGAGCCCCGGGTGACGAGCACGGTCGTACACCGGATCTGCCGGGCAAGCGAGCGGGCGGCGCTTTCCAGCTCGCCGGCGGAGTCTCCGAGCGGCCGTCCGGTCGACTCCTCGAGCTCTTCTTCGTTGGGAGTGACGGCGTCGGCGCCCGCAAACCCCATCAGGCCGTGCCGGGAGTCGACGAGAACCGGCGTTCCCGCGGGGAGACTCGCCCGGAGGCGGGCGACGGCATCGGCCGGGACCGCGCCGTAGCCATAATCGGAGAGAACTGCGCCCCGCGCCTGCCGGGCCGAATCCGCCAGGCGCCTCGCGATCTCCCCGGAGACGGCCTCGTCGGGCGCCAGGCGGAACTCCCGGTCGTAACGCACGACCTGCTGCTTGATCCCGTGCGGAGCTCCGGCGAGGATCCGAGTCTTCGTGGGCGTGCCGTACCCCGCCACGGTCAGCAGTCCTCCCGTTTCGATCCCGCGCTCCTCCAGCACCCGCTGGAGGGTCCGCCCCGCCTCATCCTCTCCGAGCGCGCCGACGGGGACCGGCACGCCTCCGAGAGAACGGACGTTGGCGGCGGTGTTGCCCGCGCCACCGGGAAGATGCTCCTCCTTCCAGAATCGCAGGATCAGGACGGGAGCCTCGCGGCTGACGCGTTTCGGATGGCCGTAGAGAAAGCGGTCGAGCACGTAGTCCCCCGCCACCACGAGGCGCAGGCCGGCAAAAGAGTCGATGAGCGAGGAGAGACGTTGCCGGGAGATGTCGAAGCTCATGAAACCCGGACTATAATTGCCGCCCTCGAGAAAGTCGCATGCTGGATTCTCATGTGCTCGTCCTGAACCGTGTGTTTCAGGCAATACAGGTCACCTCGGTCCGCAAGGCGTTCTCCCTTTTCTACAAGGGGCACGTCCGGGCAGTGCTGCCGGATTACTCGACCTACGAGTTCGAGAACTGGTGCGACATCCCGGTCCAGCCGCAGGACGAGGTTGTCCTGACGCCGTCCATGGCAATCCGGATCCCGCGGGTCATCGCATTGAAGGACTTCGACCGGCTCCCGCGGCAGGACGTCAAGTTCTCGCGTCACAATATCTACCTGCGGGACGGAAATCGCTGCCAGTACTGCGGGCACAAGTTCTCTTCTTCCGAGCTGTCACTCGACCACGTCATTCCCCTGTCCCGGGGGGGCCGCTCTACCTGGGAGAACGTGGTGTGCGCCTGCCTTTCCTGCAACGTCAAGAAGGGGAACCGCAGTCCCCACGAGGCCTCGATGAAGCTGATCGGTCATCCCAGGAAGCCGCGCTGGCATCCGGTCGGCCACTTCGGCTCCAACAAGGTCCACCCGGCCTGGCGAAACTTTCTCGACCTCGCCTACTGGAACACCGAACTGAAATAGGTGTCAGGTTTCAGGTGCCAGGCGTCAGGGTGGGCCCGCCCCGGTCCCCGACCCTGATACCTGGCACTTGACACCTGCATGTTCCCTGACATCTGTTCCCTGACACCTTCAAGGTTGCCGGATGAGTTCCTCCACCGCTTCGGCTGCCATCTCCGGGCTGATCTCCCTCATGCATTCGTGCTTATACGGGCACTTCTTCAGGTAGCAGGGGGAGCAGAAGACGTAGCGGTCGAGGACCCTGGAGGGAGAGCCGGTCGGGCCCGTGCGTCCCGGGTCGGTCGGCCCGAAGAACGCCACGACGGGAACGCCGACCGCGGCGGCCAAATGCATCGGGCCGGAATCGTTGGCCACGACGACTCGCGCGCAGGAGAAGAGCGCGGCGAGCTCAACCGGGTCGAGGTCGGCGCCGAGGACGGGCAAATGCTCGCCGGCCGCGGAGGCCACGGCCGCGCCGAGCGCCTCCTCCCCGGGCCCGATGACCGCGGCGCAGGTCAGGCCACGGCCTTTCAACAGGGCGCCCAACGCTCCGTAACGCTCCACTGGCCAGCGCTTGGTCCAGCCGAACGCCGCGCCCGGGGCCAGGAGCGCCAGCGGCTCGTCGCGATCAATGCCCGCGGCATCGAGCGAAGAGACGGCGCGGTCCAGCGCCTTTACCGTCACCGGCAGCCGCGGCGCATCGAAGTCGGGCTCGATGCCGCGCGACCGGAGCAGCGCGTCATAGTCGCGGAGCTGGTGTCCCGTCCGGGACACCGGGCGCAAGGCGTGCGTCAGGAGCGGACCGCGGTGGTCAGTGTCGTATCCGATCCGCTGGGGGATTCCCGCGAGCCAGGGGGCGATCGCCGAGCGAAAGGAGTTGGGCAGGAGCCACGCCTCCGCGAATCGTCCGGCACGGAGCCGACCGGCGTCTCCGACGAGTCCCGACCGTTCGAGGACCGTGTCCGCGCTGCCCTCGGCTCGGAAGAGATCCGACGTGCCCGGCCTCGCGAGCACGGCCAGGCCTTCCTGCGGGCTCGCCCGCTGGATCGCCCGCAAGACCGGCAGCGCCATGACGCAGTCCCCCAGCCAGTTCGGCGCCACCACAACGCGCGCGCTCACGCCGCTCGACCTTAGACCTTAGACCCTGGACTCGTCATCCGGTCTCGTCCGCCAGCGGTTGTGCATCCAGAGCCAGGCGGCCGGGTCCCCGCGGATGGCCTTCTCGGTCACCGCCATGTACCGCTCCGTGGCGAGGAGGACCCGCTCCTCCCGCGTCGTGCTGGCCGCCGCGAATTCCTCGGCGAGGATGGGTTCCTCGAATTGAAGGCGATAGCGGCCTCGCCCGAGCGGCCAGGTGAAGACCGGCACGACCGCGGCGTCCGTCTTCATCTGGAGGAGGGCCAGAGACGGCGTCGTCGCCGCCAGGCGTCCGAAGAAAGGAACGAAGACCGCCTCCTCGGCCAGCACGTTCTGATCCACCAGGATCGCCACGGTCTCGCCGGCACGGATGGCCCGCAGGATCTCGCGCGCCGCGTCTTTCTTGCGGATGACTCGGTTGCCGAAGCGGGTCCGCCGGTATTCGAGCTCCTCCTCCAGGAGAGGATTGTCGAGCGGCCGCACGACCGAGGAGATCGACCCGTCGATGAGCCCGGCGCGGATGGCGCCGATCTCCCAGCTACCGAAGTGCGCCGACAGGAGGAAGACTCCCTTGCCGCGGGCGCGGGCCGCGGCGAAATGCTCCTCTCCCGCGAGGGTGACCCGGGACAGGATCTCCTCTCGCGTCAGCCTCGAAGACTCGAGGAACTCCATGAAAGCGGCTCCCAGGTTCTTGGCGCAGGCGCGGGCGATCCGGCGGATCTCGGCGCCGCTCTTTTCCGGGAATGCGCGGGTCAGGTTCTCCAGGAGAATGTGGCGGCGGGAGCGCGAGAACAGGAAAAAAAGCCGGGATGCCGCGCCGCCGAATCCCGAGGAGGCGCCTTCGGGCAGCAACTTGAGCGTCCCCAAGGCGCCGCGCAGAAACGCGCGCTCCACCTTGTGGCGCCGCAGAGACCGCGGACGCTTGCGCGGGGAAGGCGGTTCTCTCTCCGGGAGAGGATCTCGCGCCGGGGGGTGGGCCGAGACCGGCCGAGCGGTCATCGCCCGGCCCGCGCCGCCGCGGCCGATGGGGCCGCAATCCGAGAGGCGAGGAAAGGAAAGAATCCGGGCTCGGCGACCTCCACGGAGAGGCGGAGCGTCGCGAGCGGCAATCGCAGGAGTCCCGAGAGCTTGACGGCGTCTTTCTCGGTCGTGAGGATCCAGGACGCCCCGCTCGCCTCCGCTCTCCGGTGGATGAGCCCGATGTCCCGCGGCGCATATCGCTGGTGGTCGCGGAACACGAGGGTCTCCTCGGGAAAGAGGTCGAGGGAGGCGAGCGTCGAGGCGAAGCTCGCCGGCTGGGCCACACCGCAAACCGCCACGAACCGCCGGCCGGTCAGCGCGGCCTCTTCGATCGGGGCCCCCTTCTCGTCGTACAGCCCTGCCGGCTTGAGCCTGGCCGTGAAGACGGGAGCCGCAGGATTCCAGTGCGCGAGCGTCTCAAGCGCCTTCGCCGGAGGCGTGTCCCTTTCGGTCCGCGTGAAGATGAAGGCATCGGCCCGCGCCAACGCCGAGAGGGGCTCGCGCAGCCGGCCGCGCGGCGGAAAGCGCCCCCCTCCGAACGGGTCCCGGCCGTCCAGGAGCAGCAGGTTCGCGTCGCGTTCGACCGCGAGATGTTGATAGCCGTCGTCCAGGATGAAGAGATCGGCTCCCAGCTCGCCCGCGGCGCGGGCGGCCTCGACGCGGCGGCTTGCCACGACGATTACGACTCCCGGCAGGCGCAGAGCGAGCGCGACCGGCTCGTCTCCCCCCACCTGCGCCGAAACCAGCGGGCCATCTCCCGCCGAGACGACGACCACGCCCCCGGATCTGCGGCCGTAGCCGCGCGAGAGAATTGCCGGCCGCTTTCCCTCGAATCGCAGCCGGCGCGCCAGGTGTGCCGCCAGCGGCGTCTTTCCCGTGCCGCCCATCGTCAGGTTCCCGATCGAGATGACAGGGTGAGGGAGGCGGACAGACAGGGCGCGGCCCGAC
>DATIRW010000064.1:0-22069 GCA_035469365.1 Thermoanaerobaculia bacterium
CTCCTGACGGCCCTCTACCTGCTTGTCGGAGCGGCGGCGGTTGCCGTAGTCCGGTGGCTGCGCAGACCCGTCCCACTCGGATACACGCTCGTCTTCTGGCTGCTCCCGATTGTCTTCGCGTACCCCGGGTTCTTTGACGATCGGACCATCCTTCCGGTCGATCACACGGGACTCATCGCTCCCTGGAGCACTCTACGGCCCCCCGTGGTTCACAACCCGAACTTGAACGACGTCGCGACGCACTTGGCGCCGTGGGCCAAGGCGGTGCGGATGGTGTGGAAGGAAGGTTCTCTGCCGTGGCGGCAGCGCTGGAACGGTTCCGGAATGGCGCTTGCCGCAAACGGGCAGTCGGCGGCGTTCTCCCCCCTGACCTTTCTGATGTTCGCGCTGCCGCTGGCGCGGGCGTTCACGCTCGCCGCCGCCGTGAAGCTCTTCCTGGCGCTCCTCGGGATGTGGTTGTGGCTCTCGGAGCTCGGCGTGTCGCGCGTCGGCGCACTCTTCGGCGCCGTTTGCTTCGGGCTGTCATGCTCCATGACTCCCTGGATCCTCTTTCCCCACACGTCGGTGATCTGTCTATGGCCCTGGGCGCTCTTCGCGATCGAACTGTTGCGCGAGGAGCCGGCCTTCGGCCGCGCGTTTTGGGTGCTGACCGCGATCTTTCTCTTCTGGGCACTGGGAGGCCATCCGGAGAGCGCGGTGCTCGGAGGAACCTTCGCGGTCTTGTGGCTTCTTGCGCGGGCGTTATGGCTTGACCTGCCGCGGCCGGGGCGTGTTCTGGGACGGGTGGCTCTGGCCGTGGCGCTCGGGCTCGGACTGTCGGCGTTCCTGCTCGTGCCGCAGGCGCTGGCCATCTCCCACTCGAGCCGGGTTCCGGTCGCGCAGGAGTTCGCGCGCCACCTGCCAGCCAGCGTGGCGCCCCATGGATCCCTCTGGCCGAACGGCTTCGTCACGGCGGTCTTTCCGCGCGCTCTCGGCGACGCCGTGGGCTCTCCGATGATCACCGGGGGCGCCGGGTCCTTCCCGGAGATGGCTCTCGGGTATTACGGCATCCTCGGCTGGGCGGTGGCGCTCGGCATCCTGCGGCCCGGCTCCCGGCGCCGGCGCGCGGAGCTGGCCCTGCTCGTTCCGTTCATCGTCGGTCTGGGAGTGGCCGTCATGCTCTGGCCCTTCTTCGACATCGCCGTTCGCGCGCCGGTTCTGAAGATGATGTTCTTCCTCCGTTACTTCTCCTGGGTCTCCCTGGCCGGGGCCGCGATCGCGGCTTTCGAGCTGGATCGCCTTTGCGCGGATTCCGTCGCCCGCCGGAAGAGCTCCTTCGCCTTTCTCGCCGCCGCGGCCGGCCTCGTGTGTTTCGCGATCGCGGTGTACGCCCATTTTCGCCCTCTCCACGCGGCGGCTGGTGGCCTGGAGTCCCTGGCGAAGTCGTTCGCGGCCGCGTGGATCTCCCTTGGCGCGGGGGCGGCGCTCTTCCTCGCCGTGAGGGCGAGGCCCCGGGCGTCGGGGATGACGGTTTTTTCTCTCGGCCTTTCCGCGATCGCGGCCGCCGAGCTCCTCCATGAGGGGATGCGCCTCTACAAGTTCGGTTCGCCGCAGGACCTCTATCCCGACACGCCGATGCTCGCGTTCGTGCGCTCGCGGCCGGGACCCTTTCGCGTGGTGGGGGAGGCAACGACGCTCTTTCCCAACAGCAGCATCTTCGCGGGTCTGGAGGACGTTCGCACGAAGGATCCCGTCGAGCGCCTCGATTACATCGAGTTCCTGAACGCGACCTGCGGCTACCCCCCGGCCGAGGAGTTCAAGCAGATCCGGGATGTCAATGCGACCGCGCTCGATTTCTTGAACGTCCGCTATCTCCTTTCGATGCCGGGGCGAGCTCCTCCCGCCGATAAATGGCGCCGCGTGTACAGCGGAGGAGACGGAACGGTCTTCGAGAATCGCGATGTCCTGCCTCGCGTCTACGCGCCGGAGAGGATCACGCTCGTCGCTGGCGTCGAGAACCGCTCTGGATGGAACCGGAACGCATTCGCTGCGTTCGGGGTCCCCGCTTCCGCGATCGCGGGCAAAAGAGACTGGCGGGAGCACGCGTTTGTTCTGGGTCGCGAGGCGAAAGTAATCGTCAACGGCCCGGCGCGGATCACCGAATATCGCGAATCCACGAATGAAGCTTCCTTCCGCGCGAGCGTTTCGGACGGCACCGCCGGAGCGTTCCTCGTTGCGAGCCTCACGCAGGACGGGGGATGGTCGGCCCGGGACGAGACGGGCCGCCGGATCGAGGCGACTCTCGCCAATGGCCCGTTCCTCGCCCTTCGAGTTCCGAGCGGCGATCACCTCGTGTTTCTCCGGTATTCGCCGCCCGGCTTCCGAATCGGAGCCGGGATGTCGGCGGCGTGTCTCCTGGTACTGGCCGTCGGCTCCTCCCGGAGGCTCTCTTCGTCGCGGCTGGCACGCTCGGTGGGCTTGCGTCGAGTCCTGGGGAACCCGTGGATCTGGCTCGTTGGAGCGACGGCCGTGCTGATCGCGGGACTGTCCACTTCCAGGAACCCGCCGTCCCGGCTCCTCACCATTCCGGCCACGCCTCTCGACTTGACGAACGCCAGGCTTGCCCCTCTCTGGAGTTTTCTGGTGGAAGTCCGCGACAAGGTGCCCGAGGGGGCTTCCTACACGCTGCTCGCGTCGGACCGGGATGACGAGATGGCGCTCTACATGTTTTCCCTCGGGGTCCTCGATAAACGGGTGGGCCTTCCCTCTTCCTACTTCGGTGTTGCGACGCCTGAAGGAGGCCAGGCCCGATACGTGCTGTCCTACCGCGGTGCCCCCCCGGTTACGGACGGCGCTCGGCTTGTCTTTCGCGCCCCAGACGGCGCCGTCTACGAGCGGCCCGTCCGGCACCGATGATCGACGGATTCAAGTTCCTGGCCGCTCAATTGGCGGTGGCCATCCTCGGCGCCGGAGCCGGGTTCCATCCGTCCGTGCGATCGATGTCCGTGGCGAGCCGGATCGCGGTTTCGCTCTGCGCCGGGGCCGTGGCCCTGACTCTCGAAGCGACCCTCTTTTCATTGGTCGGCATCCCCTGGACGGCGCCGGGTCTTTCGGTTCCGCTCCTCTCGCTGTCGGCCCTCTGCGCGATGCGATGGCGCAGGCTGCCGTTCCGGCCTCACGAGCCCCTCCGCGTGCGCCGGTCAGTCGCGCTCTGGTCGTGCCTGGCAGGCGGCGTGGCACTGATTTTTCTCGTGCTCT
This sequence comes from Thermoanaerobaculia bacterium, assembly GCA_035469365.1. Classification (GTDB taxonomy): domain Bacteria; phylum Acidobacteriota; class Thermoanaerobaculia; order UBA5066; family Gp7-AA6; genus JAWOLE01. The sequence goes on from DATIRW010000064.1 coordinate 3,238, forward strand.
CGTTCTCCTCCTCCTCGGCCACTTCGACGGACTTCCCCATCTTCTGGGGCGTCAAGGCCGTGCGATTTGCCGACGATCGGGGGATCAGCGCGGACTTCCTGCGCGCCCCTCTTGCCGGCCATGCCATGCCCGAATACCCGCCGCTCCTGCCGGTCGTCCAGGGATGGGGTTGTCTGGCGGAAGGGAAGATGCCCTGGAGGACCGCTCCCATCTTCTCCTCGATGTGGTTGATCCTCTCCCTGCCGATCGTGCTGGAGCGGTGCCGCCGGGTTCTTGGCGACGACGAGGCCGCGTCGGTGACCGGCTTCTGGACGTCGGCGCTGGCGATTTCATTGGTCTATTCCTATTCCGGCGGGAACGCCGAGGCCCCATTGCTCTTCTTCGAAACGGTGGCCCTCGTCTGGCTGATGACCGAGGACGGGGCGTCGGAGTCGCGTTTCGTCCCGTTGATCGCGCTCTGCGGCGCTGCCCTCACCAAGGTGGAGGGATCCGTCGCGGTCGCGCTGATTGCCGCCGGCACTGTTGCCCAGTCGGACCGACGCGGGCTGGCACGGCGAGCGGCCCGCGCGCTGCTCCTCGCCGCGGTGCCGGCCGCGGCCGTCGGCACCTGGTTCTTGTACCAGGCATCGCAGAAGCTTCCCGTGGGGTTCGGGTCGCGCGGAGCCGGGGCCCCCCTTTACGCGGACAATCTCGGAGCCACTCTCACGGCGATGCTGCAATTCGCGAACGCCGGGAGCCTCTGGTTGCCCTGGATTCTTTCCCTTTTTCTGCTTCTGTTGCCGCTGCTGCTCTTCCCCGGGGAGTGGCGGCACGTCTCGCCCGCCCTCTTCCTGACCGCGGGGTTGCTCGCGGTCCTTCTCTTTATCTTCCTCCATCAGGCGACGGATCCGCGCCTGTACGTCGAATGGATTCTCCCGCGGGTCTCGCAGCCGGCTCTGTCCGCGGCGATCCTGGCTGCAGGATTGGCGTCTCTGCGGCCCCGGTCCGCGCCGGTTTCAGAGTCCTCAATGATGTCGCACGGGACGGAGACGCCGTCGAGTTTCGACCGGATATAGTGTCTGCGAAAGGTGAAAGGGGGACTTCAGATGGAGCTTCGTGTCAGGGTCCTGGGCATCGTCATCGGGACGGCTCTTGCGGTCGTCATGGGATGTCAGAAGACCGAGACGCCGTCCGGAGGAGGACAGCCGTCCTCAAGCGCGGCCGCGACGTCCGATTCTCATCCGCCGTTTGGAATTCTCGATACTCCGCGCGAGGGCGCCACCGTCGCGAACAAGTCCTGGGGGACGGGATGGGCTCTGGACGACTCCGGGATCCTCCAGGTCACGGCGACCGCGGAGAACGGTTCCTCGGCGCCGGCCAAGATCGGTCAGGCCTTCCCCGGCGTCAAGGAGGCGTATCCGAACATGACAGACAACGACAAGGCCGGGTTCATCTTCGGCGTGCCCGACCTTCCGGCCGGCCCACACACGCTGAAAGTGGAGATTGTCGCCAAGGACGGCGGCAAGGCCGTCCTCACGAGGAACTTCGTTGTGCAATAGACCTGCGGCGTCCGACGAAGATGGAGAAGTCGGGTTCGATGGCGCCTGATTGCGTGAGCCGCTCCTCCGCGTCACAGAGAACCGTCAGGAGCCGGTTGTCGTAGGGTCTCCGCTCGTCGAAGTTGCCGACGATCTCGTAGAGGAGCGGGTTCAACAGCCCTCCGCCGTACGAATACTCCTTCTCGACTTCGAAGTGCCGTCTCGCGAGCGGGAGAACGTCTTCGCTCCGCACGGCCTCGGTCGGGTCGTCGGCGGCGAGCTTGTCAGGATCGGTGCGCCAGCGGTTCCAGAAGAGTCCGCCCCAGAACGGGTTGTATCTCAGGTGGTCGGGAATGAGACGAAAGTAGCGATTGATCAAATCCATCCGCGCGTCGTCGTACTGGAACCGGTTCGGCCCCACGTACTCGTTGAAGAGGAGCTTTCCCTCGGGGGCGAGTGCCGTGTGGATCCGCCCGTAGAGGCCTTCCAGATCGGTGATGTGGTGAAGCACGTCGTTGGCGAAGATGGCGTCGAAGGGGCCCTCGGGCAGAGACTCGGCCTCCAGGTTGCACACGAGATACCGGATCCGGCCGAGGCCTTCCTGTCGGGCGGTCTCTTCGGCCGCTTGGACCCGGTCGCGGGCGAAGTCGCAGGCCGTGATCGCGCCGATCCCCTCCTTCCGGGCCAGGGCCCTATCGAGCCATCCCGATCCGCAGCCGAGGACGAGCAGGCGATCCACGCTCGGCGGGAGATGCTTCGCGCGGACCCACGTCGGCCAGTCGCAATCCGGGCTCCCCGAGACGAGCCGATGGAGATACCGTCGGACGATCGGAGAGGCCGTCCACACCATGGCGTCCAGATTCCTGGTGAAACGCCCGTCGTTCCAGCGAGTCTGCATCGGCGCGGATTATCCTCGACTCCGCCGCGGTCCAGACGGCGGCGCCGCCCTGTGATACACATGCCCCGGAGAGAATGGGCTTATTCCAGCGCGACAGGCCGCAGAAGGACGGGCCGCTGCGCCTCCACATCGGTTGCGGGCAGGAGGCGATCCCCGGCTGGATCAACATCGACAACAAAGCCTTGCCCGGCGTGGACCGTGTCCTGGACATCCGCCAGGGCCTTCCCTTCCGCGGCGCGGCCGCGATCTACGCCGAGCACTTCCTCGAGCACCTGAGCTTCGATGACGGGCTCGCTTTCCTGAAGGAGTGCCGGCGAGCGCTTGCCCCCTCCGGGGTCCTGCGCCTTTCCACACCGAACCTCGATTGGGTCTATGCCACCCACTACCGGATGCCGCCGCCTTCGGCGGAGGAAACCCTGCGCGATTGCTTTCAGTTGAACCGGGCGTTTCATGGCTGGGGACATCAGTTCCTCTACAACCGCGCTACGCTCGAGGCCGCCTTGAAGGCCTGCGGTTTTGGGTCGGTCCTGTTTCACCGATACGGCCAGAGCGACATCCCGGAGCTCAAGGGCATCGAACGGCACAAGACCTGGGAGGACACTCCCGAGCTGCCACACGTTCTCGTCGCCGAAGCCTCGGGTCAGGCGCGCGAGAAGGCGCTCCCGTCGAGCCTCCTCCAGGAGCACCGCGAAGCCATCAACACGCGGTGAAATTCGACTCCGATTGATCCCCGTCATCTTCCCGGCAGAGGGAAGCAATGGCGAGAAGGGCCAGAAGCGGAGAAAAGACCCGTCCGGCGGACCACTCGATCCAGAGAGAGGCGTCCGGCGAATGGAGATATGTGAAGGCCAGGAAGACGGCGAGCATGGCCGCGACGACGATCGGGAGCAGCGCGAGTCGTGTCTTCCTCCGGGCGAGGAGTAGAGCGGCCACAGGCAGTAGCCAGGGGAGCGCCCAACCGGCACGCCAGAGGAATCTCGCGATGTCGGCGAGGACCGGGCCGAGCCTTTCCCAATGGATGTCGAGGAAGCGGCCATACTGCTCATAGCCGTAGAAGAGGCGACGCGTGGCGCCGAAGGCGAACCAGGAACCGAGGCAGACGGCGCCCGGGAGGAGGAGCCGGACCGCGGCCGAGCCGATCCGGATGTCTTTTCTTCGAAGCGCCAGGAAGAGGGCAACCGCCGCGAGGGCGAACGGCAGGCCCTCGACCTTCGCGCAGATCGCGCCGGCCAGGAGCAGGCCCGCGAGAAGCTGACCGGAGGCGGTCGTGGCGGCGCCGCCGACGAGCAGCGCCATGGCCAGGACCTCGAAGAGCCAGAGCCAGGGGTCGCCGTTGCCGGCCACGTCGAGCTCGTTGCCGAGAAAGCCGAAGGCCGAGACGATGAGCGCCGAGGCCGCCCGGGCGAAGCGCCGGGGCGCTACCGACCGGAGGACTCCCGGAAGCGCGAGCCCGAGCGCTGCCAGGCAGAGGGGGAAGGTCAGCGTCGCGGCTCCCCAGGCCAACCGCCCGGCCGCCATCGACGCGAACGCGTAGAGGTTCGTCACGAGCGGCGGATAAGAGACATGGAGATAGTCGAGCAACGGGTCGCGCAGGACCGAGGTGTTCGCCGTCCGCGCCGCCGCGAAGGCCTGCGCCTTCGGGCCCCAGATCATGAGCAGGTCAGGAGACGTGGCCGCCGCCGACGCCGCCGCTGCGAGTGCGGCGAGGACCGCGGCCGCCGTCACCGCGAGGGCGAGCTTCTCGAAGAGACTGGCCGGATCTCGTCTTGCCGACGCGAGCGACCGTGCACCTTCGGGTTCCGTCAGGAAACGCAGCAGGAACGCAGTGGCGGCGGCGAGCGCGACGAGCGGGATCGTTCGCCAGGCAAGCCCCGCAAGCGCGAGCAGGGTCATCCACGCGGAGATCAGGACGCTGCCGACTGCCGCCGCGAGGCCGAGGCGGCAAGCAAGCGAGAAGCGGCGGTAGCTCCCGTGCGCGAGCAGTGGCCATGCAGCCAGTGGACAGGAGGCGAGGCTCAGGATCCAGACGAGGCCGGCTCTCAACGGCCGCTCCTCCGCCAGACGCTTCCGGCCGGAGTTTCGAGAACGAGACTGCCGGGAGGAGTCGCGGGTTTCGGGCCGACGATGATCAGGAAGTCCGCTTGATCTTCCGAGTGCGTCGGCGTGTCCCAGACGGCCGCGGCCAGCACCTTGCGCCCGGGAAGGAGCGCGAAGGCCTCGCGGTGGAGGACGGTCTCGCAGGTGGGGTTTCGCGGCGCGCAGAGGGAGGCCACGGAGGCGCCCGCCGGAACGACGGCAGCGGCTTCCACGAACAAGCGGTATTGCGCGACCGCGGCGGGGGGCGCGCTGTGATCGAAGGGCGTGGCCGGGGCGTGCACGAGATCGGTGAGGGGAGGGAGCCGCGTGATCGCGAAGGCCGTCAGTGTCGCCGCGCCGCCGAGGAAGAGGAGGAGTTGTGGCGCGTCCCTGCGACTCCTCATTTCGCTCTGGCGAGACGGCGCAGCGTCGCGAGGTTCTTACGGTCAAGGGCGAGGGATTCGTCCTTGGGGGTTTCCAGGAACTTCGGGACCCGAGCCAGGCGCGGATCGGTCATCAGGTTTCGGAAGCCCCGGCGGCCGATCGCCCCCTTGCCGATGTGCTCGTGGCGGTCCACGCGCGAGCCTCTGGGTTTCTTCGAGTCGTTGACGTGGATTGCGGCCAATCTGGAGAGGCCGACCGTCCGCTCGAAGGCGCCGAGAGTGTCCGCGTATCCATCCGCGGAGGTCAGGTCGTACCCGGCGGCGTGGACGTGGCAGGTATCGAAGCAGACGGCCAGACGCCGGCGCTGCCGGACCGCGCCGAGGATGTCGCGCAGATGTTCGAACCGGTGGCCGACGCAACTGCCTTGACCGGCCGCGGTCTCGAGAAGGACACGGACGCGCGTCGCCTCGGTCAGACTGAGGGCTTCGTCCAGCGACGACGCGATGCGGGCGACGCCCGCAGCCTCTCCCTCGCCGCAGTGCGCGCCGGGGTGGAGGACGAGATCGCGGATCCCGAGAGCGTGGCAACGGAGGATCTCATCCGCGAGCGCGACGATGGAGTGCCGCCGCAGCTCCCCGGATGGCGACGCGAGGTTGATGAGATACGACGTGTGGGCTGCGACGTGGGAGAAACCCGCGCGCCGGGCGGCCCGCCGGAACTCCCGCGCCTCGGCTTCCTCGATTGTCTTTCCGACCCACCGGTTGTTGTTCTTGACGAAAATCTGGACCACCCGGCATCCGGCGGAAATCCCGCGCTCGATCGCGCGCGGCGTCCCTCCCGCGATGGACTGATGAGCGCCGAGGGGCAAGTCGTTCGCCGCTATCAGTTGACGTGACACCGGCGGATTCTACCGGGCGAGGGAGGCAAGTAGGTGTCCCTGGAACCTGTCCCCTTAACTCGGCTTTCCTTCGTCTTCGAAGTGGGACATCAGGGATTGGCCCAGCATCTTGGAGACGAAGATCTGTTTCAGGTAGTTGAGCGAGGTCAGGGCGAAGGGGACTCCGGCGGCCGTGAAGGGCGCGCCGACTGCGGCGAGCGCGAGGTGACGGGCCTTCTCGCCGCGGGTGAATTCGGGGTTCTTCATGTCGAGGACGCTGCCGTAGTAGCGGAAGACCATCCGGTAGACGTCGGAGAGGAGCACGCGGAAGCCCATCTCGCTCCCCCAGACAAAGCATTCTCCGCCGCGGACTTTGTCCAGGAAGTCGCGGTACGTCTCGGCCTCGGCCACCGTGTAGACGCGCGCCAGTGGCGAGAGCGTGTGGGCGTCCGACCCGGCCACGAGCGACACGGCGCCGTGCTTCTCGCGCACGACACCCATGAGGTCCTCGATCAGCCTGTTGTGCTGGGACGCCATCGCTCCGTTCTTGACCTCGAAAACGTCGAACATGCGAAGCATCTCTTCGAGGTACTGCCTCGGGGAGTTGCGCATCCGGTAGTTCTGGAACATGTGGTTGGCCGAGGCGAGGATGCTTTCTTGCCGGAGGTAGGCGTGCAGGTCGTAGATGTTCTCCCGCAGCCGGTGGATCTCGGCGTGCTGGCGCTCGGTGATGTCGAAGACGTTGACGTGGATCCGCTGGCGCGTGTCGGGAAACCAGGTCTCGACCTCTTCGGAGATGAAGAAGTCGGTCAGGTCGGGGTTCTGATTCAGGAGGTAGAGGCACCCGTCGATCGAGTCGTGGTCGGTCAGCGTGACGAAGTCCATCCCGCGCTCCTTGGCTACGCGGTAGACCTCCTCCGGGCGGTTATAGCAATCCCGTGTGTTGGCGATGCGGAAATACTTGAACGTCGAGTAGACGGAGTGGCAGTGGAGGTCCGCCTTCCGGAAACGCCTGTCCGAAAACCAGGATGGGATCTCTGAGTCGTCGGTCCTTCGAGTCTTCATCGGAACAGACAGGGTTGCAAATCACGAGCCGGGATGTCAATTGGCCTGTTCCCTGACCCCTGTCTCCGCGTCCAAACGTGCTACCGTCTCGACTGTGGCACGCTTCTTTTTTCGGCTGTTCTACGGCCTCCTCCTGGTCGGGATCTTCCTCGGGGGGGCATGGCTGGCCTTCGAGCGCTCGATCGTCGGGCGGTCGGTGTCCGTGCCCGACCTGACCGGAAAGCCGGTGCTCGATGCCATCCGGATCGCCCACGACGCGGGGCTCCGGGTCGAGGAGCAGACGGGGAGGGCCCGCGAGGATGACCGGGTCGCCAAGGGCCTCATCCTCTCGCAGGAGCCCGACGCGGGCTCGCTCGCAAAGCCATCCCAGATCGTGCGGGTCGTTCTTTCCCTCGGCGCGACGCAGCTGAAGGTCCCGGACCTGACCGGTCTGCCGCCGCGTGCCGCGGCCCTGCGCCTTGCCCAGGATTCGCTGCAGCTCGGCGCGGTGTCCTGGTACAGGGACAGCGACGTGAGGATCGGGGTCGCTGCCCAGGACCCGGAGCCGGAGACCGCGGCCGGCCGGAACGCGACGGTAGAAGTCCTGACCAACCGCGGCGCTCCCGAATCACGCTACGTGACGCCCGACATGGTCGGCCGGGACGCGGAGCAGATGCGCGCCGCTCTCGAGAGCCACGGTTTCCGCGTCGGAAGCGCCCGCTACGAAGCCTACGAGGGAGTCGCGGCGAACACCATTCTGAAGCAATTTCCGCCCGCCGGATCTCCCATCTCCAACCGCGACGTCGTTTCCCTGACGGTCTCACGTTCGTCCGAGGCGATCGCTCCCGCGGCCCGATGAGCGTCTCGATCGCGCCGTCGCTGCTCTCGGCGGACTTCGCCCGCCTGGCGGATGCGCTGGCCGCGGCCGAGCGAGGCGGAGCGGACCTCGTCCACGTGGATGTCATGGACGGCCACTTCGTCCCGAACCTGACGATCGGCCCGCCGGTCGTGAAGGCTCTCAAACGCGCGACCCGTCTTCCCCTCGATGTGCACCTCATGATCGAGAGCCCGGAAGAGACGCTCGAGAGGTACCTCGAGGCGGGCGCCGACTGGATTTCAGTCCACGTGGAGGCGACTCGGCACCTCCAGCGCTGTCTGGACATGATCCGCCGCGGCGGAGCGAGGGCGGGCGCGGCCGTCAATCCCGCGACGCCGGTCTCCGCGCTCGCGGCCGCCTGGGGAGATCTCGATTTCGCCGTGGTCATGTCGGTCAATCCCGGGTGGGGCGGCCAGAGGTTTCTGCCTTCTTCGGTGGCGAAGATCCGGCGGGTCAGGCAGGAGGCGCTTGGAGGGGGTGCGCGGGCCTCGATCGAAGTCGATGGGGGCGTGGACGCGGCCAACGCGGCCGAGCTCGTCGAGGCCGGGGCGGAAATTCTCGTGGCGGGAACAGCGATTTACGGTCAGGACGATCCGGGATCGGCCATCGGGAAGCTGCGGGCGGCGGCTCGCGGGGGAGTTCGCGTTTGAGGAAGAGAGACGGGGAGAGGGACTGGGTGACTGGGGGACTGGGTGACTGGGGGAATCCTCGCGAAGCGTCTCCCAGTCTCCCCGTCTCCCCGTCTCCCAGTCGCTTCGAAACGCCCAGGCTGCGCCCGATCGGGACGGTCCTGGTGTCGCTGCTCCTGCTCTTCACCGGGGCGTGCGCGAGCTCGACGAAGAAGCCGGACAAGATCACCCGGGAGCTGCTGACTTCGTCCAAGGAGGTTCTCTTCGAGAAGGGAAAGGCGCTTCTCGAGAAGAAGAAGTACGACGAGGGGCGCAAGTACCTGAACTTCGTTTTCGAGACCTATCCCAACGAGGCGGAGGGGCGTCAGTCCCTGCTGCTCGTGGCGGACTCCTACTTCCGGCAGGGCGGGTCGACCGGCTACACGGAAGCCCGTTTTCGCTACCGCGATTACCTGAACCGTTACCCGGGCGCGCCGCAGCGCGACTACGCGCGCTACCAGTTCGCCGTCTGCTACGACAAGGAGCACGAGAAGCCGGACCGGGATCAGACCTCCACTCGCGAGGCTCTCCAACAGTATCGCGTGCTGCTCCAGGAGTTTCCCGATTCGACCTACGTCAGCGTGGCCCGCGAGCGGATCCGCCGCCTGACCGATGCGCTGGCGGACCACGAATTCGGGGTCGGCTACTTCTACATCCGCAAGGGGGCGACGGCTGCCGCGCTCGCGCGGTTTATTTCGATCGAGGAGCGTTACCCCGAGTACGCCGGCCGGGACAAGCTCTTCTACTACGAAGCCGAGGCCTTGAAGAGGCTCGGACGCGGCGAGGAGGCTTCCCGCTACTACTCGCGGGTGATCGAGGAGTTTCCCTCCAGCCAGTACGCCAGGATGGCGCGGGGAAAGGCGGCAAAAATCAAACCTCCAGCCTCCGCGTCCGTTGACACGCGCGGCAAGAGCGAGTAATTTTAGGCAGAAGAAAGAACCAGCCATAAATTGTAAGGAGCCGCCATGCGTCTCCCCTCTCGGATGCTTCTGGTCATGGGTCTCTCCTGCTGGGCCGGCATGCTGTTCGCTCAAGCGCCACCTCCGCCGACACCCTCGCCGGCGGTCGGGGGAAAGAAGGAGATCGTCACCCAGCAGCCCCGCGTGGTCACGCAGGCCGAGGAACCCCAGAGGGCCGTCACGACCGAAACGGCGCCCCAGCCGATGGCCTCCGAAAGCGACATCTACTGCTTCGGTTACCTTGGCAACCTGTCCGAGCCGTTCCCCGTCTATGTCAACGGGGCCGAAAGCGTCGCGGAGCAGACTGACTTCATCACCGATGACTTCCTCTACATCTCCGGTGGGGTCGACAAGGGCCTGAAGGTCGGCAGTGAATTCTGGATCGTCACGCCCGAACAGGAAATCTTTCATCCGACGACCGGAGGGAGCATGGGCCGGCTGTACCAGTACCGCGGACGCGCGGTCGTTCACAGCGTTGAGGCGAGGACCGGGATCGTGCGCGTCACGAACTCCTGCACCGACATCCCGATGGGGGCGTACCTGAAGCCTTTCGAACCCATACCGATTCCCCTGGCCCGCAGATCGCCTCTTGCCGTCCTGGGGGATCCGCCCTCGGGAAAACCCAAGGGTCGGATCGTTTTCAGCCGCGACATCCTCGTCGCGCTGGGAGCGGGCCATGACGTCATCATCGACCTCGGAGTCGCCGACGGCGTCGCACCCGGGGACTTCGTGACGGTCTTCCGCTATGCGGGAGGCGAAGAGTTCGGCGTCCGCCCGATCGGATCCTTCTGGGTCAACCTGCCCCCGGCCGAAGGCGTTGTCGTTCCGCGCACGTACCTTGGCGAGGCGGCGATCCTGGTCGTTGGGGATCGGTGGGCGATCGCGCGATTGAGCGAGTCTTCCCGCTTGATCCAGGTCGGCGACGAGGTCGAGCTGAAGTAGCCGATCAGCGGTTCGGTCCCTCAGGTCCCGACGAGCGAAGGGAGAGCGTCTCTCCATAGCCTTGCGGGTGCTCGGTGCTCGGTGTTCGGTTGTCGGTTTTCCGAACACCGAAGCCCGAACACCGAAGAACTGAAACGCCAAGGGAGAAGAACTCTTCCAATATTCGGGACGGAAGATCGAATGCCAAAACATTTTCATTCTCGTCATTCGCTGGCACGGAAAAATCTTTTTTTAATTCGGATCACGATTGTCGCGCGCAAAATCGAGGACGCGAAATAGTTTTGCGAAATCTACCCGCGATCGTTTTCGTTTGCTAAGATGCGCACCCAATTCGTATCCGGTTTGAAGACTCGCGGGGGCAGAAGTGAATCTCGACGGGCAACTGCAACAGATCATCGATGAGCTTCTCTCGCATGGCATCTCCCTCGACCTGGCGAAAAAGGAATTCGAGAAGAAGTACATCGTGGGCGCGGTGAAGCGGTCTTCGGGGAATCTCGGGCGCGCCGCCCTGTCGCTCGGCATTCACAGGAACACGCTGCGCAACAAGGCGGGCATCCTGAATATCCGCCTTCCCCGCGAGAAGACCCGAGTCTCTCCCGACATCGCCAAGAAAAAGTGACACGGCGCGCGATGCCGCGCGGCGTGTCATCCTGAGCGAAGCAAAGAATCTGCCCCCGTCGTCTTCATTCGTGCTCCTCGCGCCGTGGGCGGCTCTTGCGGCCGCCCGCCCCGTCCGTTTCGCCGAGTCGTGGAGAGCTCTGCGACCCTTCCTGAGCGATGCCCTGACAACAGTGGCCTCGCACTGCGGCCGTACAGGGCATGTCGAAGGGATTGGCGCGTCAGATCGAGGTGGGCGGGCGGGCGCAAGGCCCGCCGCTACGGCGCCGGGGGAACCATCGATCGCTACTGGGGTTTCGGGCCGGCGTCCTTGGGGGGCGGGGGGGGCTCGTCGCCTTTGACCGCGTCCTTGAAGTTGCGGAGACCTTGCCCGAAGCCCTTCCCGAGCTGCGGCAGCTTGTTGGCCCCGAAGATGATGACCACGATCAGCAGGATGATGAGCAGCTCCGGGACGCCGAGTGAGCCAAACATGTTCGTTCTCCTTCCGGAAGCTTAACAGACGCCCGCGAGCCGGATCCGGAAAAGCCGCCGGAATTCCTCGTCTTCGGGTGTGTTCCCGAGCAGGCGTCCCACGAGCGCGATCTCGGCCGGCAGGTAACGCCGGTACGTTTCTCCCCGGCCCTGGGCAACCGCCCGGGCAAAAGTTCCGCAGACCTTCCAGGCGCGCTGGAGAAGCACACGGTCGAACCTCGCCCGGAAGTCGGCGACGTCGAGGCCGCGGGCGCGCGCGAAACTCTCGATGACCGGGCGGGCGAGAGCCTCGGTCATCCAGTCGAGCGTCGTGCGCTCCCAGAGCAGGGAGGCGAGGTCGTAGGAATCGGGCCCGGCTCGAAGGTCCTGGAAGTCGATCCACCCGACGGAGTCCCCGACCGGAAAGAGATTGTTGCCGTGGTAGTCCCTGTGGCAGAGCGTTGCCGGGTGCGCCTCGATCTCGCGCGAGAGAGCGTCAGCCCAGGCGTCGTGCGCCGACCGCTCGCCGGGAGAGAGCGGAGAGTCCAGGAACAGGTCGAAGACCGCCTCCCGAGCCAGATCGAGCTCGCGGCGGAAGAACGCAGCGTCGAAGCGGGGATTGATTCCGGGATCCGGCATCTCCGCGAGAATCGCGACCGCGGCCGCGGCCCGTGAAAGCCAGATGGGCCGCTCCGGCGCGTGCCCGGTAAGGCGCGTTGCCAGGTCGGTTCGTCCCAGGTCCTCCACGATGTGGCTGCCGGCCTGGTCGTCGGCAATGAGCGCCGGGACGCGAAGGCGCTCCCGGAGGATGACGTGCGCCGCGACCCAGCGCCGCCGGGAGTCCGCTTCCTCCGCGCAATACACGACACCCAGGACAGTCCGGCCGCCGGGAAGCGTCAGGCGCAAGTAACGGCGCCTTCCCACATCTCCCGGTAGGACCTCGACCGCGACCGGATCGTGGCGCGTGGCCCGTGCGAGCGCCGCGAGGCCGCTGTACTCACTGGGGATCATGGCTGCGGATAGAGACTGGGAGACTGGGAGATGGGGAGACTGGGAGAAAGGAAGCACCCAGTCCCCCGGTCTCCCAGTCCGCTTCCTACGAGAGGCTCTTGGCCTGCGTCAGGAGGATCTTCTTGATGTGGATAGGCTGGTTCGGACGGTCGTTCGCGCCGCGCGGAGCCGCCGCGATCTTGTCGGCGACTTCCATTCCGGAGACGACCTCGCCGAAGGCCGAATACTGGTTGTCGAGGAAGGTCGAGTCCTTCACGACGATGAAGAACTGCGAGGACGCGGAATTGGGATTCTGCGAACGCGCCATCGAGAGGATGCCTCTCTTATGGGAAACGTCGTTGAACTCCGCGTTGACGTTTTTCCCGCTTCCGCCCGTCCCGTAGGGATGCATCGGATCTTCGGCCTTCTTCGTGTTGGGATCTCCCCCCTGGATCATGAAGCCGGGGATCACGCGATGGAATAGAGTGCCGTCGTAGAAACCGCTCGCTGCCAGGTCCACGAAGTTCTGCACGTGGTGAGGCGCCTTGTCGTAGAAGAACTTGAGCGTGATGTCTCCCATGTCGGTCTGCAGCGTCGCCAGGGTGTTGGCGTAATCGAGGGGAGTCACTTTCTTCTCCTTTTTCGTTGGGTTCTTCTTGGTCGCCGGAGGTGCGGCCAGCAGGGTGGCAGCGCCGAGCAGCATCAGGACGAGGGATACTTTCTTCACGGGGACTCCTTTCCCGGAAAATTCGCAGAACGATAACACGCTCGCTGGGGCTGAATTCCCGCTTGAACGACCCTGGTCTACTCCGCTGGTCGGGTGATCGGATCCGGCGATCTGCGATCGGGTGATCGGATGATCGGAACGGTTCAATCACCCGATGGCGCGATCGCCCGATCACCCGATGGGGGGCGATAGGATCTCCCCGATGTACGAGACCCTGGCGAAGGCCGCGCTCGCCGCGGAGGATCCCGATCGGGTCATCGAGACCGCGAGGCGAATGAGAGAACGCCACCCGGAGCTTTCGCGCGAGGAGGTCGCCAGGAAGCTGGTGTCGCGAGCGGCGCTTTCCTGCGCGGTCGTGGGGGCCTTCGCGTCCGCACCCGCCGCCCTCGTCCCCGGATTGCCGGCCGCGCTGGACCTCTCCTACCAGGCGCGGTCGTTCGACCGGCTCGTCCTGTCGGCCGCCCGCGTTTCGGGGCGTCCCGCGAGCGCGCTCGAGCGTCTCGCGGCCGCGGGCGCGAGCGTCCTCGTCGCGGGAGCGGTCCAGGCGGTGCGGCGCCAGGCGATCCAGACCGCGCGGCGCCTGCCCGCCAGGCGAGCGCCGCTTCTGCCGATCCTCGCCGCGGCGCTGGCCGGCGGAGCAGCCAGTTATGCCGGCGCGCGGCTGGTGGGATTCCTCGCCGGGCGCCGGTTCTTCCGGAAGCGCCACTGCCGACCGTGATGACGAAGGGCGCCGATGTCGTCATCGTGGGCGGTGGCGTCGTCGGTTGCGCGCTCGCCCGCGAGCTTGCCGGGCGCGGGGCGGCGGTGATCGTCGTCGAAAGGGCCGAGCCCGGTGCGGAGGCCTCCGGGGCCGCCGCCGGTCTTCTCGCTCCTCAGGCCGAAGGTCTTCCGGCCGGCCCGCTCTTCGACCTGGCCCTGGAGAGCCGCCGGCTCTATCCGAAGTGGGTCGAGGAGCTGGCGCTGGAGACCGGGATCGATCCCGGCTACCGCCGCTGCGGAATCCTGCGCGGAATCTTCGCCGGGATGGCGGAGCAATGGGATCCGTGCGCCTGGCAGTTGGAGCGGGGGCTCTCCGTCGAGCGGTTGAAAGGCGAGGAGATCGCGGCCCTGGCGCGAGCGAGGGTGTCAGAGGAAGTGCGGCAGGCGATCTTCTTTCCGGAAGACGGCCTCGTGAACAATCGGCGGTTGACGCGAGCGCTCTGGGTTGCGGCGGCGCGGCGCGGCGTCACGTTCGCGATCGGAAGGACGGCCCGGCGAATCCTGGCTCGTGGCGGGCGGTGCGCCGGCGTCCAGACCGAGGACGCGACCATCGAGGCGCCGCAGGTCGTCAACGCGGCCGGCGCATGGGCGGCCTTCGACCCGGAGTTTCCGGTCCCGGTCGAGCCGGTGCGGGGGCAGATCGTCGAGGTGCAGTCGCCCGCTCCCGATCTGTCGATCGTCGTCGAATCGGAGGACGTCTACGTCGTTCCCCGCGGCGACTCGTGGCTGCTGGGATCGACGATGGAGCACGCGGGGTTCGAGAAGCAGGTGACCGCGGGAGCCATCGGACGGCTGATCGCCGCGGCCGCGCGCCTGCTTCCCTCGCTCGAATCCGCGTCCTTTCTGCGCGCCTGGTCGGGCCTGCGGCCGGCGACTCCCGACGGATTGCCGGTGCTGGGACGCGGCATCCTCCCGGGCCTCTTCCTGGCGACCGGCCACTACCGCAACGGGATCCTGCTCGCGCCGGTCACCGCCCTCGCCCTGGCCGACGAGATCGCCGGCACGAGTTCCCGCGATCTCGCGCCCTTCTCGATCGAGCGATTCTCCGGGCGGGGTCTAGGTTAGAATCCGTCTAATTTCAGGGCGGGATCGCCGCGGAAACAGGAATCGAAACGGGTATCGTTTGGGCACGGAGGACAATGAGAAGCGCACTGTATTCGGGTTTGCGAACCGGGGCGGAAGTCCTTTGGCGCGTCACCCGGGCAATTGACCGAGTCTTCCCGCAGCGATCGTTCCAGCCCAAGTGGGCGCCCGCGCCCCTCCTGAAGCAGCGCGAGCGCTCCTTTCCGAAGTTGGGCTTTCCGCGGGAGACGGATTCGCTCTGTCCCGGATGTGTCAAGGAGGTGCGGTCGAAGATCCTGTCGGGCGAAGTGGACTGGAAGGTCCTCGTCGACGGGAACCCCGGCGAGATCAAGGCCAGGATCGTCGAGGAGGACGGCCGGATCCTGATGAAGAAGGAGTGTCCCACGCACGGGCGCTTCGAGGACGTGATGTCCACCGACCCCGCATTCTTCAAGCGGCTCGAGCAGCTCTATCCGGGGCGTGATTTCGTCATCCCGAAGGACGGGCTCCACAACCACGGGACTTCGTCGATCAAGTACGGGCGCGGGGCCGTCCTGACGATCGACCTGACCAACCGCTGCAACATGATGTGCAATCCCTGCTTCATGGACGCCAACCAGGTCGGCTACGTCCACGAGCTCGAATGGGAGGACGTCAAGAAGCTGCTGGACGACGCTGCCTCGGTCAAGCCGCGCCGCCAGCTCTCCGTCCAGTTCTCCGGCGGCGAGCCGACCATGTCCCCCCATTTCCTGGCGGCCGTCCGGTACGCGCGCGAGATCGGCTACTTCTCGATCCAGTGCGCGACCAACGGCATCCGGTTCGCCCAGGAAGAGGACTTTGCCAGGGACGCGGCGGAGGCCGGTTTGCGATTCGCCTATCTCCAGTTCGACGGCGTGGGCAACGAGAACAACCAGCACCGCAAGGTGGGCAACCTCTTCGACGTGAAGCTGAAGGCGATCGAGAACCTCCACAAGCACGGCGTGGACGTCACGCTCGTCACGACGATCATCAACGGCGTCAATCATCACCAGGTGGGAGACCTCCTGAGGTTCGCGATCGCGAACATCGACAAGATCACCGCGCTCGCGTTCCAGCCGGTCTCCTTCACCGGGCGGGACGAGGACATCGACGACGAGACCCGCACGAAGCAGCGCTACACGCTCTCGCAACTGGCGCACGACATGAAGGCGCAGGCCTCGATCGGCGAGCCGATGCGCGACTGGTATCCGCTCTCCGCCTCCGGGCCGCTCTCGGACCTGAAGGACCTGCTCGGCGGCCTCGAGACCGAGTGGGGATCATTCAAGTGCGGGTGCCATCCCAACTGCGGCATCGGCACGATGCTGCTGGTAGACGAGAAGACGAAGGAAACCGTGACGGTGCCTTCGATCCTGAACGTGGACCGGATGCTCGACGACATCAAGATGATCACCGACTCGGCGCGCAAGAAGACCTGGACGGCTCTCCAGACCGGGCTCGCCGTTCTGCGGAACCTGAGGCCCGAGGGGATTCCAGCCGCGCTCTCGCCCTGGAAGGTCATCCGGATCATGGACGGGCATACCGGCGGCAAGCTCGGTTTCGCGCAGAAGCGGCGCTACGACTGGCGCGTGTTCTTCGTCGGCGGCATGTGGTTCCAGGACCTCTTCAACTACGACTTCCGCCGTACCGAGATGTGCATCATCCCGTACGCCACGCAGATGGGAGAAGTCTCCTTCTGCGCCTACAACACCGGTGTCGGCTGGCGGAAGATCATCGAGGAGATGTTCCAGACGGCAACAACGGCCGAGTGGTACAAGACCCGCGGCCGCCACGAGGTCTTCGCCCGAGGCCGCAGCGTCCCCCTGCCCGGCTCCGCGCCCGGTGCCCTGCCCTCTCTGCCCGGCCGCCTCCCCGTCTACGGCGGCGCCGCCGGAAAATAGAGGAATCGCTCCCTTCGTCGTGTCGTAGGGGAGGCGCTTGCGCCTCCCGCCTCTTCCGGTGATGCCGTGTCGTGGAGACGGGGACAGGCTTCAACTCGCGAAGCATCCCACGACGTTACCCGCGCCGTCCCCAACGCGGAGGCGCTGTCTTGTCTTCCGCCTTGAGTCTTGGACTCTGGACCCTGGAGTGCGGCGCGTGAGCGCGCAGCGCCGCGGGCCTCTCTTCGACCATGGACCTTGGACCCTGGACCCTGGCGTGCGCGGCGTGCGTGATGCGGCGGACGGCCTTCTCCTTCGCGCGGGTCCGCTCCTGCGCCTTGCGGGCGCGGATTGCGGCGATGCGCTCGGCGATCGGGATCTCGAGTCTCTCCGCGGGCGCCGCCTTGTAGTCGAAGCCGGGAACGATCACGCGCGGCAGGCGCTTGCCGATCGCGCGCTCGATGGCCCGCAGATCCGTCTCCTCCTCGGGCGAGACAAAGGTGAAGGCGTCGCCTGTCATTTCCGCGCGGGCGGTGCGGCCGACGCGGTGAATGTAGTCGTCGGGAACGTTGGGCACGTCGAAGTTCACGACGTGGGACAGCGCCTCGACGTCGATGCCCCGGGCGGCGATGTCGGTTGCGACGAGCACGCGGAACCGTCCGGACTTGAAGCCCGCCAGGGCCGCCGTGCGCTGCGCCTGTGTGCGGTTGCCGTGGATCCGCTCGCACGGAACGCCCCGCCTGGCCAGACTCTCGGCAAGACGGTTGGCGCGGTGTTTCGTGCGGGTGAACGCGAGCACGTTCTTGATGTCGCCGCGCTTCAAGAGCTCGAGCATCAGAGGAGCCTTCAGGTTCTGCGCGACCGGATACACCGCCTGCGTGATGCCGACCGCGGGCGCCGCCGCTCTCTCGAGGTTGACGGTGAAGGGGTGCTTCAACATCTCGCGCGTCAGGTCCATGATGGGCGGCGGCATCGTGGCGGAGAAGAAGAGCGTCTGCCGTTTGCCGGGAAGGTGCTTCAGGATCCGGCGGATGTCCGGCAGGAATCCCATGTCGAGCATCCTGTCCGCCTCGTCGAGGACGAGGATCTCGAGCCCTTCGAGCCTCGCGTAGGGGAAGCGGAAGTGGTCGAGGAGACGGCCGGGCGTCGCCACGAGGACATCCACGCCGCTCCGGAAAGCGTGCTCCTGGGGGACCATGCCGACGCCGCCGAAGATCGAGGCCGCCCGCAACCGGGTGTGGGCCGCGAGCTGGTTGGCGTGCTCGTCGATCTGCGCCGCGAGCTCCCGCGTCGGCGTGACGATCAGAGCCCGGGTGACGCCGGGTTTCTTGCCCATGATCCGGTGGAGGATCGGGAGGACGAACGCGGCGGTCTTGCCGCTCCCCGTCATGGCGCAGGCCAGCACATCGCGCCCTTCCATCGCGGGGGGAATCGTGTCCTTCTGAATCGGCGTGGGCCGGGTGAAGCCCATCTCCTTGACGCCGCGCAGGAGATCGGGATGGAGTCCGAAAGTGGAAAAAGGCATGGAGACTGTGTGTTCTTTCCGCGGCGGTCTCCTTCCGGAGCTTTCGCCGCATGACTGTTCCGGCTTTTGTTCGGGAACGGAGGAATCGCCGGCGAGGCCTACGTTCGTGGTGAAACCGCCCGTTGATTGGAGCCATTCGGCCCCGCAATGCCGGACGTCGAGGCGGACAGAATCTCACATCCGCCCGGGAGAAGCAAATCTTCAGGACAGAGCCTAAGGTCCCAATCTCATCCGCCCCGGCGTCGGGCCCGCCTCCCTGCCCGCCAGGCGGGGCTCGCTTATCTCTTGGGATCCGGGCCCCGGTCCCACCATTTCGAGAGGCGTTCGTGCGGCATCTCCGGAGTGGCGGAAGCGCCCGGCGCGCAGTGGGACGTGTCGTTGAAGAGGGAGAGTCTCGTGTGGGTCGAGTCCTTGAAGTCGAGAATATTCAGACACGCCGGGCTCTGGTCGAGGCGGTCGCGGTATGCACGCGGGTCCAGGCCCAGAAGAGCGCTCACGAGGAGGCGAATCGTCGCCTTGTGCGAGACGAGGAGGACGTGGCGGCCCTCGTGCGCGTCGACGATC
>DATIRW010000065.1:0-2519 GCA_035469365.1 Thermoanaerobaculia bacterium
CGCTGGATGTCCTATCAATCCGACGAGTCCGGCAAGACCGAGGTCTATGTCACTGCCTTTCCGGGTCCGGGCGGGAAGTGGCAGATCTCGACGGACGGCGGGAGAGGAGCTCTCTGGTCGCCCGACGGCCGGGAGATCTTCTACCGGAAGGAGAAGAAGGTCGTGCGCGTGGCGGTGACGGCGTCGCCGTCCTTCTCCGCCTCGCGTCCGGAGGTACTCTTCGAGGGGGATTACGAGGGGTGGGACATCGCCCGCGACGGCAAGCGCTTCCTGATGGTCAAGGACGAGGCCGCCGAATCGGCGCCGAAGCATTTGAACCTCTTCCTCGACTGGTTCGAAGACCTGAAGGCGCGGAGTCGGACCACACCGAAATGAAACTGCCGGGATGATCAAGCCGGGAACGCGCCTCGGGCCTTACGAAATCCTCGCTCCCCTCGGCGCGGGCGGAATGGGGGAGGTCTACCGGGCGCGCGACGATCGGCTCAAGCGCGAGGTCGCCGTCAAAGTCTTGCCGCCGTCGTTCTCGAAGGACCCGGAGAGACTTCGACGCTTCGAGCAGGAAGCGCAGGCTGCCGGCAGCCTGAACCATCCCGGGATCACCGCGGTTTACGACTTCGGCACGCACGACGGCGCTCCTTACATCGTCACCGAGCTTCTCGAGGGAGAGACGCTGCGGGCGCGGACCGCGGCCGGATCCCTGCCGCCCCGCAAGGCGCTCGACTACGCGGCGCAGCTGGCCAGAGGCCTGGCCTCGGCCCACGAGAAGGGGATCGTGCATCGGGACTTGAAACCGGAGAACGTCTTCGTCACGCGCGACGGCCGCGTCAAGATCCTTGACTTCGGCCTGGCGAAGCTCAAAGAGAGCGAGGGTTCCGAGGGGGGCCAGACGCAGCTTCCCACGGCGGCCGCCGGGACGGAGCCGGGGGTCGTGCTCGGGACGATGGGCTACATGTCCCCCGAGCAGGTGCGGGGGAAGGCCGCCGACCGGCGGTCGGACATCTTCTCCTTCGGCGCGATCCTCTACGAGATGCTCTCGGGGCAGCGCGCTTTCCGCGCGGAGACGGCGGCCGACACGATCACCGCGATCCTCACGAAGGAGCCGCCCGACCTCTCGCAGACCAACCGCGACGTTCCCCCGGGCCTCGAGCGGATCGTGCGGCACTGCCTCGAGAAGAATCCCGACGAGCGCTTCGAATCGGCGCGCGATCTCGCTTTCGACCTGGAGGCTCTGTCCGGGATCTCGGGGGCCGCGCCGGCGGTGCCGTCGGCGGCGCCCGCCGCCCGCGCACGGCGCTCGATCGCCATTCTGCTCGCGGCCGCAGTCGCCGTGGCCGGAATGGCGGCAGCGTACTTGGCGGGCAAGAAAGCCGGGTACGTCAAGCCTGCCTCCTTCCGGCGGCTCACATTCCGCAGGGGCCAGATCAACCAGGCGAGGTTCGGGCCCGACGACCAGAGTATCCTCTACTCGGCGGCGTGGGACGGCGGACCCCTCGAGATCTTTGTCGGCCGTCTCGACAGCCCGGAATCGCGTCCGTACGGCCTGGCCGGGGCCGACTTACTCGCGATTTCTCACTCCGGCGAGATGGCGGTCTCTCTGGCTCGGCGCCCGGCGTTGCCCTTCACCTCGACCGGCATGCTCGCCCGGATCGGTATGACGGGAGGAGGCTCACCCAAGGAAATCCTCGATGACGTTCAGTTCGCCGATTGGACCCCGGATGGCCAGGGCCTGGCGATCGTCCGCGAGTCCGGCGGAAAGGTCCGTCTCGAGCTTCCCGCGGGCCGCGTTCTGTACGAGACGGCCGGATGGATCGGCTATCCGCGCGTCTCGCCTCGCGGCGACGAGGTGGCTTTTCTTGACCACCCGGTGCGCACCGATGACGGCGGCCTCGTGGCCATCGTGGATCACTCCGGCAAGAGACGCGAGCTCACGGGTCGCTTCGCGAGCGCCGCGGGCCTGAGCTGGTCACCCGCCGGCGACGAAGTGTGGTTCACCGCCGCGTCTGTCGGGAACAACCGCAGCCTCTACGCGGTCAGCCGTGGAGGCTCCTTGAGGCTGCTCGCCCAGGCGACCGGAGGGCTCACGATCGAAGACATCTCGGGAAACGGCCGCGCTCTGGTCGTCCAGGACAAGGCGCGGCAGGGCATCTCGGCCCTCCTGCCTGGAGCCGAAAAGGAGAGGGATTTCTCGTGGCTCGACTGGTCGCTCGTCCGCGACATCTCGCCCGACGGCCAGATGCTGCTCTTCGATGAGAGCGGCGAGGGAGGCGGAGCGGGCTACTCGGTCCACGTACGGCGGGCCGACGGCTCTCCGGCTGTTCGCCTCGGGGAAGGGAGCGGAATGAGTCTGTCCCCCGACGGGCGAACGGCGCTGGCGATCGCGGGTGAGATCCCGAAGCAGAGGCTCATGCTCTATCCGATCGGCGCGGGTGAGCCCCGCTCGATCCCGCTCGGGGAACTGCGGACGCAGAGCGCGGAATGGCTCCCCGACGGGCGCAGGGTCCTCTTTTCGGCCAACGAGC
>DATIRW010000066.1:0-1518 GCA_035469365.1 Thermoanaerobaculia bacterium
TCTCACCCGGACCACTCCCCTGGCCGGCCGCCGTCGAAGTCGCGATCGCCGTCGCCGAAGGCCTTTCCGCCGCACATGCCCGGGGGATCATTCACCGCGACCTGAAACCCGAGAACATCTTTCTGACTTCGGACGGGCGAATCAAGATTCTCGACTTCGGGCTCGCCCGGCAGAAGCTGGCCGCCTCGCGTCCCGAGGAGACCTCGGCCCCGACCCAGGCGGCCTTGACCGATCCCGGCTGGGTCATGGGCACCGCGGCCTACATGTCGCCCGAGCAGGCCCGTGGCGAGCCGGCGGACGTTCCGAGCGACATTTTCTCGCTCGGCTGCGTCCTCTACGAGGCCGCGTCCGGCCATCGGCCGTTTCACGGAAAGACTCCCGCAGAAATGATGGCCTCCATCTTGAGGGACCCCGCTCCGACGCTTTCGGAGGAGAAGCCGGATGTTCCGCAGGAGATCTCCGTTCTGATCGCGCACTGCCTGGAGAAACAGCCGAACGAGCGTTTCCAATCGGCTCGGGATCTCGCCTTCGCCCTGCGCGCGGCGCGGGAGGCGGCGGCGCCAAAGACGCCGTCCGGGCGCCACCTCCGGGCGATCGATTCCGTCGCGATTCTCCCCTTCGCCAACGCCAGCGGAGATCCGGAGGCCGAGTACCTGAGCGACGGAATCACCGAGACGATCATCAGTCAGCTCTCGAGGCTTCCAAACCTGCGCGTGATGGCCCGGAGCACGGTCTTCCGCTACAAAGGATCGGGCGTCGATCCCATCGCCGCCGGCCGGGAGCTCAAGGTCGGCGCGGTCGTGACCGGCCGGGTCTTCCACCGCGGCGACGATCTCGTCATCAAGACCGAGCTCGTCGATCTCGCCGACGGCTCGCAGCTGTGGGGTGAGCGTCATGCCCGCAAGATCGCGGACGTGCTCGCAATCGAGAACGAGATCGCGGAGCACATCTCCGAGAGCCTGCGCCTGAAGCTCTCGGGAGAAGAGAAGGAGCAGCTCGTCCGGCGCTCGACCGAAAACCAGGAGGCCTATCGCCTCTATCTCCGCGGCCGCTTCTTCTGGAACAAGCGCACCGAGGAAGGATTGCGCCGCGGGATCGAATACTTCCGGCAAGCGATCGAGGTGGATCCGGATTACGCCGTTGCCTACGTCGGCATCGCCCACAGCTACGCGGTCCTCGGCTTTCACGCCATCGCGCCTCCCGGCGAGGCCTTCCCGAGAGCCAAGGCGGCGGCGCTCAAGGCGCTCGAGCTCGATCCGTCTCTCGCCGAGGCCCGCGCCCCGCTGGCCTACGCGCTGCACTACTACGATTGGAACTGGAACGAGTCTGAAAGGGAATACCGCCGGTGCCTCGAAGCCGCTCCTCAGGATGCGACCGCCCACAACTACTACGCCAGTCTGCTGACCTCGCTCGGCCGGTTCGAGGAGGCTCTCAAAGAGTGGCGCCGCGCTCAGGAGCTCGATCCCCTGTCGCTCATAATCCGGGCGGCGACCGGGTGGTTCTTCTACGTGGCCCGCC
>DATIRW010000067.1:0-32760 GCA_035469365.1 Thermoanaerobaculia bacterium
GTACGAGAAGGGGGGCCAGCCCGAAACGGTCCGGTACCACGTCCTCGTGCCGATGTTGTTGAACGAGGTCCAGAAGGATCGGAAGACGATCGCGGAGTTGACGGCTCGGCTCGAGCGGCTGGAGGCGTTGATGGCGGAGTCAGGCCGTTAGAGTTGGTCGGTCCGACACTCCGTTTGAGGGCTGTGGCTTCCGAGCGCCTTCACCCTGAACCTCTCCCGCGGGGAGAGGGGGTCGGAAGAGACGCGAGGAAATCCGAGTCGGGGCGGCGGATGGTTTCTTCGCGGCGGGGGCCGGTCGCGATGAAGGCGGCTGAGGCACCGGCGGCTTCTTCGAGGAAGCGGACGTAGCGGCTTGCGGCGGGGGGGAGGTCTTCCCACCGGGTGACCGCCGTGGTTTTCGATTTCCAGCCGGGAAGGGTCTCGTACACGGGCTCCAGGCGGGCGATGTCTTCGACGATCGGGGGCAGAGAGTCCATCGGGCGGCCGTCGAGACGGTAGCCGACGCAGACGGGGATCTGGGCGAGGTCATCGAGCACGTCGAGCTTCGTGATGGCGATCGCCTCGGCCCCGGAGAGGGCGACGGAGGTTCGCGCGACGACGGCGTCGAACCAGCCGATGCGGCGGGGGCGTCCCGTCGTGGTGCCGTATTCGTTGCCGCGCTCGCGCAGGAATTCTCCGGTCGCGTCCAGGAGCTCGGTCGGGAAGGGCCCCGCGCCGACGCGGGTCGTGTAGGCCTTCAAGACGACGAGCGAGCCGTCCAGGACGCGAGGCGAGATCTGCAGGCCCGCCGCGAGGCCGGCGGACGTGCAGGTCGAAGAGGTGACAAACGGGTACGTGCCCGCGGAGATGTCCAGCATGGCGCCGTGCGCTCCCTCCCCGAGCAGGGTTCCCCCCGATGCGAGGTGGCTGCGCAGATACCGGCCCGTGTCCGTCACGAAGGGCGCGATCCGGACCGCGGATTTCTCGAGCGATTCGACGACGGCCGCGGGCGACGGGATGTCGCGTTCTCCGAGCGCGGCGAGCAAAGCGCCCGTTTCCGCGGCGAAGGATCCGACGCGTCGAGAGAGGATCTCGGGCCGGAAGAGGTCGGCGACGCGAACGCCACGGCGCGAGGCGGCGGATTCGTAGGCCGGCCCGATTCCGCGCAGCGTTGTCCCGAGTTTCGCGTCGCCGGCGGCGCGCTCGCGGGCGCCGTCCAGGAGCCGGTGATAGGGGAGGATGACCTGCGCCCGGTCGGAGAGGAGCAGGTTGTCGCCGATCGGGATTCCGGCCGCGCGGAGCGCGTCGATCTCGGCGAGGAGCGCCTCCGGATCGACGACGACTCCAGGGCCGATGACTGCCTTGCGGCCCCGCACGATGCCGGAGGGAAGCAGGTGCAGCGCGAAGTGACGGTCGCCGAACTTCACCGTGTGTCCGGCGTTGTGGCCCCCGTGGTAACGGGCGACTATGTCGAAGCGGTCCGAGAGAAGGTCCACGACCTTCCCCTTCCCCTCATCTCCCCACTGACCTCCCAGGACCGCCACGACTTTCACGGTTGATCGCCTCTTTCGATCTGCAAGGAACAGCGCAAGATAGCAGGCCCCGAGCCTTCTATACAATCGGCCGCGGCATGAAACGGATTCTTCTGACGGGGGCCGGTTTGACACTCGATGATCTCGTGGACGTCGCGGACCGGCGCGCTCGCGTCGCCCTCGCTCCCGCCGCGCGCCGCGCAATGTCGGCTTCTCGAAGAGTGGTGGAGCGGGCGATCGCCCGGGGCGACCGGGTCTATGGCGTCACCACCGGCTTCGGAAAGTTCGCGGACGTGACGATTCCCGCGGGCCGGATCGAGGAGCTCCAGAGGAACCTGGTGCGCAGCCACTCGGCCGGCGTCGGAGCGCCACTCGCGGATCGCTCCGTGCGGGCGATGATGCTCCTGAGGGCAAACGCCTTGGCCAAGGGGCTCTCGGGCATCCGGGTCGGGACCGTGCAGGCGCTCCTCGACATGCTTCACGCCGATCTCCTGCCGGTCGTGCCGGAACAGGGGTCCGTCGGCGCGTCCGGAGACCTCGCGCCGCTCGCGCACCTGGCTCTGGGGCTGATTGGAGAGGGGCGCGTGCGGCGGCGAGGTCGCTCCCTGCCGGCCGGGCGCGTGTTGCGCGATGCCGGACTCCGGCCGGTCGCCCTGGCCGCGAAAGAGGGGCTGGCGCTCGTCAACGGCGTTCAAATGTCGGTGGCCGTCGGCGGGCTCGCCCTCGCCCGCGCTCTCTTCCTCTCGCGTGCGGCCGACATCGCGGGGGCCGCCTCGCTCGACGCGGCCCGCGGATCGGACGCGGCGTTCGATCCGCGTGTCTTCGTTGCCCGCCCGCATCCGGGAGCGGCGGTGTCGGCGAAGAACTTGCGGAGTCTCCTCTCCGGCAGCGCCATCCGCGAGTCGCATCGGGGCTGCGGCAGAATTCAGGACAACTACGCGCTGCGCTGTATGCCGCAGGTGCACGGCGCCGCTCGGGACGCCTTCGAACATGCGCGCGCGGTCCTCGAGCGCGAGATGAACAGCGCGACGGACAACCCTCTCGTCTTCGCCCGCAGCGGCCGCATCGTCTCGGGAGGCAACTTTCACGGCGCGCCCGTCGGTCTCGTCCTCGACTACGCCGCCATCGCGGCGACGGACCTCGCCTCGATCGCCGAACGGCGGATCGAGAAACTCCTGAACCCGGCCCTCTCCGAGCTGCCCGCCTTCCTCGTGGAGGAAGGAGGCATCCATTCGGGACTCATGATGGCGCAGGTGACCGCGGCGGCCCTCGTCTCGGAGTGCAAGGTGCTCGCGCACCCGGCCTCCGTGGACTCGATCCCGACCTCCGCCGACAAGGAGGACCATGTCTCGATGTCTCCAATCGCCGCTCGGAAGTTCTCGACGATCGTCATGAACCTGGAACGGGTGGTGGCGATCGAGCTGTTTGTCGCTTTCCAGGCAATGGAGTTCCTGCGTCCCCTCGCAACGTCGCCCCCGCTGGAACGCGTCCGCCGGGCGTTTCGCCGCTCCGTCGCGCCATGGGAAAAAGACCGGGTCCTGTCAGAGGACCTCGAAGTCGCGCGGCAGTTTCTCGACAGCGCGGCCCTGAGAGGGCTCGCGGGGACCCTGCAATAAGTCAATCTTGTCATCCTGGGGAGCGGGGCGACGAGGGATCCGCTTCACTTCGTCGAGAGGCAGCTCCTTCGATTCGCTCAGGATGACGCCGCAGGGAGAGCTGACAGCTATACTTTCCCCGTGGCGGTCGAGTCTCCTCCTCGCGTGGTCCGCGCCGCGACGGGCACGGGGTTGCGCTGCCGGGGCTGGGCGCAGGAAGCCGCCCTGCGCATGCTCGAGAACAATCTGGATCCGGACGTGGCCGAGAAGCCCGAACAGCTCATCGTCTACGGCGGAACGGGAAAGGCGGCGCGCAACTGGGAGTGCTTCGACGCGATTGTCTCGACCCTCGAGCGCCTCCGCTCCGACGAGACGCTCCTCGTGCAGTCGGGCAAGCCCGTCGGCGTCTTCCGAACGCACGAGGACGCGCCCCGTGTCCTGATTGCTAATGCGATGCTCGTGCCCGCCTGGGCGACGGCGGATGAGTTCCGGCGCCTGGAGGGGATGGGCCTGACGATGTACGGGCAGATGACTGCGGGCTCCTGGATCTACATCGGAAGCCAGGGCATCGTGCAGGGCACCTTCGAGACGTTCGCGGCTGCCGCGGCCAGGAACTTCGACGGGCATCTCGAAGGCCGTCTCGTCGTAACGGCCGGTCTGGGCGGAATGGGAGGAGCGCAGCCGCTCGCCGCGACGATGAACGGAGCGGCGGCCCTCATCGCCGAGGTGGACCCCGAGAGGATCGAGCGCCGCCTGCGCACCAGGTATCTCGACGTCCGGGAGGACCTGCTCGACAAGGCGATCGACCGCGCTCTCGAGGCGAGGGACCGGCGGCAGGCCGTCTCCATCGGCGTGCTGGCCAACGCCGCGGATCTCCTCGACAGGCTGATCGCGCGCGGAGCCGTGCCCGACCTCGTGACGGATCAGACCTCGGCCCACGACGAGTTGAACGGTTACGTTCCGCGGTGCTCTCCCGGGGAGGACCTTGCGGAGCTTCGGCGGCGGGACCCGGAACGGTACATCGCGCGGTCCTACGAAACGATGGCCGACCACGTGCGGGCGCTGCTGGAGCTCCAGCGGCGCGGGGCGATCGTGTTTGACTACGGAAACAACTTGCGAGGCCAGGCGAAGAAGGCCGGCGTGGAGAATGCCTTCGACATCGGCGGATTCGTGCCCCTCTATATCAGGCCGCTTTTCTGCGAGGGGAAGGGGCCGTTCCGCTGGGCGGCTCTCTCCGGAGATCCCGAGGACATCCGGACGACAGACCGGGCACTGATGGGCCTGTTTCCGGAAAACGCGCAGCTCTCGCGGTGGCTCCGGCTGGCCGGCGAGCGCGTCGCGTTTCAGGGCCTGCCCGCACGCATCTGCTGGCTCGGCTACGGTGAAAGGTCGAGGGCGGGTCTCCTCTTCAACGACCTCGTGCGGCGCCGGGAGGTGCGCGCTCCGATCGTCATCGGCCGCGATCACTTGGACGGCGGATCCGTCGCCTCGCCCAACCGCGAGACCGAAGGCATGCGGGACGGCTCCGACGCCATTGCGGACTGGCCGATCCTGAACGCGCTCGTCAATACAGCCTGCGGCGCGAGCTGGGTCTCGGTCCATCACGGAGGCGGCGTCGGCATCGGCTACTCGATCCACGCCGGAATGGTCGCCGTTGCCGACGGCACCGACGCCGCCGCCCGCCGGCTGGAAAGAGTCCTGACCGCCGATCCCGGCACGGCCGTGATGCGACACGCAGACGCGGGATACCCGGAGGCGATCGCCGCGGCCCGCGAGCGAGGCGTGGACC
This sequence comes from Thermoanaerobaculia bacterium, assembly GCA_035469365.1. Taxonomy (GTDB): domain Bacteria; phylum Acidobacteriota; class Thermoanaerobaculia; order UBA5066; family Gp7-AA6; genus JAWOLE01. The sequence continues at coordinate 4,896 of DATIRW010000067.1, forward strand.
TCCCCATGAGGCCGCGGCAGGGGTAGCCCGCGTCACTCGTGAGAGATCCCGGCCTTCCGTGAACCTGAGAGAGCGCGCGCGGTTGGCGGCCGCGCTTCTCGGTGTCCTGCTCCTCGCGGCTCTGGATGGATGGATCCCGTTGCTCCGCCCGGCCCCGGCAAAGGCGTCCGCCCCTCCGACGCTCGTCGAGGCAGTGCGGCGAGCCGCTCAGGACCTGTCCAGCAGGGCGGAGGCTCTCTCCCGGAAGCCGGAGGTCGAGCGGTCATTGCAGGGAGGAGGAATCGCGGTCAACCGGCTCGTGCTATTTTCCGCCGCCCGCCAGACGATGGAAGGAGCCTCTCCATCCAACTGGATCGCGCTCGCCGACGCTCTCGGAGCCGTCCACGCCTGGTGGGGAGACGCGCCGGCGTCGCTGGAGGGCCTCGTCAGCGCGGACGGCTTCGGCGCGCGCTGGTCCGCGACGGCGCTCACGCTCGTTTACCGCAGCTCGATCGGAGAAGGCCGCTCCGCAGGGATCGTCTACTCGGCTCGCACTTTTCCCGTCGAGGCGCCCGACTTCGGCCGCGCGCTCAATCTTTCCGGCGAGGCTCTGTCCTGGGAGCCCGTGGCACAGGCGGGAGGCGCGGCGCTCGTTCGCGAGGCTTCGGGCCGGGTCGTGGTGGGCGCGAGGCGATCCGCAGCCGCCGCGGCAGGCCAACCGTGGCGCCGGCTCGTTCTTGCCGCGATCCTCCTCATCGCGCTGCTGCTGATCGGGCGGGCCCGCGATCCGGTGCGCGTCGGAATCGCGCTGGCGCTCGCCTTCCTCGCGATCCAGGCCCAGGGGGGTTCTCGCGTCCTTGTCTCCTGGCGGCTCCTGCTCCTCGCTCTCGGCCTGCTGCTGATGCCCTTCCTGCTCCGACGCCTCCAGGCCGATTCCCCTGTCCCGTCCAAGCCCTCTCGATCCGGTTGGGGCTACGGCCTCGCACTCCTCGCCGTCCTGGCTGCGACGGGCTTCTCGCCCCTCGAGCTGGGAAACCCGCCGGGCTTCCCAGCGCTGGCCCGGCTGGCGGCGCTGTCGGCCCTGATTATTGATGCAGTGGCCCTGGCGTCTTCGGGGCGGCGCGGCGGTTCGGGGAAACGGATGACGCTGGCGCTTCTTTTCACCGTGGTCTCAATCGTCTTCAGCCTCGCCGTCGTCAGTCCTTCCCGGCTTTTTCCGGCCGTTCTGTTGCTCCTTCTGGCGTGCGCGTTCGAGCTCTGGTCGCGCGCGGTCGCGTCCACTCCGGAGACGCGGGATCTCGCGGTGCCCCGGCTGCTGACGGGCGCGGCGCTCCTCGTCATGCTCCTCGTCGCGCCCCTGTCGGAGCATCAGCGCTCGCTAACGTCTCTGGCGGCTTCCAATGCGATCATCCTGCCCGATCCGCTGCGCGCGTCGGCGGACGCCGTCTTCGCCGCCGAAAGGGCCGTCGAGCGAGTCAGCCGTTTCAACCTCGGTCGGGAGCTCCCCGCCGCGCTGGATCAGTGTGACATCTCCGATATGGCCTACCGCGTCTGGAAGGACGGCGAGAAGCAGTCCCGCGTCCCGGCGCTCGTGGCCTACCAGGTGTTCGACGCTTCGGGCGCGGAGCGAAGCAGTTTCTCGCTCATTCCGGACTGGAGCGGAAGGAAGTCGCTCGAGGGGCACCTGTCCGTCGACCGGCACGACGTGGCAGTCGTGCGGCGCGTTGTGACCCTGCTCGACGGGACGAAGCGGTGGGGGCGCGCCGCGATCACGGTCGCGGACTGGCCGTCCTGGGATCCTCTGCCGCCGAGGATCGACGTCTACCGGCGCCTGGTTCTCGGTGAGAGCGGCGGGCCACCCTCCTCTCTGCTGCCCCGTCCGGTGCTGGCGTCCTACGCCAGAGACGGCGAGAAGCGGGACGAAGGGCCCACGCTCTCGACCGCGTTGCGCGAGCGTTTGCGCCGGTCCGCCACCCCGGTTCCGGTGCGCCTGGCCTTCCGTGGGGAGGAGTTGTGGGGGGAGATCCGGCCTGCGCCCGAGGGTTATCGGCTCGTAGCGATTCCCGGCCCCGACTTCCTGGGCCGGCTCCTGACCGCCGCGCTTCTGATTCCCGGCATCGTCCTGCTCTACGGCATCGCGGGCCTGCTCCTGCTCTGGCGGGTCCTCGCGACCGGTGTCGATCAGCGACAGGACTCGCTTCCCCGGCTCGCCAGGACGTTCCGCGGCCGCCTGGTCGCTCTCTTCGTCGGCGGCGTGATGGTCCCCCTCGTTGCCGTCACGTTCTTCCTGCGTTCGACGATCCTGACGCACTCGGAGCAGGACACGCTCGATCACGCGCGGACCGGGCTCGACACGGCGCGGCGCGTGCTCGACGACTATCTGCCTTCCGAGAGCGGGGGGAGGGGGAACCTGCGGGCCCTGGACGACGTGATCGGATGGCTCGCCAACTCCGTGGGTTACGACCTGTCCATCTACGCGCCGGACTCGACTCTCGCGGCGACCTCGCGCCGGGATCTCTACGCGGCCGGTCTGGTGCCGGATCGTGCTCCCGCAACCGCCTACGTGACGATCGGCCTGGGAGGAGGAGGCCAGTTTGTCGGCTCCCGGGTCGTTTCCGAGGGCGGTTTCGAAGAGATCACGACGGCGCTCTCCGCGGTTCCGGGCGTGCCGGGAGTGAGGAGTCCGGGCCTGCTGTCTCTGCTCCTTCTGCCGCAGCGCCGCGTGGCGGAAGCGGAGGCCTCTCAGCTCACGGCCGGAGTCTCGGCATTCAGCCTGCTCGTGTTCTTCTTTTCCGCGGTCGTCGCCGGACGGCTCGCCCTGCGTGTCGCGCGGCCCGTGGCGGACCTGGTCGAAGGGACCCGCGCGGTGGCGAGGGGCGACTTCTCCCCGCGCCTGGAAGAGCCCCCGGACGAAGAGCTGAAAGAGCTGGTGCGCGCCTTCCTCTCAATGTCGCGCAGCTTGAAGTCCCAGACGGAGGCGCTACTGGAAGAGAAGGAGCGGATCGGGACGCTCCTTGCGCACCTGACCGCCGGCGTCGTCGCGTTTCGCGAGGAGGGTCGCGTTCTCCTGGCGAACCCCGCGGCGGCGGCTCTGGGCGGCGGAAGCGCGGACGCCGCGACGATCGAGGAGGTCTTCCCGGGAGAGAACATGGCGAGGCTCCGCCGCATCCTCAAGGACCCCGACGCGACGTATCTCGCCGTCGAGGTCGAGCCCCGGGCGGGGGAGCGGTGGCGCGTCGTCACGGTGCCCCTCCCCCTGGGTGGAGAGGGCGCGCGGATGGCCGTGATCGAGGACGTGTCCGACCTCGTGCGTTCGAACCGTCTGGCGGCCTGGGCGGAAATGGCGCGGATCATCGCGCACGAGATCAAGAATCCGCTGACCCCGATCCGCCTGGCGGTCGAACATCTGCGCGAGGTCTGGAGGCGGGGCGATCCGGATTTCAACCGCGTTCTGGAGGAATGCGTATCACGCGTGCTGAAGCAGACCGAAGAGCTTCGCCAATCGGCATCCGAGTTCTCCGATTACGCGCGGCTGCCCGCTCCCGAGGTCGGGCCGACCGACGTGAGCCGGCTGCTGGCGGAGTCGGCCGCGTCCTACGCCGGGGTGCGTGGAGTCGCCTGGTCTCTCGACATCGAGCCGGGGTTGCAGGCGCAGGCGGACGCGCGCCTGCTGGCTCGGGTCTTCTCGAACCTGATCGTCAACGCGGTGGAGGCGCTGGCCGGAGCGAATGGAGAAATCCGAATCACGGCGCGGCGGCAGAACTCCCGCGCGTTCGTGAGCGTCGAGGACACGGGCCCGGGCGTGGACGCGAAGAACCTGACGCGCCTCTTCGATCCCTATTTCTCGGCGAAGAGTGGCGGGACCGGGCTGGGACTGGCGATCGCGAAGAAGATCGTGGAAGAGCACGGAGGATCGATCTCTGCGGAGAACCGCGAGAAGGGAGGCTTCCGCGTCCGGTTTGACCTTCCGCTCGAAAAAACCGTCGCGACCTCCGCATGAGAAGAGACCGGATCGCCGCCGCCATGCTCCTCGTCGTGGCCGCGTCGGGCTGCTTCGGGGGCAAGAAGGATTCCAGGGCGCGGTTCGCCGCTCCGGCCGGTCACGCCGTCTGGTTTGCAGAGAGTTTCGCCGGACGCGAGGCGCAGGACGAAGCCGAGGCGGCGCTGGCGCGCGGAGGCTTCTCGTGGGTGCTCTTCTCCGCGGCGCGGATCGAGCGGCGTGACGGCGCCTGGGTCGTCGTAAGGCTCCGGCCCCCGCCGGGGCCAATCGCCCGGCTGCCGGTATCTCTGGTCGTGTCGGGGGGGCCGGATGCGGCCCGGGCCCTGTCGAGCGGCGACGCCGCGGTCCGCCGGTCACTCGAGGGGACGCTCACCGTTGCGGCGCAAACGGTGATCGGGGACGGGAAACGTTTCGGAAAGGTGATGGGGATCCATCTGGACCTCCCGTTTACCGCGGAGAGCGCCCCTTCCTACGGCGCTCTGGTTCAGAAGGTCCGGCGGCGGCTGCCTTCGGAGCTCTTACTCTCCGTGTCCCTGAGATTCGATCCGCCGGCCGGCAGCGAAAAGAAGCTCCGGCCCCTCGCATCGGCCGCGGACGGCGTGATCGCCATGGTCTTCGGGGAGCATGACCGGGCCAATCCGGCTTCGGCGGATTTGCTGGGCAAGCCCTGGTGGGCGGGCTATGCGCCGGGCTCCGAAGGACGATGGACGAGCGGGAAGGGGGAGGACCGGGGCTCTCTTCCGGAGAGCCTCCTCGCCGGATTGTCCGATGATCCGCGGCTCGAGTTTCACCACGACCTGCGGTTCGCGGATGGGGCGGGGCTCGGGTACGCCTTCAAGGCCGAACGTTCCTTCACGGCTCAGTCGCGCCATTTCGCGGCCGGGGATGAGATCATCTTTCGACAGCCTTCGATCGCCGACATGGTCCGGCAGCTCGAGACGGACCTGGCCGGACGGCATTTCGCGCGAGGCCGGGTCGTCCGGTTTGGCGGCGCGTCCGAATCCGAGCGCATTGTCACGCTCGCCGCCGTGAACGAGATTCTGGCCGGCCGATCGCTCGTGCCGGGTCTTCGGGTGTCCGTCGAGCGGGGCAAGAATTCCGTCGGCCTCTCGGTGGAGAACGTCTCGCCTCTCCCGTCGGCTCTCTCGCGCACCGGCAACTGGATCGAGCTGGACCTGACACGGCCCGGTATCCGGGACGTTCGTCCGGGAGGGTTCGACCGGTACGAGGTCTACGCGGCCAACGGGCGCCGCGTGTCGCTCGGCAGAGCCGAGCGCGTGCGTTTCTACGAGACCCTGATCGGCCCGTCCGAGAAGATCGAGCCGGCGCTCATCCTGCTGCGACGCGCGGGGCCTTCCGGTTGCTGCCGTTTTCGCTTCCATCTCCTCGCCGCCACGGGAGCCGAAGCCGCCACCGACTGGACGGAGGCCAACCAGGCGGGAAACAGAAACTGAGAAGGGAAGAGGGCTCGCTAGGACTTGAGAGCGTCGGTTTCCGATTTTGGATTTGCGGCCTCCGGTTCCGCGGGCTTGCGGCGGAAGAGGCCCACCAGCTTGGCGGCCGGTCCGGATGCGGCGTAGGCGAGGGTGAGGGCCAGGAGCGAAAGCGTCGGACGGAAGGCAATGACCGCGAAGACGACGGCGATCACCGGGAGGATCCAGGCGGGCCGGCGGCGCTTCAGGTCGAGGTCCTTGAAGGAACGGTAGCGTATCGTCGAGATCATCAGGTAAGAGAGGACGATCGTCAGGGTGAGGAGGCCCGCCATCCAGACCCGGTCCACCAGGGGCTCCGGTGTCGCGAGGACGAGTGTCGAGACGGTCGCCGCGCCCGCGGGTATCGGGAGGCCGATGAAGTACTTCTTGTCCACGTTGTGAGTCTGGATGTTGAAGCGGGCCAGGCGCATGGACCCGCACACCACGAAGAGGAACGACGCGAGCCACCCCAGGCGCAAGAAATCGGACAGGCCCCAGGAATAGGCGAGCACGGCCGGAGCGACCCCGAAGGACACGAGGTCCGCGAGGGAGTCGTATTCCTCTCCAAACTCGGAGGCCGAGTTCGTCAGGCGGGCGATGCGTCCGTCCAGCGCGTCGAGAACCGCGGCAATGATGACGAGATAGGCCGCCCTTTCGAAGGTCCCGCGGATCGAGCACCAGATCGAGAGGTATCCGCAGAAGAGATTCCCGACGGTGAACAGAGTGGGCAGGACGAAGAGCCCGCGGGAGAGTCGTTCGCGCGAAAGGCGTCTCATCCTGGCTTTCGGCCGCAGGCATTCGCTTCGCGAACGGCGGCCGAGAGAGTTAGAACCGGGGCTGGGCACTCGGCCCCGCGGCGCTCGCAACAGCGCCTCACACCCTCTTTTGGCGGCCTGCTGGCGGTCATGTCCATCGAGCCAACTCCGTCTGACCCGCCCTGACTTTGTCTCCGGGCTTCACGAGCAACTCCGCCCCGTCGGGCGCGAAGAGATCGACACGGGACCCGAAGAGGATGATTCCGATCCGCTGGCCCCGGCCCAGCCGGTCTCCCGGACGAGGATAGAAGACGATTCGCCGCGCGAGCAGCCCGGCAATCTGCTTGAAGACCACCGGCGACCGCTCGGACTGGAGCGTGATCCGGTTCTGCTCGTTCTGCGTCGAGGATTTCTCGTCGAAGGCGGCGAGCTTTTTGCCCGGCGAGTAGACGTAGTCGGCGAGGACTCCCGAGACCGGAGACCGGTTGACGTGACAGTTGAAGACGGACATGAAGATGGAGATGCGGCGGGCGGCCCCGGGCGGGGACTCCGGGGCGGGCGCGATGGACAAAACGGTACCGTCCGCGGGAGAGAGGATCATTTCCTCGCCTCCCACGCAGTTGCGCTCCGGATCGCGAAAGAACGAAAGCAAGAAGGCTCCGAGAGCCCCGAAGACCACCGCCAGGATCCCGTGCCCGGTCAACCCGGCCGCCGCCGCCAGAATGAGAGGCGGGAGGAAGAAGATCCAACCCTCCCGGGCGAGAGGGACCTTCAGCTGGCGACCCCCACGCGGTAGGTACGCGCGATCGCCTCCATGCGGTCCTTGATCAAGAGCTTTTCCTTCTTCAATCGCTTCTCTTCCAGCTCTTCGTCCTCGGACAGCCGGACCTTGCCGGCCAGCGCCTCGAGCCGGTGCTCGTGGTCGCGGTGCTCCGCGTGGAGGCGGCGGTATTCGGGGTCGATCTCCGTCAGAGACTCGGGGTTTTGGTTCTCCATCGTTTCGGACCTCCTTTGTTTTTGTTGGGGGAGTTGGGAGGCAAGAGACAAAACCACGGTCTCATCTTAACGGGGGCGGGCATCGGATTCAAGAAAGTCAACGGCCGAGGATCGAAAGTCCATGCACGTGTTCCGTTTGCCGTTCTGGCCTAGATCCTGGACCTCGGACCCTCCTGGAGGGGCAGGACCATCGCGAAGGCGTCCTCGCCGTCCTGGTAGTAAGACCTGCGCCTGTAGGCTTCCCGGAATCCGTAGGAGGCGTAGAAGTCGCGCGCCGGGATGTTGGAGATCCGGACCTCGAGCGTGACGGCCGTGGCGCCGACGGACCGAGCGCGGGCGAGCGCGTCTTCGAGCAGCATGCGTCCGAGTCCGCGGTTTCGAACGCGGGGATCGGTCGCGATCTTGTTGACATGGAACTCCTCGTAGAGCGATACCGCGAAGAGATACCCCCCGACGCGGGGAATCGATCCGTCCTGGCTTTCGAGAACACGGGAATAGCGGTAGGGCTCGGAGAGCTCGCTCTCGAAGAACTCCCGCTTCCACGGGACGAGGAACGACTCCTGCTCGATTCGCGCTATTTCGTCGAGGTGCTCCTCCCGCGCGGCGATGACCAGGTACGGAGCGAGCCGGGGCTCACGAAGCGCCACGTTTCTCCTCCGCGGCGCTCGGGCGGGAGTAGATGGCCCGGAGCGAATCGCCGCCGGCGACCCCTCCCCGGGGACCACCGGCCACGGAAAGTCCGACGGCACGTGAAACGGAGGAGACGGGAGCGCGGCCCTGGGGGCCGAGCAAGTCCCCCGGGAGACAGACGAGAAGTCCCGGCCCGGCCGCCGCTTCGTCGCGGGAGATCCGGCGCGGAGGTGAGAGCGAGCGCGCTCGAGAGCCCTCCAGGGAGAAAGACTCGACGACGACCTCTCCGCGCCCCGCATCCAGAACGGCGGTGACGCGATTGCCTGCGTCAGCGCGGGCCGCCTCCGCCATGCCTTCCAGGGTCGAGACCCCCTCGACCGGAAGCCGGAGAGCGCGGCCGAGGCCCCACGCCGTCGAGAGTCCGACGCGAAGCCCCGTGAAGGAGCCAGGACCGGAACAGACAGCGATGCGTTCGCATTCGGCGAGTGCGATTCCGGCTTTCTCCAGACAACGCGAGATCGCCGAGAGCAATTGTTCGGAAGCGTGCCGGTCCGCCGGCAGGACTTGCTCGAAGACCGCGCCGCGCGCGAGCACGCTGACGCCCGGTGCGGGACTGGCCGTGTCGATGGCGAGTACGTTCATGGCCGGGAATCGCTCATCCGGAATTATGCTAGCTCATCCGCGATGGCCACGACACCAAAACACGCCGGCGAGGCGCCGGCCGCAGACCTCGTCCTCTCCCGCGCCACGCCGATGCTCCGGCAGTACTTCGAGATGAAGAGCCGGGTCCCCGACGCGATTCTCTTCTACCGGATGGGCGATTTCTACGAGATGTTCTTCGAGGACGCGAAAGAGGCGGCGCCTCTTCTCGGGATCGCGCTGACGGCGCGCCACCGCGACTCCGACATCGAAGCGCCGATGTGCGGCGTGCCGTGGCACAGCGCCGATCATCACATCGCCAGGCTCATCTCGGCCGGCCGGAAGGTCGCGATTTGCGACCAGGTCGAGGACCCGCGCGCGGCCAGGGGCCTGGTCCGCCGCGACATCACGCGCATCGTCACGCCGGGGACCGTCCTCGACCCGGAGTCGCTCCTGCCGGGCGCCGCCTCCTATCTCGCGGCGGTCGTGGCTGCAGACGCAGACCGCGCCGGCGTTGCCTTCCTGGACTACTCGACCGGGCAGTTTCACGCGGGGACCATCCCGCTGCACCGCCTGCCGGATGCGCTCGCGCTCTTTCGGCCGCGGGAAGTCCTGCTTCCCGAGGGATCGGACCTGGTCCTCCCGGCCGGGATCCCTCTGACGCGCCGTTCGGCGGAGTGGTTTGTGCGCGTCGGCCCTGGCAACGTGCCGCCGGCGTCGCCGGTCACGGCTCTCGGTGCGCAAGCCGCCGCGGCCGCGCGAGCCTACGCGGAAGAGATGCGGCCCGGCGGAATTGCGCACGTGGCTGATCCCACTGCCCTGCACTTCGGGGAGCGAATGGGCCTCGACGCGTCTGCGATCGCGACGCTGGAGATCTTCGAATCCTCGGACGGATCCGCGGAGCGAAGCCTGTGCGCTCTGCTCGACCGGACGCGAACTCCCCTCGGGGCGCGGGCACTCAAGGACGCTCTCGCCCGTCCTTCCACCGATCCGGTCGAGCTCGAGGCGCGCTGGGACTCTGTCGAGGAGCTGTCGCGCCGCGCCGACGAACGGCAGAGACTGCGGCGGGCGCTCGACGACGTCGGAGACCTGGAACGGCGTTTCGCGCGGATCGCGACGGGAACGGCGGGGCCCCGGGAGGTCGCGGCCTGGGCCGCGGGGCTGCGCGCCGTGCCGGCCGTCCTCTCCGCTGGCGCCGCGCTCGTCTCGTCGCGCCTCCGAGCGGTTCTGGACGGCATTCCCGATTCGAGTGATCTCGTGCGCCGGGTGGAGGAGACTCTCGCGCCCGAGCCGCCGGTCCTGGCTTCGGCGGGCGGCGCGATCCGCGACGAGGCCGACCGGGAGCTCGCCTCGCTGCGAAGCCTCCGGCGGGACGGCCAGGGGGCCCTGCTCGCGATCGAGGCGGAGGAGCGCAAGCGCTCCGGCATCCCGAACCTGCGCATCCGTTACAACCGCGTATTCGGTTATTCACTCGAGGTCGGGAAGGCGCACCGCGAAGGCGTTCCGGCCGACTGGATCCGGAGGCAGTCGCTCGCCAACGCCGAGCGTTTCGTGACCCCCGCGTTGAAGGACCTGGAGGAGAAGATCCTGGGAGCCGAAGAACGCATCGGGGAGATCGAGGGAAAGATCTACGCCGAGCTGTTGCGGGAGCTTGGAGCCGCGGCCGACCGCTCCTCGAAGACCGCTGCCGCAGTCGCGGAGCTCGATCTTCACGCGGGCTTCGCCGAGGTTGCCGCCTCGGGCCGTTGGGTGCGCCCGAGGCTTTCGGGACAGCGCCGTCTCTCGATTGCCGATGGGCGGCACCCGATCGTCGAGACCCTCCGCCGGGAGGAGGCCTTCGTGCCCAATGACTGCGAGCTCTCCTCCGAGAAGCGGATCCTCCTGGTGACCGGGCCGAACATGGGGGGGAAGTCCACGTACCTGCGGCAGGTCGCGACCTGCGTGCTCCTGGCGCAGGCAGGGTCCTTCGTGCCGGCCGCTCGCGCGGAGATGCCGATCGTGGACCGGATCTTCACGCGGGTGGGAGCCGCCGATCACCTCTCCCGGGGCGAGTCCACGTTCATGGTCGAGATGCTGGAGGCGGCGGCGATCCTGCGCGAAGCGACGCCGCGAAGCCTCGTGATCCTTGACGAGGTCGGGCGCGGGACATCCACGTTCGACGGTCTGTCGATCGCCTGGGCCCTGGTCGAGCATCTCCACGACATGCCGGAGAAGGGGACCTTCGTCCTCTTCGCGACGCACTACCATGAGCTGACGGAGATCGCTCTCGTGCGGCCCGGGGTGGCCAACGCCACGATGGCCGTCAAGGAGTTGAACGGGAAGGTGGTGTTCCTCCGCAAGGTGATCGCCGGCTCGGCTGACCGCAGTTACGGCATCCATGTGGCGGAGCTTGCCGGCCTGCCGCGAGCCGTGATCGAGCGGGCCCGGGAGATCCTCTCCAATCTCGAGAAGCAGGAACTGGACGTCCAGGGAGCCCCGGTCCTCGCGCGTCACGACGGAGAGAGCGCCGGAGAGGGGCAAATGCTTCTTTTCTCCGCTGCCGAGGAGCTCGTCCTGGAAAAGCTCCGCCAGGTCGACGTCAACAACCTGACCCCCGTCTCCGCGCTGTCCCTCCTGGCCTCGCTGCAGGATCGTTTAAAGAGGCCCTGACATGGATATGTCATACGGCCCCCCAACCTAGCGGTGGGGGCATCGCGGCTCTTCGGGGTGGGTATCGCCGGGATCGAGTTGACGCCGGCGGAGCGGGAGATCCTCGAGACTCACCCTCCGTGGGCGTTGATTCTCTTCCGCCGCAACATCGAGAGCCTGGAACAGGTTGCCGCCCTGGCGGCGCAGATCCGGGAGCTGCCGGCGCGTCCAAGGATCTGCGTGGACCAGGAGGGGGGGCCGGTGGATCGTTTCCGGGATCTGCTCGGCCCCTCGATTTCCCTCCGTGAGGCAGCAGAGGCCGGCGTCGCGCGCCGGGCCGGGGAGCTGGCCGGGGAGGCCTGCGCGAGGCTCGGTTTCGCGGTGGATCTGGCTCCCGTCGTGGACCGGCTCCTGCCGGGAGCTTCGGAGAGAGTGCTGCGCGACCGCTGCGCATCGAGCGATCCGGCCGACGTGGCGCGCCTTGCCGGAGACTTCCTGTCGGGGCTGCACGCGCGCGGTGTCGGAGGCTGTGTCAAGCACTTCCCGGGGCTGGGGCGCGCAGGCCTCGATACCCACAGGGATCTCCCGATCATCCCCGACGATCCGGAGGAGCGCGTGCGCGACCTTGCTCCGTTCGCGGCAACGATGGGATCCGCGCGGGCAGTGATGATCTCGCACGCCGCCGGGCCAGAGGGGATGCCGGCGTCCCTCTCGAAAACGGTCGCGACCGGCCTGCTCCGGGACGTGCTCGGTTTCGGCGGCGCGGCTTTCTCCGACGACCTCGAGATGGGCGCGCTGTCGGCGTTTGGATCACTTCCCGAGCGCTGCGCCGCGGCGGCCCGGGCCGGCTGCGATCTCCTCTTTGTCTGCAGCCGCATCGCCGAATATCCGGAATGCGTCGAACAGGTCGGCCGCGAAATTGCGCCCGCACGCCTCTCGGAGGCCGCTGGCAGGCTCGACCGCTACGCGGAGCACCTCGAGAAAATCCGCCGCGCCGCGGCAATTCCCGACCGTCCTCTCGCCGATCTCATCGCGGACATCTCCGCGCTCCGCGAGGCGAGTCCAGGGTCCGGACACCATAGTCCAACGTAGACAGGGTCACACTCGCGCCTCAGGCCTCTTTGGACCTTGGACCGCTGGCGCAAGCGCGCCGCGCTAGAAGGGCACTTCGTCGTCGTACGCCGGCGCCTCCGCCACCTCGCTGACTTCGCGCGGGCCCTGTGCCGGAGAGGCTTCGGTTCGAGCGCCCGGATCGCGGGATCCGAGCATGACGACGTTGTTCGCCTTGATCTCCGTCTTGTATCGCTTCTGGCCGTTCTGATCCTCCCAGCTCCGGGTCTGGAGGCTCCCTTCAACGTAGACCTGCTTGCCCTTGCGCAGGTACTCGCCGCAGATCTGCGCGAGCCGCTCCCACGCGACCACGTCGTGCCATTCCGTTCGCTCCTGCTTGGCCCCCGAGCTGTCCTTCCAGACCGACTTGGTCGCGACCGAGAATCGGGCGAGCGACGTGCCCTGCGGAGTCGTCCGCAGCTCGGGATCCTTCCCGAGGTTGCCGATCAGGATGACCTTGTTGACGCTACCCATGTGTTCTGCCTCCTTTCACGTAATGCACAGATTAATCCACTTTGTGCCGGACAGATGATGTCCCACTAATCACCAATAGAATCCTGTCACTCATGGCATCGCACGAGGAGCAGGAAACCCGGTCACGGCTCGTGCGCTCCGCGTCGGTGATCACGCCCCTGACACTGCTGTCGCGGGTCACCGGCTATGTCAGAGACAAGGCGATCGCGCTCATCCTCGGAGCCGGCACCCGCTCGGACGCTCTCCTGGTCGCCTGGCGAATCCCCAACATGCTGCGGGAGATCGTTGGAGAGGGTGCGATGTCCTCGGCCTTCATACCCGTCTACGCCGAGGTTTCGCACGAGAGGAGTGAAGCGGAGGCGCGGGCCTTCGTCGGAAGGGCCCTGGGGGCCTTCGCCCTGATCCTCGCTCTCCTCACGATCGGGGGGATCCTCTGCTCGCCTCTCCTGGTCGATCTGCTCGCCCGGCAGTTCCGGGAAGATCCCCGGAAATTCGCCCTGACGGTGACGCTCAACCGCTGGATCTTCCCGTACGTTTTTCTCGTCAGTCTGGCGGCCTTCTGCCAGGCGGTCTTGAACTCCAGAAACCGTTTCGCGGTCGCGGCGGCGGCGCCGATCTTCCTGAATATCGCGATGATCCTCGGCGCGACGGTGGTGGCTCCGCATCTGGCGGAGCCGACATACGGTCTGGCCGCGGGCGTGCTCCTGGGAGGCATTCTGCAGATTGCCGTTCAGGTTCCCCAGCTCGCCAGGCTCCGGGCGGTGGGACGCCCTGCCCTTGGATGGCGGGATCCGGCCGTGCGTTCGGTCCTCCTGCTGATGACGCCGCGCCTCTTCGCTTACGGCATCAACACGATCAACACCGTCATCTCCACCCGGTTCGCCGCGAGCCTCGGCAACGCGAACGTCTCCCATTTCTATTACGCGAACCGTCTGAAGGAGCTCGTCCTCGGCGGGTTTGCCGTCTCGCTCGCGACGGCGATCCTGCCCCTCCTCTCCCGCCAGGCGCTGTCGGAGGACCGGGGGCCCTTCAAGGACAACCTGGCCTTCGCGCTTCGCCTGCTCGTCTTCGTGACGATCCCCGCGAGCGTCGGGCTGATCGTGTTGAAGACTCCGATCGTGCGCGTCCTGTTCGAAGGCGGCCGGTTCGCCGCGGCGGATACTCGCGCCACCGCGACGGCCCTGGCGACCCTCGCCGCCGGTCTTCTCTTCTACGCGGGCGTGCGCGTCGTGGTCCCGGCCTTCTACGCTTTGAAGGACACGAGGATGCCGGTCTTCGCCGCGCTGGCGGACTGCGCGACGTTCATCCTTCTCTGCCTCATCCTGACACGGCCGATGGGATTGGCCGGCATCGGTCTCGCGGCTTCGGCGGCCGCGGGAGTCAACCTCGGGTTTCTGCTCCTGATTCTGCGCCTGCGCGAGGGCCGGCTGCACGGCAAGGAAATCCTCGTCTCGCTGGTCCGCGTCGCCGTCGCGTCTGCCGTCATGGGCGTCGCGCTCGCCGCGGCCAGCCGCTGGCTCGCTCTGGAAAGCGCCCAGGGCTGGACCGGAGCGATCCTGGTCGTCGGCGTGATCCTCGGCGGAGTGGGAATCTACTGGGCGGCGGCATTTCTGGCCGGGGCGCCCGAGCCGTCCGAGCTCCGGGCCGTCGCGCTCCGGCGGCGCGCATGAAGCTCGTCATTCAGCGCGTGTCGAGCGCGCGGGTCCGCGTGGCCGGAGAAACAGTCGGTCGGATCGGCCGTGGCCTTCTCGTCTTCGTGGGAGCCGAGAAAGGGGACGGCGCGCTTCAGGCCGAAGAGGCCGCGCGCAAGGTCGCAGGGCTCCGCGTCTTCGAGGACGCGGCGGGCAAGATGAACCTGGGACTGCCGGACGTCGAAGGAGGCGTGCTTGCCGTTTCCCAGTTCACACTGTCTGCGGATCTGTCGCGCGGCCGGCGCCCCGGCTTCGAGCGAGCGCTGCCGTCGGGAGAGGCCCGGCCTCTCTACGACCACTTCTGCCGGACGCTCGAGCTGCTCGGCGTCCCGCTCTCAACCGGGGTCTTCGGCGCGATGATGGAAGTGGAGCTCGTCAACGACGGCCCGGCCACGTTCCTCCTGGACGTGCCGCCGGCAGAGGAAGAATGAGTTCCGGGTTCCTGCTTCCAGGTTTCAGGTCGGTGCCAGTGCTGAAACTTGAAACCTGAAACATGGAACCTCTCTTACGTGATGGTGATCGGGACGAGGGAGAAGCAGAGGAGGAACACGCCGAGACAGGCGAGCGCGAGGAGGGTTCGGCCGTAGTCCAGGGGCTCATCGTCGTCTTCGACAGGAGGATGGCGGATTCCAACGAGAAGTGCCGTAACCAGAGCGAAGACCGTCCACGTCATGCCCCGGAAGGCGCTGGCGGCGGCCAGCCCGATGACGATCAGTGAGACCAGGGGCTGGCGGCGGCCGGCCGCCGCGCGCAGCACGTGCCCGCCATCGAGCTGTCCGATCGGCAGGAGATTCAGGGCCGTGACAAGCAGGCCGAACCACGCCGCCATGAAAACCGGATGCTCGTGCACCCGGAGGCTGGTGTACATGCCGGAGCCGGTCCATTTCTGCGCCAGGCGGACCATCATGGGGTAGTCGAAGAGGACGGTCCCGCTCTCCGGGGAAGCCGTGATCGGCCTTGCGCGCGTGACCCCGTAGAAGAGAAAGGGGAGCGCGACAAGGAACCCGGTCAACGGGCCCGCCGCTCCCACGTCGATCAGCTCTCGCTTGCGGCGGATCGGCTCCTTGATCCGGATCAGCGCTCCGAAAGTGCCGATCAGATTCAGAAAGGGGGAGGGAATGAAGTAGGGGAGCGTGGCGGCCAATCCGTAACGGCGGCACATCACGTAGTGCCCGAGTTCATGCATCCCGAGGATGAGCAGGAGCGGGACCGAGAAGGGAAGGCCGTCGGAGAAGGTTCCCTTTCCGAGCATCCCCCCTTCCTCGGAGAACGTCCCTCCCGCGATCGTCGTCGTGAAGAAGGTGGCCGCCAGGAGCGCCAGATGGAAGAGGGGATGTTCCACGAACCGGAATCGCCGCGGGCTCCACCGGGGCGGCGAATGCGGCGGGAGAGGACCTTGACTCCACCCGTTCTCCATGACGGGGGAGTTATCTCACGACTCCAGACCGCGTTCGAACCGGGTTCGGGGCGCGGTCGGGTCTTCTTATCGCTTCTCGCCGTCGGGGAGAAGGAACCGCGAGAGCGCCTTCGCCGTCGTCTCGGCCGCATCGGCGAGGATGGCGTAATCCTCCTCGGGCATCGGCTCCCCCAGCCGGTCCGCATACAGGATTCCGGCGACGCTCTCGAGGACGCGGATGGGGAACACGGCGCACGCGGGCGCGTCTCTGTCGAGCATCCCGCGCAGCGCGAGGGAGAGGCGTTCACTCCTGAGCGGGCCGAAGTGCGGCACGCCGGAGCGCGCCACTTCCGGCACCACGGTCTTTTCCGAGGCCGGGACTCGGATCGCGGCGACGATCTCGGGAGTCAGACCCGGACCTCGTCCCGTCCAACCGCTGATCGCGGTCTTGCCGACGCCGAGGACGAGCACGCGAGGGAACCTCGCGAGCAGCCTGTCCACGACGTCCACGGCGATCCGCGCTCGATTGCGGGCCTCTCCAGGCTCTTCGAGCGGAGCCGCCCGCGGGAGCGACCTCTCCGGTTTCGGCGTGGGCGCGGGCGGAACTCGAGGTGACGCGGGTGGAGGCTGGGGCCCGGCGACCCCGGGCTCCGCGCGTTTCTCCGAGATTGCGACCGCCGCAGGCGCGGTGGCGCTCGGTGCCGAGCTCGAGCCCGAGACGGCTGAGACAGCCGGGACGGCGAGAGTTCCGCGCTGCCGGACGGGCGCTGGAGCGATTTTGCTGCGATCGAACTTCTCGACGACCTCGCGAAAGTGAGGCGGGACCGGGCGTCCGTAGAAACGGTGGTACGCGAGAACAAGAGCGGCCTCGGTCGCGACGCCCGGGATCAGGCGTTTGCTGGAAAGACTGGAGACCTCGTCAATTGCAGCGAGATCGGAAGGGTTGCGGAAGGCGACTCGAAGCCCCGAACCGTCGATCGCGTAGGGGAACGCTCCAAGTCGTACGGCGAAGGCGGGGGTGAGAATCCTCAAGGCCTCGGGACTTGCCTTCGAAAGCTCCGCCCAGGCGACGGGAGGACAATGATGCAACTTCGAGAGCGCCGCGAGCAGCGTCTCTTCCGCGAGCAGGTCCCAGGTGAACAGGATGCTGCCGAGCCGGAGCGTGTGACTGGTAGCGCGCTGGTATCCCAAGGCACGGGCGAGCCCGGCCTCCGAGACCGTGCCCTGCGCGACCAGGATCTGTCCGATCTGACGTCTGTCCATATCTGCTCCTCCCCGATTCAGGCCAGGTCGCGTAAATCCTTGCCGGGCTTGAACCGGATCGTGTTGCCGGGAGGGATCGTGACCTCGACACCGGTCTTCGGGTTGCGGCCGATGCCGCGCTTGCGGCGCTTGACCTGGAAAACGCCGAAACCTCGAAGCTCGATCCGATCCCCCGCGCCGAGCGCCGAACGCATGGACTCGATCACCGTCTCCACGGCCGTGGCGGCCTTCGCGCGAGGTATCGTGGCAAGATCGACAACGAGGTCGACGATGTCGGCTTTGATCATTTCCCCTCCGGATCGGTTGGAATCATTATATCTCTTCCTTCTTCAATCGGATAGCGTTCGCAAGGGCTACCGACGCGGCATCGCAGAGCCCGCGGACATAGGCGAGATCCGAAGCGGAAAAAGAGCCGGGGGAGGGAGAGGAAACGTAGAGAAATGCAACAGGCTTGTCCCCCAGGAGAACCGGCTGGACGAGACATTCGCCCGGCCAGTCTCCCAGGGTGGCCACCAACCTATCGTGACATCGAAGCGAGGGCAACGGACCCAGATAGAAATCTCGTGAGAGGCGCGCGTTCAGGAAAACCGAGGGCTCCGTCCAGGACACCGAAAAGGACCGAAAGGCCACCGGGTCGGCGTCCTTTCCGGCGGCGGCCCAGCCTGTCACTCCGCCGGACCGCGAAGAAAGGATCGCAGCGTCGGGAAAACGTGGGACAAGAGCTGCCAGGACGGCACCGGCAATCGTGTCGCGCTCGGTAGCTGCGAGAATCCGACCGAAATCGGCATCGGAAGGAGGCGAAGAAGATCCTTGCAGCGGCTCTTCCGACTGAGTATCGGGGACCTCGGGCTCAAGGGCCTCGCCCTCGTGGACTGACGTTGCGGAGGGGATTGGATTCACGGGTTTCGGACGGGATCGGGCGCCGGTCGTATCCTCCCAGGCAATGGCCTCTGGCTCCCCCGGGCGCTCCGGCTCGGTAGGAGCCGTGAGAAACGCGGACCAGGCCATTGGAGCAGATTCCAAACCCCTTCCGGTCTCCGGGGCCCGTCCCGGAGGGCCCGAGGAGACGGGAAACTCGCGGATCGGCGTCGGAGCCGGCGGCGCCGTTAGAGCCGGAGACGGCCCCGTCACGGCCGGGATCGCCGCGCTTTCCGCGAACAGCCCGGGGGGAGGCGGCGGGGCGGACGGTCCAGGCGCCGCCGTCTTCGGCGCACGCGAGAGTCTCTCCGCAAGAATCGCGTAGCGGGGCGCCCGAACCTTACCGTAGTGCTTCTCGAGGGCCTGGTAGATCCGGACCTCCGGCGCCACGCCCACGAAGACCTTCCGGCCGGTGACGAAGACGAGCTCGTCCAGGGTCGCAAGGTCGTTCGGATCGCGCAGCGCCATCTTGACGTAGCCTTCGCCGCACTCGTACGGGATCGCGTTGTGCTTGAGAGCGACGCGCGGCGAAAGAACGGCGAGCGTTTCCGGCGGCAGCGAGGAGAACGTATTCCATGAGACGTATGCGCAGCCTTGCTGGAGAGCGAGCATCTTGCCGAGATCGTCCTCGCCGAGAGCTGTCCGCTCGAGCAGAAGAGTACCGATCCGTCCACCGGCGAGGTTCTGAACTTCGAGTGCCCGGGAGAGTTGCGCGTCCGTGACCAGATCCGCCCGGACGAGGAGATGGCCGATTGGCATTTTCAAACCGGAAGAGATTATCGCGCAGTCGGAGGTGTCGGGTTTCTCCGCTGTGGCCCCTGCGATTGCTCACGCGGTCAGGAACAAGCGGAGCGGCTGCGGGGTTGTTCTCGAGGGAGGAGGACCCGGAACGCCCCGGGGCGTCCTGGCATGCTACATTGCGAAACGTGAGAACTCGGTTTCTGGCCGTTCTGTTGGCCGTGTCGTTCGTTCCGGCCGCCCTCGCCTCGGACCCGACGCTGGAGGCGCGGAAGGTCTACCTTCGCGCGCGCTCGGCCGTGGGAGACGGGAAATACCGCGAAGCCCTCGATCTCTACCGGCGAGTCATCGAACAGCTACCGGAGGACGCGGTCGTGCGTTTCGAGTACGCACAGCTGCTGCGGGACTTGAACGTCGCCGACGAGGCCGCGAAGCAGGCCCGCGAGGCGGTACGCCTCGATCCGTCCCTTTCCGAGGCCCGCCGGCTGCTCGGGTCCATAGAACTGTCCGGCGCCGGCTCTGACCCCGTTCGCCTCGACAGGGCGATCGAGGAATTGAGACAAGCGCACAAGCTCGCGCCCGACGATGCGGCGACAACCGCGTCGCTGGCGAGGGCCCTTCTGGCGCGCGGGCGTCCGGCCGAAGCGTCGACCCTCTTGGACCAGCTCCCCGAGGGACGCAGTCATCCCGGCCTGATGCGGCTGACGGCCGAAGCGCGCGGAAAGAGCGGCCGGTTCCGCGAGGCGGAAGCGACCTATCGAGAGTTGCTCGAGATGGACCCGGGCGACCGGGAAGCTCAGGCGGCCCTCGTGGATCTGTACGAAGACCAGGACCGCCTCGATGATGCCATTGCCCTGCTGCAGGAGATGGAGAAGCGGGATCCGGAGAACGCCGCCATCGGAGAGCGGATCACGCTCGATTTCGCTCGAGCCGGACGCTTCGGAGAGGCCGAGAAGCGCGCGAGGGACCAGGCCGCCCGGCGACCGGAGAACCGCTCGATCCGACGCCTTCTCGCCTCCGTTCTTTTCGAGAAGGCGGACGTCGCCGGAGGAGAGAAGATCCTGCAAGATCTCGTCAAGAGCGACCCGGAGGACGACGCCGCCCGGCGGGCTCTCGCGGGAGAGCTGCTGCGGGAGCGGCGGTTCGCGCAAGCCCGCCCGCTTCTGGAAGAGTCCCTGCGCCGCGCGGGAACGGACCCGAAGAACGCCACGGAGCGGCGGTGGGCGGAGGTCGAACTCGCCTATCTCTTCTATCTTCAGAAAGACTACGCGTCCGCCAGGAGGGTGCTCGAGCCTGCGGCCGCCTCGGGATCGGCTGTCAATCCCCGTGCCGTGCGCATCCTTCTCATGATTGCGCGGGACACCGAGGACTTCGCCTATGGTCTCGCACAAGCCAGGGCCGCCGCGGCCGCGGATAAGGAGAATGCCGAGTGGATCGGGGCGGTCGCCGAGTTCCAGTTCCGATCCGGGGACCGCCGGCCGGCGGTGGAAGCCTTGGATCGTCTGGGGGCCTCGAAGGAGGTAGAACGCGCTCTCATCCCGGCGGACGTGTACGCCCGCTTGAAGGAATATGCATCGGCCGTGCGCCTGGCGCGCGATGCCGCCGCACGGTTCCCGGAGAGCGCAGAGGCGCTCTTCCGGCTCGGATCGAGTCTGGAACGGGCGGGAGACTTCGCGGAAGCGGAGAAGGTTTTTTCCAGACTTCTGGAGATGAGGCCCAACGACTCGGCGGCCCAGAACTACCTCGGCTACATGTGGGCCGACCGTGGCGTGAATCTGGACAAAGCCAACGTGCTGCTCGAGAAGGCCGTTGGTCGCGAGCCCCGCAACGGCGCCTATCTGGACTCGCTCGGTTGGGTCTATTTCCGGATGGGAAAGCTCGAGGCGGCGCAGGTGAACCTGCTCGAGGCCCATCGCCGGGAGCCCGACGACCCGACGATCGAGGAGCACCTGGGAGATCTCTCCGAACGGCAGGGAAACGTCACGCGGGCCGTGACACACTGGGAGCGGGCGTTGACACTCAAGCCCGAAGAGCCGGACAAGGTGCGCAAGAAGCTCGCGCGGTATGCGTCTCGGACCACCGGCGTGCACTGACTCCAGGGGTCGGCAGATCCGTAGCTGGTGATTGGTGATAGCCGCGAAGCCTCGCTCCCTCAATCCAGAATCCAGAATCCAAAAACTAAAATCCGTTCTCTGTGTCCTCTTGCTTGTCGCGCTGATGCCCGCCTGCGCCGGACGCCGCCCCCCGGTATACGCGCCGGCGGCGAGGGAAGACGCCGAACGCGCGGTCGCGGCCTGGAGAGAGTCCGTCACCAGGGCGGATTCCCGCGGGTCCGCTCGTCTCCTCTACGAGGCCCGTGTCTCGCAGGGTCCCTTTCGGATGACGGGCACGCTGGCCGTCCGTGAGGGGCCGCACACGGTCGACGCGACACTGGCGGGGCCATTTGGAGACTCCGTCGCCCGGTACGGGGAAGGCGCTCTCCGGGGAAAGAGCATCCAGCCGATCGCGATCGAATCGGATCAATTGCGGTGGCTTCTCGCCGGTTCCTGGAAGGGCTCCACGACTCCCGACGTGGCCGGCGTGGATGGACAGGACGCGCTTCTGCGCTGGAGCGGGAGACAGGAAGTCGAGGGAGTGATCGACGTTTCCCGAGCGCGCTTCAAGTCCCTGCGGATCAAGCGCTCCGAGGGAGCGATGGCCGCGACCTATACCGGCGAGGCCTCCTCCTGGCCGCAGAGGATCGATCTCGAGGACCTCAAGAGCGGCCACACGCTCCGGCTCGTCCTCATCGCGGCCGAACCCGTCAATGAGTAGTCGAGCTCCGAGGGGCGGGCCTTGAACTCCGGACTCTCGACTTGACATGGTCCTCAGCGCGGAGGCCCCGGCCAAGATCAATCGCGAGCTGCGCGTGGGTCCGCGGCGGCCGGACGGTTTTCACGAGATCCGGTCGCGCCTCTGTTCCATTGACTTCTCGGACCGTCTCGAGGTGGAGGAGTCCGATCGTCTCGACCTTTCCTGCTCGGGGATTCCGATTCCATGCGACGAAACGAACCTCGTCGCGCGCGCGGCGCGCGCGCTCGCGGATCGGATCGGCATCGCGCCCGGCGCCCGGATCCGATTGGAGAAGAGGGTCCCGGCGGGGGCTGGACTCGGCGGCGGAAGCGCGGACGCCGCGGTGACCCTCCTTCTCCTGTCGAGACTCTGGAGCTCGCGTTTGCGGCGAGAAGAGCTTTCCGAAGTCGCGGCCGGTCTCGGCAGCGATATCCCGTTCTTCCTGCACGGGGGAGAGGCCGACGTGGCGGGCCGGGGAGAGCGCGTGACACCACTCAAGGATTCGCCGCCGGCGCAGCTTTTCCTCTGGATTCCTCCGTTCTCCGTCTCGACGGCGCAGGTTTACGCGGCCTACGACAGGAGCGGGAAGGCGGCTGGACCTCCCGACAGCCTGGAAATCGAAACGACCCGGAATTTCCTCGGCCCCAATGACTTGGCATCCGCCGTGCTTGACACAGAGAGGCAGATGGAGGATTACCTGCGACTTGCTCGGCAGGTGGCCCCGGAGGCCGGCCTCACCGGTTCCGGCGCTGCCCTGCTCCTCTTCGGGCTGAACCCTGAAGGGGAGAGGCGGCTGGCGCAGGCTCATCCGGAGGCAACATTGCGGCGAGTCCGGACTCTGAGTCGCGAAGAGTACCGACGCCGAACATCCGCTTGAGGAGGCTCGCATGGAAATCACCCAGGTCAAGGTCTTTCCGGTCGACGAGGAAAAACTCAAGGCTTACGTTTCGATCGTCCTCGACGAGTGCTTCCTCGTATCCGACCTCAAGGTCATCCATGGACCGAACGGACTCTTCATCTCGATGCCCTCAAAGAGGAAGAAGAACGGGGAGTTCAAGGACATCGCTCATCCCTTGAACCGCGAAACGAGGGAACAGATGGAGAAGCGGATCCTGGAAGAGTACGAACGTACGCGGGCGCAGATACCCGCCGCTTCTCCCGAGCCCACCGCGCCGCCCTCCGAAGTCGCCTGACCCGAGTCCTCGGCGAACCGGTTCCTTCCACCCCGTCGCGGCGCGAGGAGCCGAGTAACCGAAGGGAGGAGCCTCGCGCCGCGGGAGCGAGCGCGCAGCTCGGGATCAGGCAAGCGATCGAGGCCGCATCCGGCCGAGTCGCTCGCCGGTGCGCCGTCAGGCGCAGATCCCGCGCAAGCGCGAGCGACGGTCTGGCTGGGGCGGGAGGACTCGAACCTCCAGATGCCGGCTCCAAAGGCCGGTGCCTTACCAGTTTGGCGACGCCCCAAACGACTCGATTGTAGCTCCGCTTGTTCGCTGTCGCGACCTCCGCATCCGTGCCGACGCGATCCGATAGAATCCCGCTCGCTTGACGGCAAACTTCTCCTACGGGGAACTCAAGATCTTTTCGGGGCGGGCGCACCCCGCGCTCGCTCAGGAGATCTGCGAGTACCTGGGGATTCCTCTCGGGGAACTCACGCTCTACAACTTCTCCGACGGCGAGAACTACTGCCAGATCGACGAGAACGTGCGCGGAGCGGATGTCTTCGTCGTCCAGCCGACGTGCAGCCCGGTCAACGACCACGTTATGGAGCTCCTGATCCTGCTCGATGCGTTCCGGCGCTCCTCGGCCTCGCGCATCACGGCCGTCATGCCGTACTTCGGCTATGCGCGACAGGACAAGAAGGACAAGCCGAGAGTTCCCATCGCCGCCAAGCTGATGGCGGACCTGCTCACGGCGTCGGGCGCGGACCGGATCCTGACGATGGATCTTCACACGGCGCAGATCCAGGGCTTCTTCAACATCCCGGTGGACCACCTCTTCGCGGCGCCGGTCCTGCTCGACGCGATTCGCGAAATGAGCCTGGACGACCTCGTCATCGTCTCGCCCGACGTGGGCGGGGTCGCCCGCGCCCGGGCGATCGCCAAGCGGCTCGGGGCCTCGCTTGCCATCATCGACAAACGCCGCACCGGCAAGAACGAGACCGAGGTCTTGAACGTCATCGGCGAGGTCGAAGGGAGAAACGTCCTGATCCTGGATGACATCATCGACACGGCCGGCACTCTCCTCCAGGCCGAGGAGGCCCTGCGCGGCCAGGGGGCCCGCAAGACCTTCGCCGCGGCCGTCCACCCCGTTCTTTCCGGCCCGGCCCTCGAGCGGATCGAGGCCTCCGGGATCGAGTGCCTCCTCGTGACGAACACGATCCCCCTGGACGCCGCCCTCGCGCGTTGCTCGAAGATCCGGTCCTTCACGATCGCACCCCTGCTGGGGGAGGCCATCCAGCGCATCCACCAGGGGACTTCCGTTTCCTCCCTTTTCGTGTAGAATCCCCCGTTCTGCGTCCGCCCTCGCTCGCACGGAGCCGGGGCAGGCCGCTCGGGGAAACAACAGCATGAAAACGATCGAGCTCAACGTCGAGAGACGCTCGACGAGCGGCAAAAACGAGGCCCGCCGCGACCGGGCAAAGGGAAGGATCCCGGCCGTCGTGTACGGGATCAAGAAGCCAACGGTCCCGATCAGCGTGGACAGGAAGGCCCTGACGGACGCCTTCCGGGGGGGCGGGGGAGAGAATGCGATCTTCCTGCTGAAGCTCGCCGGAACAGAACACGCCCGGCACGTCATGATCAAGCAGCTGCAGCAGGACCCCGTGTCCCGCAAGCCGCTGCACATCGACTTCCTGCGGATCGAGATGACTTCGAAGATCCGGGTCAAGGTCTCCATCGAGATCATCGGGGTGGCCGTCGGGGTCAAGACCGAGGGGGGCATCCTCGACACCGTCACGCGCGAAGTCGAGGTCGAATGCCTGCCCGGGAACATCCCCAAGCACATGCCCGTGGACGTCACCGCGCTCTCGATCGGCGACGCCCTGCGTGTCTCCCAGCTCGTCGCCCCCGAGGGTGTCACGATCGTGGACGACCCGGAGAAGGTCGTCGTGCACGTCACGCACCCGACGGCGGAGAAGGAGCCGGAGGTCGCGGCGGCCGAGGCGGCCCCCGAGATCACCGAGCCCGAAGTGCTGAAGAAGGGGAAGGCCGCAACCGAGGAGGAGGGAGAGGAAAAGGAGAAGGAGAAGGAGAAGGAGAAGTAGAGCCTGCGCGCCATCGTCGGTCTCGGAAACCCCGGGGACCGCTACGAGAACACACGCCACAACGCGGGATTCCGCGTGGTGGAACGGTTGGCGTCGCAGGAAGGCATCAAGCTCCGCTCGCGGGAATCGCTCTCGCGCGTGGGGCGGGGGACGATCGGGGGCATCCGGGTACTCCTCGTTCTTCCTCAGACCCTGATGAATGCCTCGGGCGAGGCGGTCAACGCTCTTTGCAAGTCCAATGGCATCGACCCGAAAGACGTCTGCGTCGTCTTCGACGAAGTTGCGCTTCCGGTCGGGACCCTGCGGCTGCGCGCGCGGGGCTCCGCCGGAGGTCACAACGGGATGTCCTCGGTGATCTCGAGTCTGGGCACGACCGGGATCCCGCGGCTCCGGCTGGGCGTCCGCGGGGAGCGCTACTCGCGCCGCCGCGACCTGGCGGATTACGTTCTCGAGCCCTTCGCGAAGGAGGACCGGGAGCCGTTCGAGCAGGCCGTGGAACGGGCCGTCGAGGTTCTTCACGTCTGGCTTTCCGACGGGATCGATGCCGCGATGAAACGCGCGAATACGAAACCTTCCTCTCCGGAGTCAGCCTCGAGTCCGGATTGAAATCCACGAGGAGGAGGAAACAATGAGGCTTTACGACATCGTCGTCCTGGTCACCCCCGATTTGAACGAAGAGGATGCTGTCAAGGTGACGGCGGACCATCGCAAGATCCTCGCCGACGGCGGCGCCACGTTCGTCAAGGACGAGTCGTGGGGGCGCCGGCGTCTCGCCTTCCCGATCGAGCGCAAGCGCGAGGCCTACTATCACCATTTTCAGGTCTCGGCGGAGCCCGCCCTGGTCGCGGAGACGGAGCGGCGGTTGAGACTCTCCGACCAGGTGTTGCGCCACCTGGCTGTCCGCGCGGACGAGGAGCAGAAGCGTTCGGTCAAGATGGCGGAGCGGATCCGCAAGAAGACGGCGAAGAGGCCCCCGCGTCCCGCGCCCGCCCTGGCGGCGGCCGCGGCGCCGCCGGCCGAGGCCGGAGAGCCGGAGAGGAGTGAGTCATGAGAAGCGTACCGACCCGTTCCGCGGGTGGGCGCGGGTCCTCGCGCGACCGCGAGGGGAAGCCGACGACCCGAAAGAAATTCTTCGTCCGGCGCCGGAAGGTCTGCAAGTTTTGCGCTGAGAAGCTCGAGTACGTGGACTGGAAGGATGTCAAGCTGCTCCAGTCGTTCATTCCCGAGCGCGGCAAGATCCTGCCGCGCCGCATCTCCGGGACTTGCGCGCTCCACCAGCGCAAGCTCCAGACGGCGATCAAGCGGGCGCGATCGATCGCGCTTCTGCCGTACGCGACCGACTGACAGGCCGCTGGGCATGAGCAAGCCGTGAACCCAAGGCCGTGATCCGAAACCGGGGTCTCCCCGGTAAACGGTCGGTCAACGGCTGACGAGGCCCCTGATGAGCTCCGAAATCCCGCCAGGCGAGGAAGGGCCTCCCTTGGAGGTTCGCGCGACGTCGTTTCGGGAGATCCTCGTGGCGGGCGCCGTGACAGCGCTGCTCTTTGGGGCGTTCCTGGCCTTGCCGATCGTGGGAGCGCTGGCGCTGCCTCTTCTGCCGGTCCCCTCGGTCCGGCTGACGTTTCGCCGGGGAGGTGGAGCAGGCCTGAGCGCCGTCCTCCTGTCTTCGAGCCTCCTGCTCGGCATGGGATTGGCGACCGGGGGCGCGCCTGCGGCCTTCGGCGTCGTCCTCTTCGCGGCGGTCGCTGCGGCTCTTCCCGTCCTGTTCACGGCCGGTGTCCGCCGCGGCGCGGAACCCTCGCGGGCGTATCTCGGGCTCTGCGCCGCGGGCTTCCTTCTGCTGACGGCCGGCATGGGCATTCGTTCGCTCGCGGGGGGACGGACGATGCGGCAGGAGATCGCGGCCGCGTTCGACGAAATGGCCCCCGCGGCCGTCCAGTCGTACACGAGGGGGGGGATGGATCCCGAGGCGGTTGCCAGGCTCAAGGCGACTCTCTCCGCCGCCCGCGACTTCTCGACAAAGTACTGGGTGGGCCTGCTGGGAGTCTCCTGGATCCTCTCGTCGGCGATCGGCTTCTATGCGGGAGCCCGGCTGGCCCGTCCGGAGCCTCCGGCTGAAAGGACCAGATTCGACAGTCTTTCCGTTCCGCCGGCCGTCGTCCTGCTTTTCGTCGCGGCGGGAGCGGGCGCGGTCCTCTCCCCGGATCCGATCCGGGAGATCGCCGGGAACTCTCTCCTGCCGCTCGCGGCCTTGTATTTCCTGGCCGGCCTCTCTATCATCTGCCACTTCGCCCGGAAGTGGTTCCGGGCACGGATCCTCCGCGTCGGCCTGTACGGCCTGGCTCTCTACTTCCCGATCAACGTCGGGGTGGGGCTTCTCGGCCTGTTCGACTGGTACGCGGACTTTCGCCATCGAGGCGAGAAAGCGTAGAGACGTCATGAAAGTGATTCTGGCCGACGATGTTCGCGGGTTGGGGCACCGGGGAGACACGGTTACCGTCAAGCCCGGTTATGCCCGCAACTATCTTTTCCCACAGGGATTCGCTTATGAGGCCACGCAAGCGAACGTGCGACGGCTGGGGGAAGAGAAGAAGAAATACGACGAGAAGACGCTTCACGAGAAGGTCGGCGCTGAGGCGGTCGCCAAACAGATCGAAGGGATGACGGTCGTCATCTCCAAAAAGGCCGGCGAGGGAGACACCCTCTATGGTTCCGTGACGCCTTCGGAGATCGCCGACGCCCTGGCCGAGCGGGGCATTCAGGTTGACCGCCGCCGAATCGAGCTGGCAGAACCCATCAAGCGCTTGGGCGAGCACCGCGTTCATGTCCGCCTCCACCGAGACGTCACCACCGAGCTCGTCGTGGATGTCCAGCCCATCGCACCAGTCACGGTCTAGACGGGGAAGATTTGCGATTCGTGATCGGTGATTGGCCCGGGAGCCCGAGAAATCGCGCAAATCACAAATCACAAATCACAAATTCTCTTTAATCAGTTGAGTCTGGGTTGCACGGGAGAAGGAGTCGCCGGCGGCCATGCCGGCTCCGCCTCCTCGGCGTCCTCGTTCTTTTCCCCCTTCTTGGG
>DATIRW010000068.1:0-4827 GCA_035469365.1 Thermoanaerobaculia bacterium
GCCGCGGTGACCCTCTCGTCGCCCGCGAGATCGGCGATCGTCCGGGCCACCCGTAGTGCTCGATGGAGCGTCCGGACGGAGAGCGAGAGTCTTTCCACGGCCATCGCCGCCACGCGGCGCACCGGGCCGTCGAGGCAGAGAAAGCGCTCGAAATCGGCCGGGGCGAGATCGGCGTTTCGAAACTCCGGGCAGCCGGGAAAGCGGGCCGCGGCCAGGCGGCGCGCCCTCGCCACCCTCCGCTTGATCGTTTCGGAAGTGTCTTCGGGCGCGCTCTTCTGAATCTCGGCCCAGGAAACGGGCGGGACCGATACGTGCAAATCGATCCTGTCGAGCAGAGGCCCGGAGATCTTCTTCGTGTAGCGGAGGCGCTCGCGGTAGTCGCAGGTGCACACCCGGCGCGGATCGCCGACGAAGCCGCAGGGGCACGGGTTCATCGCGGCGACGAGCAGGAAATCGCACGGGAAAGTGCAGGCGCCGCCGACGCGGACCAGGTTGACGCGCTTTTCCTCGAGAGGCTGGCGGATTGCCTCCAGGACGTCGCGCCGAAACTCGGGCAGCTCGTCTAAGAAAAGTACTCCGCGGTGCGCCAGGGAGATCTCTCCCGGTCCGGGACGCACGCCCCCGCCGACGAGGCCGGGCGCGGAGATCCCGTGATGCGGGGCGCGGAAGGGAGACGTTGCGATGAGCCCTCCGGAAGGAGGGAGAGCGCCCGCGACGGAATGAATCTTCGTGACCTCGATCGACTCGACTCGCGTCAAGGCCGGCAGGACCGTCGGCAACCGCCGGGCCAGCATCGTCTTCCCGGCGCCCGGCGGGCCCATGAGCAGGACATGATGGCCGCCGGCGGCGGCGATCTCGAGCGCGCGCCGCGCGACCGTCTGACCGCGGACATCGGAGAAGTCCACTCCGCCGGGCGGCGCAGCGGCGGCCTCCGGCGCGGCGAACGGCGCGATCGTATTCTGGCCGTTGACATGCGCGACGGTCGCGGCGAGGCCGCCGACGGGGATGACCGCGATCCCTTCCACGGCGGCAGCCTCCGTCGCGTTGGCGCCGGGGAGAACGATCTCGTCGAACCCCGCGTCTCGCGCAGCAAGGGCCAGGCAGAGTGCTCCTCGGACGGGCCGAGCCTCACCGCTCAATCCCAACTCGCCCACGAAGAGACGGCGCGCGGCGGCACGAGACGCCAGGCCGCAGATCTCGAGGATCGCAACGGCGACTGGCAGGTCGAGCGAGGCCCCGACCTTCTTGAATCCCGCCGGCGCCAGATTGACCGTGACGGCGCCGCCGGGGAACGGAAACCCTGCGTTCCGAAGCGCCGAGCGGACGCGTTCGCGGGCCTCGCGGACGCTCGTGTCCGGGAGGCCCACGATGTTGAAACAGGGGAGCCCCCCCGAGACGTCGACCTCCACGTCCAGAACGCGGGCATCGATCCCCAGGAGGGCGGCGGAATGAACACGCGCAAGCATGAGACCTCCTCGGTGCGAGGAGACGCCTGCGGGGCGGTATGAGGACGATTCAGGTTAACAGAGATGCCGGCGCTACGCCACCAGGCGCGCGTCAGCGCGCCTTTGCTGGGATCTTCAGCGTGTCGCCCGGCTTGATGAGGGCCGGGCCGGGGAGACTGTTGAAGGCGAGAAGCTGGGCGACGGTCGTGCCGTGCTTGAGCGCGATCCGGTAGAGCGTGTCGCCTCCCTGGACCTTGTAGTGGCGAGCCTCGAGGGTCGAGGCCGGCGGTTTGGCCTGCTTTGCCGCCTGCGCCCTCCCGGATTTCCTGGAGTTGGAGGCGAGGCGAACGGGCGGCTCGGGTCGCGGAACAAGGACGACGCGCCCGCGCGACAGCCTCGCGTTCGGCTCGAGGGAGTTGGCCGACGCCAGCCTCGCGAGCGTCACGTGAGACTGGCGGGCGATCGAGGCCAGAGTCTCGCCGCGTTTGACGACGTGGCGCCGGAAGCTCGGTGGTTTGGCCGTGGGGGCCTCGGCGAATGCCACGAGCACCGCTTCGCGGCTGCCGACCGGGACCTTCAGTTCGTAGCCGCCCGGACCGGACGGCGTGATCTCGCTGCGCAGCTCGGGATTCAACCTCTGCAGTTCCTCGAGCGTCGCCCCGTTATCCGCCGCGAGGTGCCGGAGGCTGACGGGGCGGTCGAGCGGGAGAGTCTCGTAGGAGAGCGGCTTTTCGTACTCGACCTCGAAGCCGTAGTGGGTGGGGTTCTTCGCGATCAGCGTGGAGGCGATGACGGCGGGCACGTAGTTCTGCGTCTGGGGCTTCACGAGGCCCGAGGCAGCGAGTTGCCAGAAGTCCGTCAGTCCGGTTTTCTCCATCGTCCGGACGATTTTGCCTTCTCCGGCGTTGTAGGCGGCCATGGCGAGGTACCAGTCGTGGAAGAGGTCGTACAGGAAGCGGAGATAGCGTGCCGCCGCGCGCGTCGCCTTTTCCGGGTCGTTTCGCTCGTCAATGGCGGCGTTGAAATTCAGCCCATAGTGCCGGCCGGTCTCGGGGATGAACTGCCAGATGCCGCAGGCGGCTTTGGGAGAGCGGGCGCGCGGGATGAACGAGGACTCGACCATCGCCACCTGCGCCAGATCTTTGGGGAGCCCTTCCTCCTGGAACACCCGCTCGATCATGGGGATGAAACGGCCCGAGCGCGCGAGGCCGCGGGCGATCACGTCGTGAAGGTCGTTCTGATAGACCGCGAGGATCCTCAGGACGGCGTCGTTGACGACGATGGGGATGTCATACGTGAGGGTGGCGTTGTCGGTGGAGACCGCCTGGCGGGCCTTCAGCAGCTCGTCGGGCGTCGTGTCGGGCGGTTGTGCCGGGGCGAGCATCGGCGTGCGGGCCGCCAGCTCCAGGGCCTCGGCTTCGACGGGAGGCGCCATCGCCTCGTACCGCAGGATTCCCTCGTACAGCTCGGTGGAGAACGCGATCATCGCCGGATCGGCGGGCGCGTCCTCGCCGACCGGCCGGACGGAATCGACTGCGCGGGCGAAGGCCTCGGAGGCGCACTGGAAGTCGCCCGAGAGGGCCGCCTCGCGGCCCCTGGAGAATTCCTCCCTGGCCTTCGAGACGGCGGGCGGGTCGGGAGGCGGAGCGGCGACTTCCGCCTTTCGCGAAGCCACGGAGGCCGAGCAGCCCGCTCCAAAAAGCAGAGCCGCCGAGAGGGCCGGCAGAATACAGTTTTTCCCCTTTGCCGGTGGCGGAAAGGAAAGCATGGGAAAAGGTTAAACCCGGTTGGTCGTGAATTGCAAAAGCTATTTTGATCGGAAAGGAGCCCGGTCTTCCTATGGTTAGCGTCCGTCCTCCGCCGCGGACATCCGCCCCGGCTCGCTACTTGCCGGAAATGTGAAACTTCAGCGAGAGCAGGAGCTTCTCGACATCGGATTTCGAGTGCAGCTCGATGGAGAACGTCTTCTTCTCGCCGATGGGCTTGTTGTGCAGGTCCTCCAGGGCGAGCCCGACCGTGACCACTTGCCCGCGCGCCAGCTCGCTCTGCGGCATATTGATCTCGAAAACCCGATTGATCTCCTTGCGATGATTCAGGCTGTTGGCGAGGAGATCGTCGATGGACATCTCCGGGGAGGGCCGCCGCCCGCCCTTGTCGGGAGGCGGAACCGAGGTCGCGTTGCGGCGCAACTTGTCGAGCTCCGAAAGGATGTCGATGTTCGAACGAACGCGGACGTGTTTGACCTCCGGCGGCGGCGCCTGCGCGGATGATACGTTTGCGGTCTCAACCCGATCCATCGGCGGGGAAGACTCGGGGCGGGCTTCGGAGGATTGGCCGGCGGTTTCTTGCGCGGGCGCCGCGGGGCCGGTCGGGGCCTCTCGAGAGTCCCCGGCGGGAGCGGGCTCGGCGGCCGGCGCCGCGGCCGCAGTCCCGCCAGTTTCCTCCTGCACGTCTGGCCAGATGGAAGAGCCACGCGTACCCGCGAGGGGCGCGGGTCTGGACGAGCGCTCGTCTCCGAGCATCTTCTTCTTCACTACCCTCAGGGTCAGCTTGGAGATCGCCTTGAGAGTCTCGAAGACTCCATGGCCGAGGACCGCGCAGGCTTCGTAGCTCTCGTATTTGCGGTCGGGATTGAGGCTGTCCTCGAGCTCCTGAAGCGAGAGGATGTTGGGCAGATCCCGCTTGTTGTACTGGAAGACGAGGGGCAGGTCCTCGAGCTTGATCCCGATCTCCGCCAGGTTCGAGCGGAGGTTGGCCAGGCTCTCGACGTTGGCGTCCTTCATCGCGCGCTGCGAGTCGCCCACGAAGACGATGCCGTCCACGCCCTTCAAGACGAGCTTGCGCGTGGTGTTGTAGAAGACCTGTCCGGGGACCGTGTAGAGCTGAACCCGCGTCTTGAAGCCTCCGATGACGCCGACGTCCAGGGGAAGGAGGTCGAAGAACAGCGTGCGGTCCGTCTCCGTCTCGAGAGACACCATCTCCCCTCGTGAGCCGGGAGCGGTCCGGCCGTAGATGTGATGGAGGTTCGTTGTCTTTCCACACAGGCCGGGGCCGTAGTACACAATCTTGGCCGCCATCTGCATGGTGGCGTAGTTGAAGAACACCATGACCTGATTAGGGCCCCGGAAGAGGGGCGCTCTCCAATTCTACCATTGCTCCACAGGTCGAGTTGCCACAAATCCCAGGTCGACAGCGACTAATCCGCTCGCCAGGGACCGGATTACGGCTTGAGACATTCGACCAAGGTCAGAATCTCCTCATCCTTGCCCCTTCCTGGCGTGCGCCTCAACGTCTCCGCCGCGAGCAAGGCATAGAGGTGTCCTGCCTCTGGAAGCGCGGCCAGGGCACGCCGGTGTGCTCTGACGGTCCCGATGTCGCGGCG
>DATIRW010000069.1:0-3117 GCA_035469365.1 Thermoanaerobaculia bacterium
CTGACACGTCGCTCGCGTTTGCATGCTCGCTCCGGCGTCCGAGTGCCCTTGCTCGCGCGCCTGCACGGGGGATCTGCGCCTGGCGGCGCGGAGGCGTTACTCGGACAGGCTCTTGGGAACCCGTCATCCGCCTTAGAATTCGAGAATGCTCCCGCCTCTGGACTTTCTCCTGGAACATGTGCGCCAGCCGGCGATCCAGCGGATGACGGAGTACCTGGAGCGGCAGAGCTATTTCGGCGTCTTCTTTCTCCTCTTCCTCGGCGCCTTCGGCCCGAGTCCTCCCGAAGAAGTGATCCTGCTCATCGCGGGGTTCCTGGTTTTCAAGAAGGTCGCGAGGTTTCCGTTCATGATCGGGGCGGAACTTCTCGGGATCGTGATCTCCGACTCGATCCTGTACGGGTTTGGAAGGCTCTTCGGGAACAGCCTGGACAAGCATCGGTTCATGAAGAAGATCTTCCCGCCGGCGAAGGTCCGGAAGATCAAGGAGTCTTTCACCAAGTATCGGTATCGGTACCTCTTTCTGGCTCGCTACCTCTATGGCCTGCGGCCGGTCGTTTTCTTCACCGCGGGCGCCTCGAAGATGAAAATCGGCCCCTTCGTCCTGACCGACCTCGCCGCCTCGCTCGTCAACTGCCTGGCCTGGACGGGGCTGGGCTTCCTCTTCGGCGGCCGCATCGACGATGCGATCCGGTTCTCCCGCGAGTGGGAGGAGATCCTGCTCGGCGTGGCCGCCGCGCTCATCCTGTACTTCCTCGCCGAGGGCTTCTTCGTCAAGCGCGGCATCGTGTCCAAGCGCTCGTTCTGGATCCGGCAGGCAACCGGGACGAAGATCGCCGCCGTCGTCGGCACGGTCGTCCTGGCGGTCCTGGTGGGGCGGTTTCTCTTTCCGTACGGAGTGCGGGAGGGGTTGTACTTGGGGCGATGAATCGTGATGTCATCGGGCGATCTGCGATCAGGCGATCGGGTGAAGTGACGATGGCGATCAGCGCCGGCAGCCGACTCGGCCCCTACGAGGTGCTGTCTCCCCTGGGAGCCGGCGGGATGGGAGAGGTCTGGCTGGCCCGTGACCCGAGGCTTGGCCGCGAGGTCGCCATCAAGGTTCTGCCCGAGGACGTCTCCTCCGACCGCGACCGCGTCAAGCGCTTTGAGCTCGAGGCGCGCGCGGCGTCGGCGCTGAACCATCCCAATATCGTCACGATCCACGAGGTCGGAGAGGCGCAGGGGCGCGCCTATCTCGTCATGGAGCGGGTCGAAGGGCAAACGCTGGCAGAGATCCTCCACGAAGGACCGCTGCCGATTCGCCGCCTACTATCGATCGGGGCGCAGGCGGCGGACGGACTGGCGCGGGCGCACGAGGGCGGGATCGTTCACCGGGACCTGAAGCCTCAGAATCTCATGGTCACGAAGGACGGATTCGTCAAGATCCTGGACTTCGGCCTGGCCAAGCTCGTAAGTTCCGAAACGTCCGCCGCCGGCCTTACCGAGGCGCCGACGGCCACCGGAGCGGGAACGGTTCTCGGGACCGTCGGTTACATGTCGCCCGAGCAGGCCAGCGGAAAGCCTCTCGATCACCGTTCCGATCAGTTCTCTCTCGGCGCGATCCTCTACGAGATGGCGACGGGACGGCGCGCCTTCCAGAGGAACACGCCGGTCGAGACGCTTTCAGCGATCATCCGCGAAGATCCCGAGCCGGTCGGACATCAGAACCCGCGTGCTCCCGCTCCCCTGCGCTGGACGATCGAGCGGTGCCTCGCCAAGAACCCGGAGGACCGCTATGTCTCGACGCGCGACCTTGCGCGCGACCTCGCGAGCATTCGGGACCACCTCTCCGAAGCCTCGACCTCGGCGGAAGCCATTACGGCGCCGCCCCGCCTTCGCAGGCTGCCGCGTCCGGCGCTCGTCCTCGGCGTCGCCGCGCTGCTGGCGGCGATCGCAGCCGCGTCGTTCTTCCTGGGAGAGCGCGCGGGAAAATCCCCGATTCCCTCCTTCCAGCGGCTGACCTTCCGCCGCGGCCACATCTGGACGGCGCGGTTTGCTCCGGACGGCAAAACGGTTGTCTACGGGGGCGGCTGGGACGGCAAGCCGGTCCAGCTCTTCTCGACGCGGCTTGGAAGCCCAGAATCCATCCCGTTTGCCCTGCCCGGCGCCGACCTCCTCGCGATCTCCTCCTCGGGAGAGCTCGCGCTTTCGCTCGGCCGCCACCACGTCGGTTTCTGGGAGGCCAGCGGCACGCTCGCCCGTGTGGCGCTCTCGGGAAACGCGCCGCGGGAGATCGCCGAGAACGTGCTCGCGGCGGACTGGGCCCCTAACGGGACCGACCTGGCCGTCGTCCACATCGCCGGGGGCCGGACGCGTCTGGAGTATCCGCTCGGGCATTCTCTCCACGAGACCGCGGGGTGGATCGGAAACCCGCGTGTCTCCCGCGACGGCAACCTCGTCGCCTTCGTCGATCACCCCTTGAGCGGCGACGACACCGGTTCCATCACCGTGGCGGATCGCGCCGGCAAGAAGAAAGTCCTCTCCGGGCCCTGGGCCAGCGTGCAGGGTATCGGCTGGTCCCCCGATGGAAAGGAGATCTGGTTCACCGCGTCGCCAGCGTCCATTGTCCGGTCGCTCCGATCGGTGACGCTTTTGGGGAAGGCGCGTCTGATCGCCAACTCCCTGGGCACGCTTCACGATCTCTCCCCCGATGGCCGCGCGCTCATCGGCCGCGACGTCGTCCGATCCCGGCTGCTCTACCTTCCCCCGGGAGAGGCGCGCGAGCGCGATCTCTCCTGGCTCGACAGCTCGATCGCTGTGGATCTTTCTTCCGATGGAACGACGGTGCTCTTCGCGGAGGAGGGCGAGGGAGGAGGCGGGGTCGGAGTCGTCTATCTCCGCAAGAGCGACGGCTCCCCTCCCGTGCGCCTGGGAGAGGGATACGCGCTCGCTCTGTCGCCCGACAAGAAGTGGGCCCTGGCGGCGCCGATCAACTTCAGCGAGCTTCACCTGCTCCCGACCGGCGTCGGCCAGGCGAGGAAGCTCGAACGGGGTGGAATCGAGAGCTATCAGGACGCCAGATTCCTTCCGGACTCGAAACGCATCGTCTTCGGGGGAAGGGAGCGCTGCCACCGGTGG
>DATIRW010000070.1:0-13704 GCA_035469365.1 Thermoanaerobaculia bacterium
CGATCACGATGCCGCGCCAGGCCTGCCCCGAGGCGACGGCCTCGGCGGCGGCGCGCGCGAAGACGGGGTAGTCGCACGGGTCGGGCGACGTGGTCCCGACATCGAGGACGTCCGTCCCTTTCGACGTCAGGTGCCGTTTGATCGCTTCCTTGAGAGCGAAGCCGCCGTGGTCGGCGGCCAGGACCACGCGTCCGGCTGCCGCCATCCCTACTTCGGCCCCGTGCCGAGGCCGGCCCGGGACAGCAGCCGCCCGTCGATGGCACTCATCGACGCGGAGTCTACAGCCGCCGAAAAGGAAGTCCAGAACTTCAGCCGCGGAGGGGCGTCGCATTGCTCGATGCGGCCACAAAACGGGCAGCCGCTCTTCGAGTTGCGCGGCTACAGGATCGGCCTGAGCCTCTCAGTCTCCCGCGACGACCGCCGGATCACCTGCACGGAGACCACCGCCGAAGGCGAAATCACCGCATAACCGCACACCGCGTACCGACCCGTCAACCGTTGGGAATGTCCCAGAGATCCTTCACGGCCGGATGGTCCCAGGGGATTCGGTACTCGTCCGGCGCCTCCGGATCGAAGGCCAGTGTCACGACGTAGAGAAGGGCGCAGGGGTTGGTCAGCGGCCGGTAGCCGTGGGCCACGCCCGGGGGAATCCGCAGAAGCAGGTCCTGGCCTCCTCCCGCCACGACGACCTGGGTTTGCCCGCACGTGGGCGAGTCCTTGCGGACGTCGTAGAACACGACCTTTGCCTTCGAGGGGGGCGGGAAGAACCAGATGTCCTCCTGCTTCAGGTGGTAATGCAGCCCCTTGATGTGCCCATCGGCATCCACGACGGAATAGTTGACCTGGGCCGCGGGCGCGCCTTCCAGAAACTCCGCGAGGCCGCGGCCGGCCGGATGGTTCGCGCGGTCGCGGAAGATCTCGAGGAAGAATCCGCGGTCGTCGATGAAGCGGGAGAGGGGGAGGATCCGCACCCCTTCGATCGGGGCCTTGCGCTCGTAGCTCTTCGGCTGCGCGCGAAACTCGCCGACGATGTCTTCGGGGGTCACGGGACGATTCTAGTCGTCGAGGGTCGAGAGTCGAGAAAAAAAAACGGGCGGTTTCCCGCCCGTTGAAGAGGTCTTCTGCCGTGGCTGTTACCGGCTGGCCACCTTGGTCGGCTTGATGTCGCCCTTGGCGGTCCAGGTGATGTTGAAGCCGTTCCGGTGGTCCTGCGAGAACTTGTTCTCACCGTCGAAGTGGTGCTTCGAGTAGGCCAGCACGAAGCCGTCGTTGGAATTCGTAAACCAGTACTGCAGGTTCTTGACCACTGTCGGCGATGTCTTGTCGGGTCCCATCGCCTTGTCCAGCGTGATCTCCGCCATGCCGCTGCCCATCTTGGCGTGCGACATCTTGGCGTCGTCGTGCCACTCGATCGAGTCCTCCCGCGTCGAGAACTTGCCCCACTTGACCGCCCAGACGGCGTTCAGCACTTCGCCGATCGCCTTCCTCTTCTCGTCGGGAGTCTTCTTGTCATAGGTCACGACCGCCCACTCGAGCGGCATGCCGGGCCCCGGTTTCTTGTGCCACTCCCCGCCCAGGTCGCCGGACATCCAGACAACCTGATCGGAGAGGTCCACGTTTCCGTAGTGGCTGCCCTTGTGGAACTTGTACACGTTGTTGAACATGCACATGTGCTCGTTGGACGACGGGCCGAAGTAGCATGTGCAGAAGAGAGGGCAGGAGCAGCCTTCGATGGTGTCGGCCGTGACGCTGTAGGTCTTGGAGCGGTCCGACGGCTCCGCGGCGATCATCAGGACGGCGACAGCCGTCAGGGCAAGTATCGGAAGTCCCCTTTTCAGCATGGTTCCTCCTTCTGTTTCCGTACCCAAATTAAGCCCCTTCTACTCCCGGCAGGCGGTGAAAATCAAGGCCGACAACGGGTCGGAAGTGCTACGCTCCAGGGTGTTCCCGGGAGGAAGGACCATGACGAAGCGGATCGGTTTCGCGGTTCTCCTGGCATGCGTAACGGCTGTCCCGTTGCTGGCCGCCGGGGTTGACCCGCGGGAGCGCAACTTCAAGTTCTTCGTGGACGGCGTCCAGATCGACGGTGTCGTGGGCTACAAGATCGCCTTTGCCCAAAACCCGGCCAGCCGAACGGATTCCCGGCGCCTCGATCTTTCCTATTCCCCGGACCAGCGGCTGCTTTCGGTGACCGTGACCCAGAAAGGATTGAACCGCCTTCAGGACTGGTTGAACAGCGCGACGGACACGCCGCCCGCGGTGACGAAGACGGTCACGATCGAGGCCGACGACAATGAGGGCAACCTTCTCGCGAAGTGGTTGCTGACCGGAGTCATTCCGAGCACCTTCTCCTCGGCCGGCACGGGCAACCTCAACGAAGTGGACTCGACCGTCGAGTTCATCTTCGACCGACTCAGGTTGGTTCAAGCGAGCGGCAAGTAGGAGAATTTTTTCTGATTGCAGGTTTCGAGCTTCAGGAGGGGTGGCTTTCTCCTGAAACCTGGAACTTGAAACCCGTCCTCTAGTTGCCGGAGAGGCCCCGGATCGCTTCCAGGAACCCGAGCGGCGGACGCTCGAAGCGAGCGCCGAAACCTGTCCTGTGATTGTTCAAGGGACGTAGGTGCACGACGCTCGCGCGGACGCGGAAGCTTCGCCGGGTACGCGGCAGGGAAAAAACCAGGTCCACGTATTCTCCGAGGTCGGGAAGCCTGGGAGCCGTGACGTACATGCCGGCCAGGTTGATGGACTCGACGAATCCGGAGGTCTGCTGTTTTCCCCACTTCAGAGACGCCGGCGCTCCCACGGAAACTCGCGGAGAGATGCGCTGTTCCGCCAATTTTCGAGCCATGGGTGTCGTGCTCAAGCCGCTGTCTTGTTGTTGAAGCGTTCGAGCGATCCTAGCAGAGTCCAGGGAGCCTTCGCCAGAGCGGAGTGACGGTCAGAGCCGCGCGTCCCGGAAAGCGGGCAGCAGCGTCTTTTCGAGCTTCTGGAACAGCCGCGCCGTTGCCTCGACGTCCCGGCGGCAGTAGAGCGCGATCTCCCGCAGGCGCCCGGACCTGTAGTACGGACCGACCGAAAAGCCGTCCATGCCGTGCTCTTTCGGGCTCTCGACGCCGAAGGCCTTGCACGCGAAATCGAGATTCCACTTGCGGGAGGCGCCGAAGAAGCTGATCACGTCCAGCAGGTCCGTATGGGGCTTCAAGGCGTAGCGGTAACCGACGAGGTTCTTCGTGGCGGTGATCCCGAGCAGAGCGCTGCGGAGCATCACGAACGGTCCGTCGAAACACCGGCCATTGAACGTGACGAAGCGGTGAAACCGCGCGATCGCCTTCCAGAACTCCGCGAGGAAGACGGGCTCGGTGTCGCCGATGAACTGGAACAGTCCGTCCGACGACACTTCCTCGTGGCGCCCGTCGGTCTTCTCGTACCAGACGCGCCCCCGGCGCGTGTCGGGATTGACCATGGCCAGCACGACGATGCGGCCGGTGAGCGGCCAGAGCGAGAGGAGCTCGGGAAGCCGGAGCCGCTCCTCCTCCGTCCGCACGTTCTTCTGGAGATAGGTTCGCTGGGCGTCGTCGAGGGATTCCCATTCCACACCCACCGTTTCGATGTCGAAAACCACGCTCGCCATCGGCTGTTTCTTCTCCCGGGACTGATGCTATCCTCTCGCATCGCCTCGATGAAGCGTCTGTGCCTGGCTCTGGCCGCGGTCACGGCGTGTCTCGCGCTGACCTGCGCGCGACCACAACCGAAGAAGGCGCCTGCCGGGGAGACGCTCTACCGTCACCTGATAGGCGATCCGCCGACGCTCGACCCGACGACGACCGCCGAAGAGCTCGGCACCCGGGTCGAGGACATGATCTTCCGGCCGCTCATCGGGATCGACCGACAGCGACGCTTCGTGCCGGCCCTCGCCCTCTCCTGGGCAGCCTCTTCGGACGGCCTCGTCTACGATTTCCGGCTGGACTCGAAGGCGAGGTGGGAGGACGGCTCGCCGGTCACTTCCAGCGACGTGGCGTACACGATCGAGCGGGTGAGAGACCCGAAGGTCCCGGCCAGCAACTGGCGCGGGGGATTCGAGGATGTCGTCGCGGTCGAGACGCCGGACGCGGCGACCGTGATCGTCCGGTTCAAGCGCCCCGACTCCCAGCGGCTCTTCGACTTCACGATCCCGATCGTTTCCGCAGCGGCTTATGCCCGCTCTTCCAAGATGGACCGCGAGCCCGTCGGGACCGGCCCGTACCGCCTGGAGAGCTGGATCACGAATCAGGCGATCACGCTTCGCCGCCGGGAAGACGCTCCCGCATCCGTCTACCCGTTCGCGAAGATCGTCTTCCGAGTCATCTCCGACAACGCCGTGCGGTACCAGGCGGGCACGCGCGGCGATCTCGACGAGTTCTACGTCACGCGCGACCAGGTCACCGCGGCGCAGAAGTCGCCGGACTTCCTGGCGAAGAACAGGCTGGTCAAGGCGCCGCAGTTTCTCGTGGTGGCGATCGTCTTCAACTGCCGCAACCCGATTCTGGCCGACGCGCGGGTCCGGCGCGGCCTGACCATGGCCTGGCCGCGAGAGGACACCGCGCGGCGGCTCTACCCGCCCGACGGAGCGAGCCTCGTGTCGGGGCCGTATCCTCCGGGCATGCCCGAGAACGCGAGCGACGTGCGGCCGCCCCCCTATGACCCGCAGGCGAGCGCGCGCTTGTTCGATGAGGCCGGGCTCAAGATGGGTCCGGACGGCGTTCGGCGGCGAGGCGGGCGGCGCGCTTCCTTCGAGATGCCGTATGCCACGGCGACTCCGATCTACCGCAACCTCGCCGAGATCCTGCGCGAAGCCTACGCGAAGGTCGGTATCGAACTCGTCACGCATCCGCTCGACTGGGCGACCTACACGCAGCGATTCGGCGAGGGAGGCTACGACCTGGCGCTGTGGGCCGACACGCCCCTGCCGCCGAAGGTCGATCCCCACGGGTCCTACCATTCGAGCCAGGTACCTCCCGCCGGCTCCAACTCCGGCTACTACAGGAACCCGGAAGCGGACCGCCTGATGGATGCGGGAGCGAGGGAGATGGACGAGACGAAGAGGCTCGAGTTCTACCACCGGCTCCACCGGTTGATGGTGGCGGATCCTCCGGCGGACTTCCTGTGGAGCGCGGAGCAGTACTGGGGCATCTCCAAACGGCTTCAGGCAGTAGAGACCTGGCCGAGCGGCCTCTTCCACTTCCTACCGGGTCCGCTCGGCTGGCGGCCGGCCGCCGCGCCGAAATAAGCCTCGCGGACGATGGCGGCACCACTCGACGGGACCCTGGTCGTCGACCTGTCCCGGGTCCTGGCGGGCCCGTTCTGCACGATGCTGCTCGGGGACCTGGGCGCGCGGGTGATCAAGGTCGAGCACCCCGAAGAGGGGGACGTCACGCGTGGATGGGCGCCGCCGCATGACCCGTTGAGCGGTCTCTCCGCGTACTACCTCTCGATCAATCGCAACAAGGAATCTCTGGCTCTGGACCTTTCCACGCCGGACGGCGCCGAATCGGTGCGCATTCTCTCCGCGCGGGCAGACGTGCTCGTGGAGAACTTTCCGCCGGGCGGCCTCGAGAAGTTCGGCCTGTCGCTGGCCCGGTTGCGGCGGGAGAATCCCCGTCTCATCACGGCCTCGATCACCGGCTTCGGCCGGACGGGGCCCGACGCGTCCGCTCCCGGCTTCGATTTGCTCGCCCAGGCGGGAGCGGGGATCATGGCGATCACCGGGACGCCAGAAAGCGGCCCGACGAAGGTCGGAGTGGCCGTCTCGGATCTCTTCGCGGGGTGCTTCACAGCCGTCGGCATCGCGGCGGCCCTCTGCGGGCGGGAGCGGACGGGCGCGGGCGCGCACGTCGAGACGGACCTCTTCTCTTCGACACTCGCCTCCCTGATCAACGTGGCGCAGTCGGCGCTCGTGACCGGCGAGGAGGCGAAGCCCCACGGCAACGCGCATCCGCAGATCGTTCCGTACCGGACCTTCTCCGCTTCCGACGGAGATCTCGTCGTGGCTGCCGGCACGGACAGGCAGTTCGCGCGGCTGGCCGGGATGCTCGGCCGGCCGGAGTGGGCGCAAGACCCCCGCTACAGGACCAACGAGGCCCGGCTCGGCAGCCGCGTCGAGCTCGAGGCCTCGAAGGGATCTTCCGGCGCGAGCCGCGAGACGCGTGGCTGTCGCGCCTGCGCGAAGCGGGTGTCCCGGCCGGCCCCGTCCGCGGGCCGCTCGAGGCGCTGCGCTCGGAAACGGCCCGGGCCCTCTCGGCGGTCCTCGTTTCGCGCGGCGTCGCGTTCGTGTCCTCGCCGATCCGCGTCGAGGGACATACCCCGCGGCTCGACTTCCCGCCCGCGCTCGACGCGGACGGCGAGAAGTTGCGCCGGGAGTTCGGGCTGCCGGCCGCTCCGGCGCGGCCGCGGGAGGCGGAAGACGGGAGACGGAAGACGTGAGACTCGGGACATTCGGGAATTCGCTTGCTTCGTCTACCGTCTACCGTCTACCGTCTTGCGACTCATGAAGATCGCCTTCATCGGGACGCACGGAGTCGGCAAGACGACCCTCTGCTTCGAGCTCGCCGCGCTCTTGAAGAAGAGGGACAGGGTCGTCGAGATGGTGCGCGAGGTCGCGCGGTTCTGCCCCCTGCCGATCAACCGGGACACGACCGTCGCGGCGCAATCCTGGATCCTGCACACCGAGATCGCCGAAGAGCTGGCGGCCGAAGGCAAGGCCGAGATCGTCATCTGCGACCGCAGCGTTCTGGACAACTACTGCTATCTGCTGCAGACCGGCAAGCACCCGATGCTCGAGCCGCTCGTGAAGTGGTGGACAACGTCCTACCAGCTCCTGATCAAGGTTCCGATCGTGGGTTCTCTCCAGTTCGACGGCCTGCGCGACGTGGATGCCGCCTTCCAGAGGACCGTGGACGAGACGATCGACAGGGTTCTGGCGGAGTGGAGCTTTCCCGTCCTTCGCCTGGATCAAGACCGCCGGTCCGCCTGGGCGAGCGACTCCCTCGAAGCGATCCTTCCGCTGCTCGGTCCGGTGCAGCAGCCCCTCTTCGAAGAGGGGCAGAGTCCGTAGTCCCTAGGCCTCAGTCGGGAGGAGGGACTGGTTCCACGACGGGAGCCGCTGCGAGGGTGCGCCAGGCGATGGCGCCGAGCACGATCACTCCGCCCAGGAGCGCAGAGGAGCTCGGGCGCTCTCCGACGAAGAGAAAGACCCAGACGGGGTTGGCGACGGGCTCGGCCATTCCGATGAGCGCGGCCTGCGTCGCCGTGACGTGCTTCAAGCCGCGAACGAAGAGGACGTAGGCGCAGGCGAGCTGAAAGACGCCGAGGGCGGCGAGAATCACCGCCGACCGCGGCGAGAGGGAGAGATCCCCTGCGACGAACGGGAGAAGCGCAACGACGGCGACGACATTTCCCCAGCTGACAGCGGCTTCCGCGCCTCCGTCTCCTTCGCGTTTCAAGGAGAGGACGAGCCCGGCGAAGAAGAAACTCGAGGCGAGCGCCATCCAGTCTCCCCGCCCTCCCGGCCCGAAACGGCCGACGAAGAAGAGCGCCATCCCGGCGAGTGCGACCGCGACCGCGCCGGCGTCCCGCAATCGCAGGGGCTCGCCGACGACGATGGGCGACAGGAGCAACACCCAGACAACGCCCGCGTACTGGAGGAAGATCGCGTTGGCCGCCGTTGTCCACTTCGTTGCCACCACGAAGGAAACCAGGCAGGCCGCGTAGGTCGCGAGCGCGGCCAGGAAGGCGGGGCTCCATCGCCGCACACGGGGGCGCAACATCAGGAACAGGGTGGCCGCGGCGAAGGCGGAGCGGTAGAAGGCGACCTTGAGCGGTGGCTCGGAGAGCGCCTTGATGCCGAGCCCGCCGGTGGACCATAGCAGCGCCGCCCCCAGGACGAGCAGGACTCCTTCGTGCCTTCTCCATCTCCCTCCGGGAGAGGGCGGGGGTGAGGGCGCCGTTTCCGTCACTCCTGCCGTTTCCCTCAAGCCGCCGTTACCGCATCGACGATCGCCCGCGCCACCGCTTCCGCCGCCGCGGCCCCCGCTCGCAGGCGCGTCAACAGTGGTGGCGGCAGGCCGCCTGGGGCGAGCGCGAAAACGACGTCCCCGTCCACCACCGTGTGCGCCGGCCGGACGGCGCGCGCCAGGCCGTCGTGCGCTTCGATCGCGACACGCTTCAAGGAGCCCTGGTCGAACGCGATGTCGGTCGCCACGCAAACGAGCGTGGTGTGGGCGCCGGCCAGCGGGCTTTCCCGGAGATCCTCCTGTCGCAGCGCCCGGGCCGAGTTGAAGGTGTCTGCCGTGCGCGGCCCGGCCAGACGCCGGCCGTCATCGGGATCCACGACGTCCCCGAAGGCGTTGACGGCGGCGAGCGCCGCGACCCTCTGCCCGTCCGGAAGGATCACAGCCGCGGCGCCGATTCCTCCGCGGCTCGCT
The DNA here is from genome assembly GCA_035469365.1 of Thermoanaerobaculia bacterium. Classification (GTDB taxonomy): domain Bacteria; phylum Acidobacteriota; class Thermoanaerobaculia; order UBA5066; family Gp7-AA6; genus JAWOLE01. Next base: position 8,460 of record DATIRW010000070.1, read on the forward strand.
CGCGCGACTCCCAGGAGCTTTCCGACGGTGGCCCCGGTTCCTGCTCCGACGGCCCCGGTGTCGATCTCTCCGTCTCGCGCCGCATCGCAGGCCGCTTCCCCGGCGGCTTCGTCCGGGTAGGCATCGGGGTCTCCCACGGCGAGGTCGAAGAGGATGGCCGCGGCGACAATCGGCACCCGCACGGGCCCGACGGGAAACCCGACGCCGCGCCGGCGAAGCCAGGAGGCGACTCCGCTCGACGCGGCGAGCCCGAACGCGCTGCCGCCGGCGAAGACGAGCCCGTTGATCTCCGAGACCAGATTGCCCGGCGTGAAGACTCCCGTCTCCCGCGTCCCCGGAGCCCCTCCGCGAACGTCCGCGGCCGCGATCGTGCCGTCGGGAGGAAGCAGAACGGTGCATCCGGTCCGGCGGACGGCATCGGTCCAGTGGCCGATGCGGTAACCGTCAGGGAAGCGCGTCATGCGCGCTATCGTATTGCGTGTGACGAGTCCCTGGTCCTTGGTCGTTGGCGGACGACTCAGGGCTACGGACTAAGGACGACGGACTTTTCTCAAGCGGGAGGGCCTCTCCGCTCGCCAGCAGGCCAGACAGTCGCGCGGGCCCCGGAACGGTCGCATCCTCCGGAAGATCTCGCCGCACCCTTCGCATTGGTATTCGATCGCGCGCCGGTTTCGGAAATCCGCGAGGGCAGGCGTCATGGGCGCCGGCCCCCTGCTCGCTCCGATCTGGCGGGCGAGCCTCCGGAAAAGCGCGCCATGTCCCGCGCGAGCGCCCTTGCGGCGAAACGCCCAGGCGTGCGCCGCCTCGTGTCTCAGGGTTTCTTCCTGCTCATCCGGCGGCAGGTGCGCGGAGATCGTGATGCGGTGCGGCGGGCCGTAGACGATCTCACCGCCCGTCAGCTTGCGGCGGGACAGCCGGACCCGCGCCGGATCCAGTCCGAACCGCGCGGCCAGGCGATCGTAGAGCCGCTGCAGCCGCGCCCGGTCGTCGGGCTCCTCGAACGCAAAGAGAGTCGGCGACGGTTTTGAGAAACCCACCGGATAAGATTAATGGAGATCTGATGAGAGGAGGAACGATGGTCCGCAGAGTCACGGGTTTCTGGGTCGCTTTTCTTCTGGTCTGGGCGGTCGCCGGTGCGCAGGAGAAGGGAAAGATGGTCTCCTATCCTAGCGGTTCGGAGACCGTTTCGGGCTATCTCGCGGCGCCCGCGGGGAGCGCGAAGAAGCCCGCCCTCGTCGTCATCCAGGAGTGGTGGGGCTTGAACGACTTCATCAAGGCGAAAGCGGACGGGTTCTCCCGGCAGGGTTACGTCGCGCTGGCCGTGGACCTCTATCGCGGCAAGGTGACGGCCGACCCGGACGTCGCGCACCAGTTCATGCGCGGAATGCCGGAGGACCGGGCGATGCGCGACCTCCAGGCCGCCGTCGCCTACCTGCGCTCCCGCCCTGACGTGGACGGCAAGCGGATCGGCTCGATCGGTTGGTGCATGGGGGGCGGTTACTCGCTGGCGCTCGCGCTGGCCGAGCCGACTCTGGCGGGCTCGGTGATCAATTACGGGAGGCTCGTCACCGACGACGCGAAGATCGCGGGACTGAACGTTCCGCTCCTCGGAAATTTCGGCGGCAAAGACCAGGGCATCCCGCCTGAGAGCGTCCGCGAGTTCGAGCGCAAGGCGAAGGCGGCGGGCAAGAGCGTGGACTTCAAGGTCTATCCGGAGGGGGGCCATGGGTTCGCCTCGTCGAGCGACCCGAAGGTCTTTCGCGCCGACGACGCGAAGGACGCGAACACGCGCGCCGACGCTTTCCTCGCCAGAGTCCTCAAACCGAAGCCGTGAGATGCGCGGCGTGAGGGGGGTTGGCCGGCGCCCGTCTTACGTTTTGCGCGCCTTGTACCAGTCCGCGTTGATCTGGAGGTAGTGCTTCCATTTGTCCGGGATCGTCTCTTCCGTGAAGATCGCCGTCACGGGGCAGGCGGGCTCGCAGTTGCCGCACTGGATGCAGACGTCCGGGTCGATGTAGAGCATCTCGGCGGTCGCGAACTCCGCCTCGTCCTTGCGCGGGTGAATGCAGTCGACGGGGCACACATCGACGCACGCGGTGTCCTTCGTGCCGATGCATGGCTCAGCGATGATGTACATTCCCATCGGGTTCTAACCTCCGGAAAGCGGGGATTCTAGCAGGGGGATCGGGTTCAGGGTAAAGGTATCAGTGGAAATGCAAGACGGATCACCCTGATCCCCGACACCTTCGAGGGTTACCGCGAAACGCTGATCTGGTGGGCCAGGTTCTGCCCGTCGGAGAGCGTGGTGTACCGGATCGTCACTTTCGCTCCGGGCGCCAGCGTGCCGTTGATTTTGGTGTCGGAGGTCCAGAGGAAGCGCGTCTCGGTGCCGTCCGCGAGATTCACCGTCACGGTCCGCTCTGCGGCATTCACCTTCGCCACGTTGCCGGTGGCTGTGGACGTCTTGTCGTTTCCGGCGCCCGCCAGCGGAGCGAGCGAGAGTATCAGTGTCAAGAGCAGCGCGGACGCTCGAACGGTTCTTCGCATGGCTTTGCTCCTCCAGCGCTCGAAACAAGGGATTTCGCCGCCGCATTTCAGGCGGCGGCGGCCGGAACCGGCCGCCCGATTTGACAGGAGGGGACAGCCTCCCTAGAATACGCCGTTTTTCATTCGAGTCCCCGGAGGTCGCGACATGTCAAGACGCTGGACGGAATCGGAGCTTCGTTTCATCAGGGACAACGCGGAGAAGATGAGCGTGCAGAGTCTCGCCGACTCGCTGTCCGTGCGCATTGACGAGCTCGAGAAACGGATGGAGAAGCTCGGCCTGAATGGCGCAGTCGAGTCGCCCGCCGCGAAGAAAGCTCTGACGATGAAGGATCTTTCCCGCCATACGGAGAACGCCAGGAAAGACTTCGACCGCGGGGTCGCCGCTCTCCAGAAGAAGAAATTCGAGGAAGCGGAGCGCAATTTCGTGGACCTCATCCAGAAGTACCCGGACGAGAAGGAGCTTGTCGACCGGGCCCGCGTGTACCGGGCGGTCTGCGAGCGCCAGAAGAACGCGGGCAACCAGGCGCTCGTCGAGCCCGAGGACTTCTACTACGCCGCCGTTCTCGAGAAGAACCGCGGCAACGTCTCCGAAGCCATCGATCACCTGAAACGCGCCGCCAGGAAGAACGGCGGCGGGCGGGTGGACTTCCTGCTCGCCTGCTGTTACGCGCAAAGCGGCGACTCGGTGACTGCCCTGGAGCACCTGAGAAAGGCGATCGAGGAGGACCAGCGCCACCGCATCCTGGCCCGCCACGACCGCGATTTCGATCCGGTGCGCGACAGCCCCGAGTTCCAGGAACTGCTCGCCAGCTGAGAGCGGGTTTCGACGGGACCCTCGACTCCGGCGCCGCGCTCTATACTGCGCCGGTGAAGAGAACCAGGCAGCCAGGCCGCCGCAATCGGCGGCGTCCTTCGGTCCTCATCCTCGCGGCGGTCCCTGCCAACCGCCTGCGGTCCTCGAGGCCGGCGGCCCTGCACCGCGTCGGGGGGCGGACGCTCCTCGAAACGGTGCTCGAGACCGTCGAGGGCCTCTCTCCGGCAAAGACCGCCGTGGTGCTCGGACCGGCGCGGCGGGAGATCGAGGAAATGCTGGCCGACCGCGCGGTGACGCCCGTGGTCCAGGACCCGCCGGCGGGAACCGGCGACGCGGTACGCCGGGGGCTCGCCGTCCTGCCGCGCTCGGCCGGCCCCATTCTCATTCTGTCCGTCGATGTGCCGCTGCTGCGGCTGGAGACTCTTCGCTCCCTGCTGGCCAGGCAGCGGCGCGGCCCGCTCGGTCTCGCCTTCCTTTCCTTTCGTCCCCCCGACGCGGCGGATTTTGACCGCGTCGTCCGCGACCCCTCCGGGAACGTGGCGAGGATCGTCGCGGCGAAGGAGGCCGTCGACCCGGGAAAGGAAGCCGCCGAGGCGAGCGCCGGCGTCTACTGTTTCGAGTCCCGCGCCCTGAGGTCGGGGCTGGCGCGTCTGGCGGAGGCGTCCTCCCGGGAGGCCGATCTGGCGCAACTCGCGGCGATCCTGGCGGAGCGCCCGGGGGAAGTCGCGGCGGTTGAGGTCGAGGACTGGCGCGAGGCCTGGGGCATCCGGACGCGTCGCGATCTCGCGGCGGCCGAGGAGATCGCCCGCCGGCGCGCGGTGGAGCGCGCGCTCGACGCGGGCGCAACGGTCGTGGATCCCAATTCGACCCGGATCGGGCCATGGGTCGAGGTCGAGCCGGACGTCGTCATCCACCCCTTCGTCGCTCTGGAGGGACGCTCTGTGATCCGCGAGGGGTGCGAGGTCTTCTCCTTCACGCGGGTGGCCGACTCGGTGCTCGAGCCGCGAGCCGCCGTCGGCCCGCACTGCGACGTCGAGGGAGCGAGGATCGGCGCCCGCTGCCGGGTCGGCCCGTTCGCCCGCCTGCGCCCGGGCACTGTGCTCGAGGAGGACGTGCGCGTGGGGAACTTCGTCGAAACGAAGAAGGCCGTGCTCCGACGCGGCGTGAAGGCGCTGCACCTCTCCTATCTGGGCGACGCGGAGATCGGCGCGGACGCGAACATCGGGGCCGGAACGATCACGTGCAACTACGACGGCGAGAAGAAGCATCAGACCAGGATCGGACGCAATGCCTTCATCGGCAGCGACACCCAGCTCGTCGCGCCCGTGACCGTGGGCGACGGCGCCTACGTCGGCGCCGGCTCGACGGTCACGGAGGACGTGCCCGCCGGAGCCCTGGCGTTGAGCCGCACGAGCCAGAAGAACATCGAAGGCTGGGTCGCGCGCCGGAAAAGCAGGAAGAAATAGGTATCAGGTTTGAGGTGTCAGGGGAAATGCAGGTTTCAGGTTTCAGGCACCAGGTTTCAGGTTTGGCCCGGCCCGCGTCCCTGACACCTGATACCTGATGCCTGACACCCGCATTTTCCCTGATACCTGTCCCCTGACACCTGCATAATCCAGATCATGTGCGGCATCGTCGGTTACGTCGGGACAAGAGAGGCGGCGCCGCTCCTCGTCCAGGGACTGAAGCGGCTCGAATACCGCGGCTACGATTCGGCGGGCATCGCGACGCTGTCCAACGGCACCTTCAAGATCCAGCGGAGCTCCGGCAAGCTCTCCAACCTGCTCGCGCGGCTGGAGGGATCGTCTTCGCCGGGCTCGACGGGCATCGGGCACACGCGCTGGGCGACGCACGGACGCCCGACCGAGGTCAACGCCCATCCCC
>DATIRW010000071.1:0-7047 GCA_035469365.1 Thermoanaerobaculia bacterium
CTCGTCCGGACTTCCCCCGACAGCGCGAAGGCGCACTACGACCTCGCCTACGTCTGGGCGGACGCGCGGCAGTATCTGCGCGCCCGCGAGCAATACGAACGGGCGACGGAGATCTACGGGGATTACTGGGACGCGTGGGCGGGCAAGGGGAGGGTGGAGAGGGAGATGGGGCTTCTGTCCGACGCCGAAGAATCCTACGAGCAGGCGCTCGAGTCGAACGACGCCTACGAGAACGGTTACTTCGGCCTGGGGCTGGTGCGCGAGGCGCGCGGGGACCCGGCCGCCGCGGAGGAGACCTACCGCAAGGGACTCGGGCAGAAGAAGGATTCGCTGCCACTGGCGTACCGGCTCGCGATGGTGCGCTCGAGGCTCCCGTGGCCGGAGGCGCTCGAGGACTGGCGGCGGGCGCTCGCCCTGGGCCCCTCCACTCCCTCCGTCCACGCGGATTTCGCGAGCTGGCTTCTACGCGTCGGCAAGACCGAAGATGCGGTGAGAGAGGCGCGCCGGGCGCTTCTCCTCGAACCAGGGTACCTGCCGGCCCTGCGCTTCCTGGCCGACCGCGACGCCCGTTCGGGCCTGGCGCTGGCCGACGCGCTCGCGCGCGAGAAAATCTTCCGACTCTCGCGCTTGCCGGAAGACTGGTCACTGTTGCTGCGCGCCTGCGAGAAGAGCGACGCATACGCGCGGCGATTCGCGCAAGTCAAGGGATCGCTCGCTCCGCTCGCGAGTCCAGGGTCCAAGTTCCAAAGTCCAAAGTAGCTATGAACAGAATCACTTCTCGGCGCTATCGTCGGGGGAGACTCTTCGGAGGCGAAGCTTCTCCGACGTGCGGCGGTGGGCAGCGCGGATCGCGACCCGGGGATGCCGGCGGTGGTAGAGGCGAAGAATGGCGAGAAAGAGCCAGTAGGCCATGACGCCGATGAAGATCGCGATCACCGTCGTGCCGACGAGGAAGGAGAGAAGGCGCGGCGCGAAGGCGGCCCCCTTGAAGGCCTTCCAGAAATCGCTGTGGAGGAGCCGGTCCCAGGCGAGGCTCGGCACGCTCCTGCGGTCGTAGTTCAGGAGCCTGCGGCCCAGCCGGTATCCGAGCGCGTAGATCGCGGGGAGAGTCCAGGGGTTGCCCGCGAACTGTCCGAGCGCGGCGTCGATCTTGTTCAGGCGAAGCAGGAACGCGAGCCCGAGCGCGATCCAGATGTGGAACCCGAGGAACGGAGAGAACCCGACTCCGATGCCTACGGCGATCGCCGCCGCGACGCGCTCGGGGGATTCCTCGCGGCCGAGCAGGTCGAGGACGAGCACTTTCCAGCGGCGCCTCCAGGTCAGCGGGTGGAAGCGCCGGCGACGGAATGCGCGGGAGATGGGGAGCTTCTTCACGGGCGCGCCTCGAAATGGTCGTGCCCGAGAGAAGAGATGTCGCGTTCTTGCCCGCCCTCGCGCAGGAGGACCCCGCCGCCCTCTTCCAGGCGGCCGATGTGTGTGATCGGGACCTCGCGGCTCGCGAGGGCTCCGATCGCTGCGGCCGCGCTCTCCGGCGCCGCGAAAAGCAGCTCGTAATCGTCACCGCCGCCGAGGATCCAGTCGAAGGGGTCTCTCTTCTGCAGGACGCCGCAGGCCGCAAGGGCGGGGGAAACGGGAAGGCCCGCCTTCTCGATGACGGCGCGGAGGCCCGAGGCGCGCGCCAGCCGCGCCGCGTCCACGCCGATCCCGTCGGACACGTCAATCGCCGCGCTCCAGAGGTTGCGTCGCGAGAGCTCGAGACCGAGAGCAACACGGGGCTCGGGGTCGCTGTAGGCGGCCAGAAGCTCCGCGGCATGCTCGGCCGAGAGGGCGGCCGGCACGGTGTCACGGCTCGAGAGTCTTTGGGCGAGGGCGAGTCCGGCGGCGGCACGGCCGGGAAACCCGGTTACGAAGAGCTGGTCCCCGGCCGATGCGCCCGAGCGCAGCGCCGGCCGGAACTCGGCGCGTCCCCAGAGCGCGATGGAGACGATCGTCTGCGCACAGCTCGAGAGGTCGCCTCCGACCAGATCGACGCCGAGCGGCCGGGCGCGGGAGAGAGCCCCGCGCGCGACGGCGAGAGGAAATTCTTCTCCCTTTACCGCGGGGAAGCCGATCGAAAGCAGGAAGAACTCGGGGCGGGCCCCCATCGCCGCCAGATCCGAGAGGTTGACCGCGAGCGCGCGCCGGCCGACCGATTCGGCACTTGTCCCCGGCAGGAAATCCACCCCTTCGACGACCAGATCGGTCGTGACCACGAGATCCCCGTTCTCGACCCGGACGACGGCCGCGTCGTCGCCCGGCCCAACCGCGACTCTTTCCGAAGCGGGGAGAAGCCGCCGCAGCCTCTCGACGAACCGGTCCTCCTTCGTCATAGCGGTCGATTTTTTCACGGGAGAGTGGGGCAGGAGGGTTTCAAGTTTCAGGTTTCAGGTTTCAGGAAGTGACGGCAGGCTCCGGCACCCTGAAACCTGGAACCTGAAACCTGAGACCCTTCAGGATCTTGACGCTCGCGCGGGCTTTCGAGCACCTGCGGGCGTCACGGCGATCTCGCGGGCGGCCACGGGGACCTCACTCCGGGGACGGGTTGCCTCTGCCGCTTCTTCTGCGGGCTTCGGCGCCTCTTGCGCCGGGCGCAGCGCGAAGGCCAGGACCTCCTCCACCGTGTCCACGTAGTGGAACACCATCCCGTGGAGGATGCGCACGCCGATCTGTTCCACGTCCCGGCGGTTCAAGCGCGGCAGGATGACCGTCGAGATCTTTGCCTGGCGCGCGGCGAGCACTTTCTCCTTGACGCCTCCGATGGGGAGGACCTCGCCGCGCAGCGTGATCTCGCCGGTCATCGCGACGTCTCGTCGCACCGGGCGGAGCGTAAACGCGGAGATCATCGCGGCCGCCATCGTGATGCCGGCCGAGGGGCCGTCCTTTGGAATCGACCCTTCCGGCACGTGCACGTGAACGTCGTGCGTTTCGAAGAAATCCTCCGGGATCGAAAGATCCGCGGCGTGAGCGCGCGCGTAAGACATGGCCGCCTGCGCCGACTCCTTCATGACCTCGCCGAGCTGTCCTGTCAGGCGCAGGCCTCCCTTGCCGCGCACGGCGAGTGCCTCGACGAAGAGGATGTCCCCGCCCGTCGAGGTCCAGGCGAGACCCGTCGCGACTCCGACCTGGTCCGACTTCAAGACCTCGTCGGCGAAGTGCCGGACCGGGCCGAGCATCTTCTCGACCGCCGCCCCCGTGATCCGGTAGCGGCGGGTCTTTCCCTTGGCGACCGAGACCGCCACCTTGCGGCAGATCGCGCCGATCTCGCGCTCCAGGTTGCGCAGGCCCGCCTCGCGCGTGTAAGCCTCGATGATCCTCGCGATGCCCGCGTCGGTGAACTCGAGGTTCGCCTCGGACACGCCGTTTTCATCGTACTGCTTGGGAATCAGATGCCGGCGCGCGATCGCCTTCTTCTCCTCGAGCGTGTAGCCGGAGAGGCGGATGACCTCCATGCGGTCGAGGAACGCCGGCTGGATTGGATCGAGGATGTTGGCGGTGGCGATGAAGAGGACGCGGGAGAGGTCGTAGGGAACGCCGAGATAGTGGTCCCGGAAGGAAAAGTTCTGCTCCGGGTCGAGCACTTCCAGGAGCGCGGAGGACGGGTCGCCGCGGTAGTCCGCCCCGAGCTTGTCGATCTCGTCCAGCATGAAGACCGGGTTGGACGTGCCGGCCTGGTGGATTCCCTGGACGATCCGGCCGGGCATGGCGCCGACATAGGTCCGGCGGTGGCCGCGGATCTCCGCCTCGTCGCGAACGCCGCCGAGCGAGAGCCTCACGAACTTGCGCCCAAGCGCGGTGGCGATCGAGCGTCCGAGCGAGGTCTTGCCAACGCCCGGCGGCCCGACGAAGCAGAGGATCGGGCCCTTCAACGTCTTCTTCAAGGCGTGCACCGCCAGGTACTCGAGGATGCGCTCCTTGACCTTCTCGATGTCGTAGTGGTCCGCGTCCAGGATACTGCGGGCCCGCCCGATGTCCTGGGAGTCCTCCGAGAGATTGCCCCAGGGCAGTCCCGTCATCCAGTCGAGGTACGTGCGGATGATCGAGGTCTCCGCGGAGTCCGGGTGGCTCCTTTCGAGCCTCTTGATCTGCTTCTCGATCTCCGCAGCCGCCTCCGATGGGATCTTCTTCTCCGCGATCGTCTTGCGGAACGCGGCGAGCTCCTCGGACATCTCCTCGCCTTCGCCGAGCTCGTGCTGGATCGCCCGGAGCTGCTGTCGCAGGTAGTACTCGCGCTGCGACCGGTCCATCTCGCCGCGCGCCTGCGTGGAGATCTCCTGCTGCATCGTCAGGACAGTGATCTCCTTGGCGAGGCTCTCGTTGACCAGGCGCAGGCGCTCGATCGGATCGGTGGACTCGAGGATCTTCTGCGCGTCCTCCAGTTTCAGGTCGAGATTGGAGGCCGCCAGGTCCGAGAGACGCGCCGGATCGTCGAGGTTGGTCGCGATGACCATGACCTCCTGGGAGATGTTCTTCCCCAGCGAGACCGATTTCTCCAGGTTCTGCTTGACGCTGCGCAGGAGCGCCTCGTGCTCGGGGGGAAGCTCCTTGGCCGGTCCGGGCTCCTCCAGCTTCGTGATCTTGGCCTTGAGATAAGGCTCCTCGGAGAGGAAGGAATCGATGCGCGCGCGGGCGAGACCCTGGACGAGGAGACGGATGCGCCCGTCCGGGAGCTTCAACATCCTCATGATGGCGGCAACGGTGCCCACCTCGAAGAGCTCCCCGGGACGGGGCGTTTCGTTCTGGGCGTCCCGCTGCGCCACGAGCATGATGATCCGCTGCTCGGCCAGGGCGGCGTCCACCGCGTTGATGGACTTCTCGCGCGAGACCGAAAGCGGCAGGATGATGAACGGGAAGACGACGACGTCCTTCAGCGGAAGGACGGGCAGGATGTCCGGAATCGGAAGATCCTGCTCTCGCTCGGTCGCGATCTCTCGCTCTTTCTCTTCGACTTCAGGCATAAACAATGATGATCGACAGATTGACGATCGTCGGATTGGGCCCGGAACTCAATCCTTCAATCCATCAATCTCTCAATCGTTCAATCCCTTTCAGTCTTCCTCGCTCCGAACCGTAATCGCCAGCTCCTTCTCCCGCAGATCCGGGACGCACGGAAAGACGACTTCGAGAAGGCCGTCCTTCAACTTCGTCACGGCGCGGTGCGTGTTGACCGGGCGCGGCAGCGGCACGGACTTGACGAACGTGCCGAAGTAGCGCTCCATGCAGAAGAAGCGGATGCCTTCCCGGGTCCTGATCCGTCCCTTTTTCGTGCCGCGCACCGTCAGGACTCGCCCGCGGATCGCGACTTCGACGTCCTCGGCTTCGACGCCGGGCAGCTCGATCAAGACCCGGACGTTCTTCCCGTCGTCCAGAACGTCCACGTTGGGGTCCCAGGAAGACCCCGAGGAGGCGCTCTTGTTGCTCTCCACGAACAGCGAGAAGAGACGGTTCAATTCGCTCTGGAGCCGCGACAGCTCCACGAGCGGGCCGTAGAACCGGGCGAGCGGCTTCACGCGGGCCACCGATTCCCTCTCATGTCGTCTTCGTCTCGGCGCGGCCGATCAGGGTCTTCAGCTCGTCGAAGAACTCGTCGGCGTCCTCGAATTTCCGATAGACCGAAGCAAAGCGGACGTAAGCGACCTTGTCGAGCTCGCGGAGCCGTTCCATGACGAGAGATCCGATCTGGCTCGTAGCCATTTCGCGCTCCTCCGTGTCGTGGAGCCGCGTTTCGATCTCGTCCACGATCGCATCGAGCTTTGCCGCCGAGACGGGCCGTTTCTCGCAGGCCTTGACGAGCCCTCCCCGCAGCTTCTTTCTGTCGAACGCCTCGCGGCGTCCGTCCTTCTTCACGACGACGTAGGGGATCTCCTCGATCGTCTCGTAGGAGGTGAAGCGCCGACCGCAGGAAACGCATTCGCGGCGGCGGCGGATGACTTCTCCCTCCCTGCTCTCGCGCGAGTCCACGACCCGGTCGTTCCCGCCGCCGCAAAACGGGCATTTCATGTCCGGAAGACGGGAAACGGAAGACGGAAGACGCCGAGCACGGTCGCTATCTTCTCTCGTCTGCCGTCTACCGTCTACCGTCCACCGTCTACCGATCCCCCGGCGCCCGTTTCGGGGACATCGCGCAGGTGCACCGATCGGAAGGAGAAGAGGAGAAAGCCGAGGCCGATGACCGTAACGGGGACAAAGGAAGTGGCCCAGGCGACGAGCGCGACGGAGGTGGCCACCGTGCGCGTCACGGAGAAGACCTCGGTCAGCGCGATCTGAACGGCGACCTGGTAGGAGCCGAGCCCTCCCGGCGTCGGCACGGCCAGGCCGAGCACGGCCGCCGCCGTCACGACATAGGCGGCCGAAAGCGGAAGCGGCAGCGCGAAGGATTCCAATACGAAGTAGATCTGCACGTTGATCACGAACCACATGGCGAGGGAGCTCGCCACGATGGAGACCAGGAGTCCCGGGCTCTTGAGCGAGGCGAAGCCGTCCACGAAGGTCACGGCGAATTCCCTCGCGCGCGGCTGGAATCTCTCCGGGAGCCGTCGCCAGACAAGCTCCATGAGACGCTCCGCTTGCGTCCGCCGGAAGACCGCGAAGAGGACGCCCGCGACGAGCACGGCGAGCACCGCCGCCGGCACGACGATCCTGGCGGAGCCTCCAGAGCGGGTTACTCCGGTGCTCATCGCCAGAACGAAGAAGAAGATCACGGACGCGCCGTCGAAGACGCGTTCGAGCAGAATCGAGGCGAGAAGAGGGGAGAAGGGGAGCCGGCGCGACCGCGAAAGGAGGTAGGGGCGCAGCACTTCACCGACCTTGCCCGGCAGGTTGTTGGCGGCGAACCCGGCGGCCGTGGCCGCGAAGGCCGGTCCAATGGGCACGCGGGCGACCGGCCGCAGGATCCAGGTCCAGCGGACGGCCCGGAGAAGGAAGGTGAGCAGTCCAAGGACGATCGTCGCCGCGAGCCAGCCGGGCGACGCCCCGGCAATCGCCTCCCGGGTCCGGCCGAGGTCCACTCCT
>DATIRW010000072.1:0-17021 GCA_035469365.1 Thermoanaerobaculia bacterium
CAAGCGCGCGAGCTGCGCGACGAGGTCCGAAGCGGCAAAGCCGTCGGCCGGATACGAATCCGGCCGTGCGAGCCTCCAGGAGCTCGCCCCGCTCCGCGCGAGCTCCAGAATGCCGCCCGGCCGCTCGAGGAGGACCGACTCGATGCGCTCCTCCGGCAGGTCCCAGACGAGATCCCCCTTCTGCTGCCGCTCCGCCGTGGTCGGCATCTTGCGTTCGAAGAAAACGACGAAGGCGAAGAGGGCGACGACGAGCGCCGTCAGGACGATGAGCTTCTTGGCAGACATGGAGTCCGAGCGAATCAGTCGCGGCGCCGGTACCAGACCCAGACGCCGAGCACGATGGCGAAGGCGGGAAGGCCGAGGATCGTGAAGAGCCCGATCCGGTTGACCTGCGTTCGCGTCAGCGCGAGGGAGGCCTGCTCCGGCGTCTTGGGCGCGATCCCGACGAGCCGCTCCTGCCCCGAGAGCCAGTTGACGGCGTTTAGCAAGAGGTTCGCGTTCCCCGCGTTGCCGAGGCTCCCGTTTGCCGCGAACCGGGAGTTGCCGATGACCACGAGGCGGAAAGGCTTCGAGGGAGCCTTCGGGTCCTTGTCTTTCTTCTCGGCCTCCACCGCAACCGCGATCGTCACGGGACCCTGCGTGTCGTCCTTGTCCTTCTGGACGGTGTCGAGCTTTGTGAGGGACGTCTCTCCCCATCCGTCCTTGCTCGTCTGTGCGAGCATCGTCTCCGTGTAGCCCTCCGGCGGCTTGTCCGGTTTCGAGACGGAACGGGCGAGCGGGAAGACGACCGGGAGACCTTCCTCCGACAGGGACCGCACGATCGGGTGACTGCCGTAGCTGTTCGCGATGAGCGTCTCGGGCCCGACCATCGGCACCGCGTTGGCCGGGTCGATCACGATGTCGGCTCCGAGCTTCAAGCCGTAGGCGGCGAGGAAGGACCCGATGCCCAGATCACTCTCCGGAGCGCCCGCCTGGGGGAGGACCGGGTCGAGCATCAGGAGAATCCGGCCGCCCCCCTCCGCATAGCTCTTGAGGGCGGCTGCTTCCGGCTCGAGGAAGGCCGCCCGGGGGCCGGCCACCACGACGACCGCGGCGTCGGCGGGGATCGAGCCCTTGCCGAGCGAGTCCCAGGTGGCCACACTCAGGTTTTCCCGCTCGAGCAGCTGCTTGGCCTGCGCGAAGCCCCGCCCTCGCTCCTGGGAATCGATCTTCGGCTCCCCGTGGCCGGAGGAGAAGTAGATCTTCGAGACGTTTTTCTCGGTGACGTCCAGGATGGCGGACGTGAAGGCTTCCTCCCCCTTGAAGGATCGGATCTGCGGCGCCGCTCCCATCTGCGCGCCGGAGAAATCGAAGTCCGCGAGCTTGTCTTCCTCGACGTATTTCTTGCTCTCGCCCGACCGAAACACGACGGTGTTCTGACGGATGCCGAACTGCTTGACGAGCGCCTCGGCCCGCAGGGGATTGCGTTCCGGGTCCAGAAGCTCGACCTCGACCTTCGGCGACGCCGCGCGGTACCGGGAGAGCAGCTCCGAAACCGGCTGATAGAGCCGGGAGTTGCGCGTCATGAAGACCGTGACCTGAACCGGCTTCGTCAGGCCGGTCAGGACCTTCCTGGTCGTCTGGGAGAGCGAGAAGAGGCGGGTCTTGGTCCAGTCCCCCCGGACCCAGTGCCGGGCGCCGACGTAGTTGACGCCCGCGAACAACGCGAGGAGAAGGAGGATCCCGGCCGCGCCCGCCCCGGCCCGCGCCGCCGAGCCGCGGCTCACGGCCTCTCCTTCTTCGCGGTGAGCGTCACGACCGAGAGAAACAGGAACAGAACCGTCGCCGAGAGATAGTAGACGAGCCGGCGGCTGTCCACGATTCCGCGCGCGAACTCGTCCATGTGGTCCCAGAGGTTGAAGTAGGAGAGCGCGTCGCGCTTGCCCGGGTCGCTGATCATGTTCTCCGCGAGGCCGGCCGAAAAAATCGGGATGAGCATGCCGAAAGCCAGGATCGCCGCGACGATCTGGTTCTTCGTCAGCGTCGAGGCGAATGTTCCGACCGACAGGAAGTACGCGCCGAGCAGTAAGATGGCGAGATAGCCCGAGGCCACCGGGCCCAGGTCGATCGGCGTCTGCGAGCGCAGGATCCAGACGTAGACGAGCGTGGGAGCCCAGAGAGTCAGGAAGAACCCGAGCGCCCCGGTGAACTTGCCGAGCACGACCTCCGTCTCGGTCACGGGAGAGGTCAGGAGGATCTCGATCGTGCCGCTCTTTCGCTCCTCGGCCAGGAGGCGCATCGCGATGATCGGCACGACGAAGAGATTGAAGATCCAGAAGTACGTGTTTGTGAAGAGGTACGGCAGCGCCTGTCCCTTGGGGGCGTTGGGCGCGTTCAAGAAGTTCACGATCGCGTAGAAGATCAAACCGTTCATCACCAGGAACGCTGCCAGGATCACGTAGGCGAGCGGCGAGAGGAAGTACGCGCGCCACTCGCGCCCCACGATCGCGAAGAATCTCCTCATTCCGCCTCCGCCTTCGCCGGGGCTTCGGCGGACAGGTTGTCCGCCGCGGCTTCAGGGGACGCGGTTTTATCCGCCGGAGCTTCAGGGAAAGCCTCGTCATGCCGGGTCAGGCGCACGAAGACGTCCTCCAGGGAGAGGCCCTCGCGCGAGAGCTCCCGAAGGACCCACCCTCTCGCAACCGCGAGATGGAAGATTTCCTCGGACAGATCGGCGCCTTCCGAGCACTCGACGCGCACGCGCGTCTCCCCCTCGCCGGAGGTTTCCACGACCGCGACCGCGCCGTGGAGTTCGCCGACGGCCTCCCTGGCAGCGACCTCTCCCCTGAACGCGGCGCGCAGGACGTTCGACCCGGCAAGGCGCTGGCGCAGCTCCTGCGGCGTCCCCTCGGCTACGATCCGCCCCCGGTCGATGATCAGCACGCGATCGCAGACTGCGTCCACCTCCGGGAGGATATGGGTGGAGAGAAGGACGGCGCGCTCACGCCCGAGGGAACGGATCATCTCGCGGATCTTGATGATCTGCGCCGGGTCGAGCCCGACGGTCGGTTCATCCAGGATCAGGACAGGAGGCCGGTGAACGAGCGCGCCCGCGAGCGCGGCCCGCTGCCGGTACCCCCGGGAGAGGTTCTCGACTTTGCGGTCCGCGACTTCATCGAGGAGGCAGAGTCCGATGATCTCGTCCACCTGCGACTTCACTCCCGCCCCCACGAGCCCCTCGAGCCTTGCCCGGTACGCCAGGTACTCGCGCACGCGCATCTCGGGATAGAGAGCGGCGGACTCGGGCAGATAGCCGAGATTGGCGCGGGCCTGCCGCGATTGCGCCACGATGTCGTGACCCGCCACGCTCGCCCTCCCTTCCGAGGGGGGCAGGAAGCCGGTCAGCACGCGCATGGTCGTCGTCTTTCCGGCGCCGTTGGGGCCGAGGAAGCCCACGATCTCCCCCTGGCGGACGGAAAAGGAGACGTCGGAGACAGCGACCTGCGTCGCGTATCGCTTCGTGAGACTCTGAACTTCGATCATTCGGCCAGCGGCGTAAAAAAGCGCCAGAATCTAACATGTATTCCCGAAAATCCGGAGCCGGAAGACGGGAGAAGGAAGAAGGAACACGGACCTCGAGATCTTCATCGTCTCCCGTCTGACGTCTCCGGTCTACCGGCCCCCTCCTGAAAGGCCTCTGCTATTCTCGACGGCTCGATGATCAGCGTGTCGAACGTGTCGAAGACTTACGGCCGGTTTGGCCGGCGCATGCGGGCCCTGGACGGCGTTTCGCTGGAGGTCCGCGGCGGCGAGACACTGGGCCTGATCGGTCCCAACGGGGCGGGCAAGACGACGCTCCTCTCCTGCCTCCTCGGCTTCCTGCGCCCCGACACGGGGACGATCACCGTGGACGGCAAGGCGCCGGACGACCTCTCCATTCGCTCGCGGACCGGCTACATGCCGGAGCGCCTGGGCTTCGACCGGGACCTGTCGGGCGGTGCCTTCCTGGCGCATCACTGGAGGCTCTCGGGCGGAGAACCCGCGCGCACTGCCGGGGAAGTGGCCGCCGCCGCGGCTCGAGTGGGACTCGACGGCGGCGTGCTGTCCCGGCGCCTGCGGACCTATTCCCGCGGGATGCTCCAGCGGATCGGCGTGGCCCAGGCCACTCTCGGCAATCCCGACCTGCTCTTTCTGGACGAGCCCGCCTCCGGCACCGATCCGCTGGGCATCGCCGTCGTGCGCGAGCGGATCCTGGAAGCCAGGTCGAGAGGTGCCACGATCGTCCTGAACTCTCACCAGCTGGCGGAGGTGGAAAAAGTCTGCGATCGCGTCGTCTTCATCGACCGGGGCAAGCTGACACAGACGGAGACCCTGCGAGGGGACGCCGCCACGCCCCGCCGGGCGATCCTCCGCGTGCCGCCGGCCCGGGCCGCCGATGCCGCCGCCGCCCTCTCCGCCGGCGGTTTCGACGTGGCCTCCTCGGGCGAAGGCTCCCTGCACCTGCCGTCCGCCAGTGAGGAAGACGTGGCCCGCGCCGTCAAGACCCTTGCTCTCGCCGATGTGCCGGTTCTCGAGGTGCGCTCCTCGGCGGATCTGGAAGAGCTCTTCCGAAGGCCTCCTCCGTGACGGAAATGGTAAGGCGATTCCTCCGCCAGAAGCTCGGCTCGACCGGGGTCGTGATCGCCTTGTGCGTGCTGTCCCTCCTGACCGCCTTCCAGATCCTCGTCACGGGAGGCGGACGCGCGCTGGAGTCGGGAGGCTTCATCGCTCTCCTGATTCTCGCGGCCGCATCGGTCTCGAAAGATTCTTCCAGCGGCGCGCTGCAGATGATCCTGGCGCGCCCGATCCGGCGCGTGGAGTACCTCTTCGGCCGCTACTGCGGCATCCTGCTGTGCTACGCGATCTACGTCGCCGTGACTGCCGCAATCGCGCTCGGCCTCTCGCCTCTCCTGGGAGCCGTCCTGGGACGCGGGGGCGCCGGCGGGCTGGCGCTCGGGGATCTCGCCCGCGGCGCGGCCGGCGCGCTTCTCTCCGCCGCCCTCCTCGCGGCCGTCCTGCTCTTCTTTTCGACCTTCCTGCGGGGGTACGGCGACATCCTGGCGTACTTCCTCCTGAGTCTCCTGCTCGGCGCACCGGATGTTCTGGCGGGAGCGCTGCGAAAGCCGTGGCTCTCGAGGCTCGGGGCGATCATCCGCGAGAATGTCCTGCCTCAGGTCGCCTGGGGTGACGTCCTGCGTGGGAAGGGCGTCCTCGCGGCCGCGACCGGGCAGTATGCGCTGGCGCTCGCCGCCTACCTGGCACTGGCCGCCTGGATCTTCTCGCGACGGGAGTTCTCGTATGGACAAGACTGAGCCGGTCCGCTCGGGGCCTCAATCGAGGCTTCCGCCGCTCCTGCTCTGGCTCGTGCTTGCCGCGATTCTGTTCCGCGTGATCACGGCGGTCATGGACCGGGAGAAGAAGACAGAGGCGGTCGGCCTCGTCCGCTGGCAGCAGCGAACGGAAGCGGAGGCGGTGGCCAGGAGCGCGGGAAAGCCTGTCCTGTACGACTTCACCGCCGCCTGGTGCGGACCCTGCCACCGGCTCGACAAGGAAGGCTGGGGCGATCCCCAGATAGCCTCCCTGGTCAACCAGTCCTACCTGCCGGCGCGCGTCGTGGACCGCGAGCGGGAGGATGGAAAGAACCCGCCCGCGATCGACGAACTCGAGCGGCGCTATTCTGTCAACGCCTTCCCCACGCTCGTCGTGGCCGCCCCCGACGGCCGTCTGATCGCGAAGCTGCAAGGCTACGGCGGCCGCGAGCAGCTCATCCAATTCCTGCAGGAATCCAGCCGCAAGACGCCGTAATGCCCTTCCCGGGGCACCGGGAACCGATTTACCCCGTCATTCCAGCGCGGCGCGTGTCGGGCGGCGTCGGCAGAGCGAGCTCGGCCAGGAACCGGCCGGTCAGGCTCGATGGGTTGTGCCGGATCTCTTCGGGCGTACCCTCGGCCACGATCGTTCCCCCCTTCTCTCCGCCCCCCGGCCCCAGATCGATGATCCAGTCGCAGGCCGCGAGAAACTGCAGGTTGTGCTCGATCGCCAGGACCGAGTGGCCCAGATGGATCAGGCGACCCAGGGTCTTGAGCAGCCTCTCGATATCCGTGGCGTGAAGACCGGTCGTGGGCTCGTCGAAGAGGAAGAGCGTGCCGCGGCCCGCCGGAGGCCGCGCATCGATGAAGGAGGCGAGCTTCAACCTCTGAGCCTCGCCGCCCGAAAGCGTCGCCGTGGGCTGGCCGAGCGTCACGTAGCCCAGGCCCGTCTCGGCGAGTGGCTGGAGGCGCCGGACGATCCTGGGCTCTCCGGCGAAGAACACCGAGGCATCCGAAACCGTCATCGCGAGAACATCCCCGATGTTCTTGCCCCTGTACCGAATGGCCAGGACCCGATTCTGGAAACGCCGGCCGTCGCACGAGTCGCAGCGCACCGTGACGTCGGCCAGGAACTGCATGTCGATCGTCTGCCAGCCCGTGCCGCGGCACATCTCGCAACGGCCTCCCGGCGAATTGAACGAGAAATCGCGCGCCGTGATCCCGCGGGAGACCGCCCGCGCCGTGCGGGCGAAGACCTGCCGGATCTCGTCCCAGGCCTTGACGTACGTGACCGGGTTCGAGCGCGCGGATCGGCCGAGCGGGCTCTGGTCCACGAGCAGCAGGTCGCCGACGTTCTCCAGCCCTTCGATCCGGTCGTGCGCCCCGACGTCGAGCGCCACGAGCCCTTTGACGCGGCGCGCGTAGGAGTTGTAGAGGATGTCCCGCACCAGCGTGGATTTTCCGGACCCCGAGACCCCCGAGACCGCGATCAAACGCCCGAGCGGAAAACGGACGGTCAGTTTCTTCAGATTGTGCTCGCGCGCTCCGAAGACCGTGATGGCGCCTTCGACGCGGCGGAAGGCCACGAGCCGGCCGGGAGCGGGCCGGTGTTCGGTGCTCGGTGTTCGGTGCTCGGTGGCGGACGGTCTGCGGAGGCGGAGAAGCTGGCCGGTCGCGGAAGACTTCACGCGCGACAGGGCGGCCGAAGTGCCTTCGAAGAGAAGGCGGCCGCCGAGGCTTCCCGCGCCGGGCCCCAGATCGATCACGCGATCGGCCGCCTCGATGACCTCCGGGTCGTGCTCGACGACGACGACCGTGTTGCCCCGGTCGGCCAGCCGCCGCAGGATCTTGAGCAGTCGCCGCGTGTCGGCGGCGTGCAGGCCGATGGTCGGCTCGTCCAGGACGTAGAGCGTGCCGGTCAGAGCCCCTCCGAGCGCGGAGGCCAGCCCGATGCGCTGGGCCTCGCCTCCCGAGAGGGTCCTCGCGGCTCGCGAAAGCGTCAGGTAATCGAGACCGACCTCGTTCATGTAGCGCACTCGCGAGCGAATCTCGGAGACGATGGACGAGAGCCGCTCTTCCTCGGCCGAGGTGAGCGTCCAGTCTTCGAACCATTGCCGCAGTTGCGAGAGCGGGAGCTCCGAAAGCTCCGCGATCGTCCGGCCGCGCAGGCGCACCGACAGCGCCGCGGGCGTCAACCGCCCTCCGCGGCACTCGGGGCAGAGCGTGTAGGCGCGGTAACGGGCGAGCAGCACCCGCACATGGATCTTGTATCGCTTGGTCTCGAGCCAGTCGAAGAAACCATTGACGCCGTAGAACTCTCCCCGCCCCTTGATCAGGACTTCCCGCTCGTGCGCGGAGAGCCTCGCGACCGGGATGTCCGTCCGGACGGAGTAGCGGCGGCAGGCCCGGAAGAGATCGTCGTAGGCCGACTCGTACGCCGGCGTATTCCAGGGGGCGACGGGCCGGTCGGAGAGCGTGAGGGCAGCGTCCGGAATGACCTTCTCCAGGTCGACGCCGATGACTCGCCCGAAGCCCTGGCACACCGGGCAGGCCCCGAGCGGCGAATTGAACGCGAAGAGCGCGGGCGTCGGCTCCCGGAAATCGGCACCGCAGCCGGGGCAGTGGAGGCCGCGGCGAAACGTCCGAGCACGATCCTGGAAGACGGCCGTGAGCGACCCCGCCATCGCGAAAGCCGAGTCCGCCGCGGCGGCAATCTCCGCGCGCGACTCCTCCCGCACGACGAATCGCCCCACGACCACGGGGAGGCGCCCGTCGGCGTCCAGGAGCGGCTCGACGTCTTGAGCGATCTCCACGGTCTCTCCGCCGAGGGACAGCGCCCGGAAGAATCCGGCCCGCTTCAACTCCTCCAGACGGATGCGGTCTTCCCGGCTGGTGCGGCGGGAGCGGCGGCTGTTCCCTTCGCGGCGCCACGTCAGAGGCGCGACGAGCGTGATTCTGGCGCCCGGCTCGGCCTGGAAGAGCTCCTCCACCGCCCGGTCCACGCCCCCGGGAACGGCGGCCAGTCCGCAGGCGTGACAGAACGTCGTGCCTCCGTGCGCGAAGAGAAGCCGCAGCGAGTCGTAGATCTCCGTCTGCGTCCCCACCGTCGAGCGGGCGTTCCTCACGCCGTTCTTCTGTTCCAGCGCGATGGCCGGAGGCACCGGCTCGATCGAGTCCACGTCGGGACGGTCGAGCCTCTCCAGGAATTGCCGCGCGTAAGTCGAAAGCGACTCCGCGTAACGCCGCTGCCCCTCGGCATACAGCGTGTCGAACGCGAGTGAAGACTTCCCCGACCCCGAGACGCCCGTGATGACCGTGAGGCTCCCGATCGGGACCGTGACGGAGACGTCCTTCAGGTTGTGAGTCCGAGCGCCCCTGATCCGGATTCCTTCCGACTGAATGTTTGGTGACCGCCTCATCGAACCGTCCAATCTATCAGCAACAGGGAACGGTTCTTCGTCAGTTGAAGGCGCCCTCGATGGGCAAGGAGGCGGAAGAGCGGTGCGCGGCGCATTCGGAGCGGGGCTCCGTGCCGGAGATGAAGACTTCCGTCATGCGCTGGGGGCATTGCGGTGTAGCGAGCCCGCCGGTCTCCGGATCGATCTCGGCCGTCACGATGTCGGAAGGCACGGGGAAGTTCTCGCTGAAGAGCTGGGCGGGCACCGAGCGGGAGAAGTCGGCGAAGATCGGCACCGCCGCCTGTGTTCCGGTCAACCGGATCGGACGGTTGTCGTCGTATCCGACCCAGACGGCCGCCAGGAAGCGCGGCGAAAAGCCGATGAACCAGGCATCGCGGTAGTCGTTGGTCGTGCCGGTCTTTCCGGCGAGGACGCCCCGCACTCCCCCGGCCCGGGCCGCGGAGGCCGTACCGCGGTCCACGGCGCCCCTCATGAGCGAGTCCACCAGGAAGACGGCGTCGGCGGGGAGGACGGGCTTCAACGGAGTCTCCTTCCGGTCGAGCACTCGCCCTTCGCTCGTCTGGACACCCACGATCGCGATGGGATCCACCCGCACGCCCCCGTTGGCGAAGACGGCGTACGCGGACGCGATCTCGAGCGGCGAGACCTCGAAGGCCCCGAGAGCGACCGAGGGATAGGGGCGCAACCGCGAGCCCACGCCCGCGGCCCGGGCCGTCGCGAGCACGGCCGGCAGCCCCGCTGCGAGAGCCGCCCGCACCGTCGGGATGTTGATCGACAGCTCCAGGGCCCTGCGCGCGGACATGGCCCCCCGGTAGTCCCCGTCGTAGTCGTGCGGACTCCACTGCTCGTCCTCTCCCCCCTTGTCCCAGGTCACGGTGATCGGCGTGTCCTCCAGGATCGTGGCCGGCGTGACCGGCGTCGCCAGGTCGCGGCGCGCGAAGGCCGCCAGATACACGAACGGCTTGAAAAGCGATCCGGGCTGCCTGTGCGCCTGCGTGACCCGGTTGAACTGGGAGAGACGGTAGTCGCGCCCTCCGACGAAGGCCTTGACGGCTCCGGTGCGGGGCTCGAGCACGATGAGCGCCCCCTGGATCGGTTCCTCCTTCGCGTTGGCCGCAAGCCGCCGGTAGTTCTTCTCGAGCGCCGCCAGTCCCTGCGTGACCGACCTCTGGGCCGCGCGCTGGAGATCCACGTCGAGCGTCGTGTAGATCTGCAGACCTTCGGTCTTCAGCTGCTGGCCGAAGCGGGCCTCCAGCTCCCCCTTGACGAAATCCACGAAATGCGGCGCGCTGGTGCGCGATTGCGCGCGCGAGAGCGAGACGACCGGCTCCTGGAGGGCCTGCGCCAGCGCGGCATCGTCGATCCTCTTCTCCTCGCGCATGAGCCTGAGGACGAGGTCCCGTCGCTGCCTGGCCCGAACAGGGTTGTGGAGGGGCGAATAGGCGTTGGGAGCCTTGATCATCGCGGCGATCGTCGCCGACTCGGCCAGATCGAGATCGCTCGCCTCCTTCCCGAAGTAGTGCCGCGACGCCTCGCCCACTCCATTGACCGCGATCGAGCCGTGCTGTCCGAGATAGATCTCGTTCAAGTACGCCTCGAAGATCTCGTCCTTGGAATAGCGCGCGTCGAGGATCACGGCCAGGACGGCCTCGATCGCCTTGCGCCGCAGCGTGCGCTCCGGCGAGAGGTAGAGATTCTTGACGAGCTGCTGGGTGAGCGTCGACCCCCCCTGAGTCCCCTTGTTCCTCACGTTGGAGATGACGGCGCCGATGCTGCGCCGGATTGAGACGCCGGCGTGGCGATAGAAATCGCGGTCTTCCGTCACGAGCACGGCGTCCTTGAGCGACTGGGGCAGGTCCTCGAGGCGAACGAGAGTGCGGTCTTCCAGCTCCTCGCCGAAGACCGAGCCGAGCAGCTCCGGCTCGACGACGAGGGCGGGCGCCGGCTCACCGGAGGCGTCCCGGATCGAAGCGACCTTTCCGCTCGCGAACTCGATCCGCGTCGGGAATCCCCGGAAGAATTTTCCCGGGTAGCGGAAGTCCCGCGGGAAGACTTCGACCAGGTTGCCCGTCCGACGGAAGTGGCCCGCCCGCGCGGGGGCTTCGTCATCGGCCTGGTAGAGGAGACGTTCGAGCTTTCCGACCAGCTTCTCCGGCGAGCTCCCGTCCCCGGCGCGCAGCACGAACATGTCCGAGTAGATCCGCGACGGCAGGTTCCACCGGTGGCCTTCGAACCTCCGGACCACGACCGAGGTGAAGTGGGCGAGGACGGCGAGGCCCGACAGCAACACGGCGCCGAACGTCGCGAGGATGACCACGCGATGCCGGTAGACCCAGAGGTGAAGGGAAACGCGGCGGCGGGGATGGGATCCGGTCCTCATAAACGTCGAGGAGCATAACGAACCGGGGCGAGAAGGTATTCGGTGTCGGGTGTCGGGTGTTCGGTTCTCTCCCCGGAACCTGCTCTAATGATGCGGGATGTCGCGCAAGAGGCGGAAGGCGGAGTTACCGGCCGCGAGCACGGCACCGGCGCGGGATTCCGGCGGCGCGATCGCCGCGGCGGCACTCTTCCTCGCCATCGTGTGCGCGGGACTGGCCGTGGATTCCGGCGCCGACGCCGCCTTCGATGCTCCCAAGCGGCTGACGACGCTCGTGGCCGTCGGGATCGCCGCGCTCGCGGCCTTCGGGTTCTCGCGGTGGAGGAATCCGCTCGGCGCGGGTCGGGGCGGGCGCCCACGCCTCCAATCCGCGGCGCTGCTGCTGTTCCTCTTCGGCTGCGCCGCGGCGCTCGTGAGCGCCCTCGTTTCGCCGCGGCGCGCGGCCGCGCTGGACGCGATGCGGGTCCTCTCTCTGACCCTGCTCCTTCCGGCGCTCGGAGCCAGCCGCTTCCTCGAGAAGCACAAGGCTCTCCTCCTCTCGGCGTTCCTCACGGTGGCCGCCGTCGACACGGGCGTGTCGGTCCTGCAGGAGCGGAACATCTACCGCCCCTTCGCGCTCATTACTGCGGGGAGCCGCGAAGGGACGGGCGCCTTCGTGGGCAATCCCGGCTCATTGGCGCTGGCGCTGGCGCTGGCCGCCGTGTCCTGTCTGGGAGTTCTCCTCTGGAGCGGCCGAACCGCCCTGCGCGCCGCGGCCGGACTGGGGGCCGTGGTCTTCGTGGGCGGCCTTCTCGCCAATCGCAATCTGACCTCCTGGACGGCTCTCGTCGCCGGGACGACCATTCTGCTGATCTGCCGCTACGGCCGCCGCGCCGCGCCCGGGATCGCCGCCGTCCTTCTCCTGGCCGGCGTCGGCGCTCTCGCGTATCGGCCCTTACGCCAGCGCGTGACGGAGACCGTATCGGCGCTTCGTGCTCGGGACTGGGACCGTCTCATCACATACCGGCTCGGAGCCTGGAGCGCCGCCGCCGAGATGGTGCG
Source organism: Thermoanaerobaculia bacterium (assembly GCA_035469365.1). Classification (GTDB taxonomy): domain Bacteria; phylum Acidobacteriota; class Thermoanaerobaculia; order UBA5066; family Gp7-AA6; genus JAWOLE01. The sequence goes on from DATIRW010000072.1 coordinate 12,165, forward strand.
CGAGCGTCCCTGGACCGGATTCGGACCGGGCACGTTCGGAGCGGAGTTCGTGCCGCACCGCCTGCGCGCGGAGATCACCCTGCGCCGCAAGCTCGTCAATCCTCTCGTCACCGCCTCCTACGCCGAGGCGCACTGCGACTACCTGCAGGCCTTCGCGGAAGGGGGAGTTCCGGCCGGCCTGGTCATTCTCGGAGCCGTCGTTCTCCTCTTCCAGGGTCTCCGGAGGACGGCCCGTGGTCCGGGCTCGCCGGAGGCGAGCGCCGAGGCCGTATTTCTCCTGGCGTTTCTCGGAGCGGGGGCCGTCGCCGCGCTGACCTGGTTTCCCATGCAGCGTCCCATCTCCGCCGTGCCGCTGCTGCTCGCCTCGGGCAGGGCGTGGAGGATCGGAGATCGATCCTCGGTTCAACCCGAGCACCGAACGCCGACCACCGAACGCCGGCTCATCAGAGTCCTCCGAGGTCTCCTTCTCGCCGGCGTCCTCGCGTGGGCGCTCGCGCCGGAGATTGCGAGGTACCGGGCGGAAAGAATCTTGCGGCCCGCGGCGGATTCCCTGCGCTTTCTCGTCAGCCACCCTGGAGACGTCTCCGATCCTCGAGCGGCGCTCGACCACGTCCAGGAGATCGCGCTCTCAGCGGCGCCCGGACTTCCCGGCGACTCGCGCCCGCTCGTGCTCGCGGGATCCTGTCGGCTCGTCGGCGCGGACACCGCAAGAGCGATCGAGTTCTACCGGAAAGCCCTCGACCTCGGCGAAAGGGCTGAGATCGACCTGAACCTGGGCCGGGCGTACGAGGCCGGAGGCGAGACCGAGAAGGCCGCGGCGGCTTTTCTGCGCGCCATCTGGATCAGCCCCGCGCTCTTCCCCGCGCTGCTGCCGGACCTCCAGCCGGCCCTCCGCGAGCGCTCCAGCGAGATGGAGAAACTCCTTCGGAATGGAAGCCTCTCCGCTCCCCCGCCCCTCCCATTTTAGGACTTGTCCCGGGGGCGGAAAATGCGGGCGGAGTAGATTCCCCAGGCGTGAAGCTTGTAGAGGAGCATCGTCTTCAGGATCGCGAACCCGTAGCGCACGGAGGGACCGAAGGAGATCTGGGAGGCTTCGTCGAAATAGCGAGTCTCGATGGGGATCTCGCGGATCGTGAGCCCGCGGGCCATCGCCTGCGCGATGATCTCGGTATCGAATACGAAACCGTCCGAGTTCCGCTCGAGGGCGATAGCCTCGAGATAGCGGCGGCTGTAGGCGCGGAAGCCGCTGTGGTACTCCGTCAGATAAATCAGGAACGTCGCGTTCTCGATCGCCGTCAGAAAGATGTTGCCAAGGTACTTCCATTTGGGCATGCCTCCCTGGATCGGGCGCCCGCCGAGCATCCGGCTCCCGAAAACGGCGTCGCACTCGGCGTGAAGGAGCGGCTCGATCAGGTGGGGAATGACCGTCGGATCGTACTGGTGGTCCGGATGGACCATGACGACGATGTCCGCCCCGCGCTCGAGAGCCGTGCGGTAGCAGGTCTTCTGGTTGGCGCCGTATCCGCGGTTCCGCCGGTGCTCGACGACATGAAGGCCCAGCCGCCGCGCCTCCTCGACGGTGCGGTCGCTCGAAGCGTCGTCCACGAGAATGATGTCGTCCACGGAATCCCGGGGGATGTCGGCATACGTGCGCGCGAGAGTCTTCTCCGCGTTGTACGCCGGCATCACGACGGCCACCCTCGGCCGACGGGAAGGTTGAGGAGAACTCTCGTTCATTCTTTGCGAAGAATCATAGATCGGAGTGTTCGGCATCTCGTGCTGTCTGGAGATTCGAACACCTGTCTTCACACTCCGCGACGCGTCAGGATGACGGGGATCGTCCGAAGCAGGATCGACAGATCCAGCCCCAACGACCAGTTGTTCAAGTACGCCAGGTCGTACCGCAGTTTGATCTCGGGCTCGGTTGCGTAGTCGCCCGAGACCTGCGCGAGGCCGGTCAATCCGGGACGGGCGGAGAGGCGCAGCGTGTAGCCGGACACGCTCTCCTCGAAGGGCCGGGTGAATTCAGGACGCTCGGGACGCGGGCCGACGAGGCTCATGTCGCCGATGAGGACGTTCCAGAGTTGCGGGATCTCGTCGACGCGAAGGGAGCGCAGCCAGCGGCCGGCCGGCGTGACGCGGACATCTCCCGGAGAGGAGAGGACCGCGCCCGTCTCCCCTTCCGCTCCCTCGCGCATGGTCCGGAGTTTCCAGAGCTGGAAGGGACGTCCGTCTTTCCCCACGCGCTCCTGCCGGTAGAAGACGCCTCCGCGCGACGAGATCGCGACGATCGCGGCGCCCACCAGGAGGATCGGGAGTGAGACAACGAGCAGGGCGGTGGAGACGATCACGTCGAACGCGCGCTTGAGCGCGGCGCGGACTCCCTCCAGGGGACGCATCCTCGCCTCGAGAAGCGGCAGATCCCCCACGATTCGGAACCGGAGCCGCCCGATCATGGTCTCGAAAGGAGAAGGCCACACGAGAAGGTCCGCGCGCCAATCTCGGGGGACGCTTTCGGAGATCCGGTCCTTCCAGCTCGATTCTTCCGGCGTCACGATGACCTCGTCGATCTTCTCGCGTTCGGCAATCTCGATGAGGCTCTCCAGGGGGCCGAGCACGGGAAGGTCGGCCCGGGCTCCCGCTGCCGCGCCGACGAGGCCCGCGACCTCCACTCCGGTCCAGGGGTGGCGCCGGATCGTGTCGGCGATGAGCGCCGCGGCCTTTCCGGTCCCGACGATCACCGCGCGCCGCCGCGGCTGCGGGAAGAGCCTGTCGAGCAGCATCCGCCAGAGCCCGAGCGCGACGGCGTCGAGAAGGATGTAGACGACGAGGACCGAACGCGGAAAGAGATAGGTCTGGGCGAACGCCAGGAAGTAGACGGCCGAGAGGGCGAAGAGCTCGAAGAACAGGGCGGGAACGAGGAGCCTCGCCAGCGGCTCGCGGAACCGCTCCCTCGCGCGATAGAGACCGAAGAGCGACAGGAAGAAGGCCTGCGCGCAGAGGACGATCAGGATGTTCACGAAGGTATAACGCACCTTCGCGGAAGGAAGCAGTCCCTCGGTGCCCGGCAGCGCCACCCGGGTCCGCAGGAGGAAGGCTCCGTAGAGGCAGAGCGCGGCGATGACGAGGTCCCCCGCCAGCGCTGTCGCCCGGAACGCGGAAGAGGGGCGTCTCACCGCGTTCGCCGCCAGGCGGGCCGTCGGTAGCCCGCCAGTCCCGCGACGACGCCCGCGGCGAGGGCGATATTGATCACGCAGAAATCATAGAGCCGGCCGGGGAGGCCCGGCAGCCTCGGGCGAGCGGCAACGGACAGCATCAAGAGCGCCGCCGCCGCCAGGACGATCACTCCGACCGGACGCAGGCCCGCGTCGCCCAGGGCGGCAACGGCGGACGCGAGCGCGAGGACAGGCGCGATCCAGCGCGCGGCCTTCCGGGAGAGAAAAGCGACGGAGAGAAGTCCGTGAGCGCGCAGGTTGAAGAGCCAGGTCTCCTGCGCGAGCACCATTCCGGCTCCCGTTCCGATCCGGAATCGCCGCGCGACCTCGGCCGCCACGTCCCGTCCCGTTTCCTCCCGGGCCACGGCGTCTCCGGCGAAGACGACCCTCTTTCCCTTCCGCGCGATCCGCGCGGGGACCAGGAAGTCGTCCAGAACCGTCGCGGCCGGCAGAGGCTCGGTCCAGGATCGCCGCGCGGCATAGATCGCTCCGTTGGCGCCCAGGCACACTCCCAGCCGTCCCTCCGCTTCCTTCAGGCGTGTCTCCCGGTCCCAGAAGACGGCCTCGGAGCCGCGGCCGCCCGCGGTGCGCTCGAGGACGAGCCTTCCGCACGCGGCGCCCACGGCCGGATCGGCGAACGCCGCGGCCAGATGCCGCACCGCTCCCGCATCGAAACGCGTGTTGGCGTCCGTGAAGACGATCACATCGGCCGAGGATTCGCCGATGAGATCGTTCAGGACGGCGGCCTTTCCGCGCCTCTGCGCGAATTCCGCGACGCGTCCCCGCGCGCCCAGGCGAGCGCGCGCAATCTCCGCCGTCCTGTCGCGGCAACCGTCGCACCCTATGGAGATGAGCAACGGGAGGTCAGACTCCTGCGCGAGCAGGTTCTCCACTCGTTCTCCGATTACCTCTTCCTCGTCGGCCGCGGAAAGAACGATTTCCAGAGACCGCGGTGCGCCTCCCTCTTCGACTTTCCGAGTCGAGCGCCGCGAGAGGCGCGCGATCAGGGCCGGATACACGAGATACGACCAGGCCGCCGCGAGCACGGCGAGGGCCGCGAGCGCCGCCGCGAGCGCGCTCACTTCTCCGACGCCCTTCGGGACAGTTCCCGAGCGAAGTCCGCGGCGATCCTCCGCCAGTCGGAGAACATCTCCACGCGCCGCCGCGCCGCGGCCGCCTGCGAGCGGCGCGCCTCGGGATCGGCCAGCAGCCCGGCGACGGCGCCCGCGAACTCCTCCGCTCCCTGGGCAAGCAGGATCTCCGAGCCGGCGGTGAAGTTCAGCCCTTCGGCTCCGACGGGAGTCGAGACGACCGGAACGCCGCAGGCGGCCGCCTCCAGGATCTTCAACCTCGTGCCTCCCCCGGCAAGGAGCGGCACGACCGCCACCGCGGCCCGAGCCCAGTGCGGGCGCGTGTCGTCCCCTTCTCCGAGGAAGGAGATGCCGGCCAGGGTCCGCTGTTCCATCGGCGGCCGGCCGCCCCGGCCGAGGATCTCCGCCCGCGCCGAGGGACGCAGACGCCGCAGCGCCGGCCAGACCCGAGCGCAGAACCAGCGGATCCCCTCCGCGTTGGGCGGCCAGGTCAGGTCTCCGACGAAGAAGAGGACCTCTTCGCGGCCCGGCTCTTCCCGGAAGGCGTAGCG